>VGIF01000152.1 GCA_016868015.1 Betaproteobacteria bacterium
AATCGCCTTCGGCCTGATGAAATCAGCATTCATTTCGCATAATCGGCATCATCGCTTTCCTCGGGCGCACCTTTTACCTACTTGATCAGCGTATCCTTAATCAATTGGGGTGTGAATGGCACCGCAAGCCGCCGCCACATGGGGCCGCTGCCACCCACCGGGCAATGGGTGCGGCTGGAAGTGCCGGCGGCGTTGGTCGGTTTGGAGAACCGCGTGTTAAGCGGCATGGCGTTCACGCTGTTTGACGGCCTGGCGACTTGGGATACGGCGGGGAAACGCTAAACCGCAAACCGCTCACGCAGGGCGCCCCCCCCTGCGCACACGGCTAATGCAACTGCGAGGGCGGCGGCGTTTGCGAGCCGCCATCCTCGGTGCGCAATTCAGTGGCGGCAAAATCAGCGCCGCCCTCGCCGTCTTCGTCATCATCGTGCTGCATCAACCCTTCGCCCGCCGACACCAGCGGCGCGTTGTCCGCGCCCGGCATGTTCATTTCCAATTGCGCGGCGCCGCTGCTCTCGACCAGCGCGCCCAGATCGTCAAGCGGCGGCAGTTCTTCAAGTGAACGCAGGCCCAAGTCGTCGAGAAAACGCTTGGTGGTGGCGTAAATGGCGGGGCGGCCCGGCACTTCGCGGTGGCCGATGACGTCGATCCAGCCGCGCGCCTCCAACGTTTTGATGATATTGCTGGTGACCACTACGCCGCGGATATCTTCGATGTCGCCGCGCGTCACCGGTTGGCGATAGGCGATGATGGTCAGTGTTTCCATCACCGCACGCGAATACTTGGGCGCTTTTTGCGGATCGAGTTTATCGAGATAACGCTGTAACTCCGGCCGCGAGCGAAAACGCCAGCCGGAGGCGACGTTCACCAGTTCCACGCCGCGCCCTTCCCACTCGATGCGAATATCGTCGAGCAGTTTGCGCACCAACTCGTTGTTGGTTTCGCCGCGCGGGAACATGCGCTTCATGTCGTTTAACGTGAGCGGCTCGGGGCTGGTGAGCAGCGCCGTTTCAAGCACGCGTTTCACCAACGCGGCATCGAGCGGCGCGGCTTCTGACGCGGCCTCATCAACTAACAACCTATCGTCGTCGGCAGCCGCGTGTTGTTCTGTTTCCACCGTTGCGGCATCAACCGGCGCGGCATCGCTCTCGTATAACGCCTCTTCGGCTTCGGTGTTGTCCGGGGCTTCCGTTGGCTCGGACTCTATCTCTGTAAGCATTTGCTTTTGTTCAGTTTTTTTGCTCATCACCCACCTCGGTGGTAACGCTACTCAATTTGACGTAAATCGGCGCGTACGCCTGCTCTTGCGTGATCTTGATCATCGACTCGCGCGCCAATTCCAATAGCGCGAGAAACGTCACCACCAGCACCGGCAAGCCTTGTTGCGGCGTAAAAAGCTCGGTGAACTCGACGAACTCCGCATCCTGCAAGCGGCGCAAGATGCGCGTCATGTGATCGCGCACCGACAATTGCTCGCGCGTGATTTTGTGATGCTTGTTGACCTTGGCGCGATTCAAAATGGTGAGCCACGCGAGCTTTAACTCCATCGGGCTCACATCGGGCATCGCCTGCGCGCCGCGCTCGAACAGCACGTTGACCAGCGAATAATCGCGCCCCGCCACCGGGATTTCAGCCACGCGCTGCGCGGCTTTTTTCATTTGCTCGTATTCGAGCAAGCGCCGCACCAGCTCCGCGCGCGGATCTTCTTCCAGCGTCACCCCCGACGGCCGCGGCAACAACATGCGCGATTTGATTTCGATCAGCATCGCCGCCATCAACAAATATTCCGCGGCCAACTCCAGCGTCTTGGTGCGCATCATCTCCACGTACTCGAGATATTGCATGGTCAGCTTCGCCATCGGAATATCAAGAACGTTGATGTTCACCTTGCGAATCAGATAGAGCAGCAAATCAAGCGGCCCCTCGAACTGTTCGAGGAAGACCTCCAGCGCATCCGGCGGGATATAAAGATCTTGCGGCAGCTCCTTTAACGGCTCGCCGTAAATCTTGGCGATGTGTTCGAGCGGCGCGTCCACCAGCATTATCGGCTGCGGGGTAACGCCGTCCAGGACCGCGCTCATGGCGCCCCCACAGGTCCGTCGTCCTGCGCCGTCAAATAACGTAAGTATTTGATTTTATTCAACATTTTTATTTTGGCTAGCTCGTGGTCAGCAATCTGCTGCGGATTTTAACCTATTCCCACCCCAAACCCACAACATATAGTGCTTAATCCCGACAAACTACGCTATCTATTGTTTAAGAGCTTGATTTTATGTGGCATATTGTCTAGCGAGCGAAACCGCCGGCACCCAGTGCGCGCGCATCTGCATTGATGCGAGCATCAGCGCCCACATACGTGAGCTGCGCGTTTTGCACCGCCGCGTTCTTGCCTTGATAGTCACCGCCCACCAGCACCGTGCCGCCGCCGCTTGCGCCAGAAGCATCAACCCACGCATGGGCAATCAAACCCACGCGCTCACCCAACAATTTGACGCTGCCGCCTTTGCCATCTGCGCCGGTCACATCGATGCGCCCGTCGGCCAGCAGGGTGCCGTTGCGCGCTTGCACGGACACAGCCCCGCCGTTTGCGCCACCTGCGGCAATCACCGAGTTCGCGCCGAGCGTGACATCTCCCGCCCCCGCCAGCGCGATGCTGCCGCCGCGTGCGGCGCCCACGCTACGCAGCACACCATCGTTGTTGATGACACCCCCCTCGAGACGTATCACGCCGTTAACGTTGCTAATGGCGTTGGCTTCGACGACGCCGGTGTTGTTGACCACCGACTGGATGAGCGCGTCCGCGGCCTTGTCGGTGAGCAACACTTGCCCGCCGCCGGCGTTGATCAACCCGCTGTTGTCGGCGGCGGCGTTCAGCGCGCCTTGATCAACCGCAAGGCCGATGAGCCGTTTACCGTTCATGTGCAGCGTGACACGCTCGCCCGCGGCCAAGGCCACGCTGCCGCCGTTGGCCGTGATATTGCCCTGGTTACTGACGTGCGGGCCGATCAACGCCACCATGCCGCCGTTGGCGACGATGTCACCGGCGTTGATCACGCTGCCCGCGGCGCCGTCCCTGACGAAGTTAAAGCGCCCGGCCATGAAATCGGCGTTCGACAGGTTTAACGTGGAGGCGGCCAACCCGCCCACGTTGACCTGCGCGCCACGGCCGAACAACACACCGTTGGGATTCAAAATAAAAATTTGCCCGTTGGCGTTTAGCGCACCGAGGATCGTCGACGGGTCTTGCCCGAGCACGCGGTTTAACGCGATGGACGAATGCGAAGGCTGGCTGAAGTCAACCCGCGCGCCCGCGCCGATGTTAAAACTTCGCCAGTCGATCACGGCGTTTTGCGACTGCTGGCGGATATCCAGGCGATTGCCGAGCGGCGCACCGATAGTGGCCTGGCCGGCCACCACTTGCCCGCCCGCGGGCAGCGCGCCGTGAGGTAGGGTCTGCCCGTGCGCGGCGCCGGCGATCAACGCATAAGCCACCGCTTGCGCGAGCGGTTTGCGCAACGCAGTGAATCGCACCTGCCGTTGGGAACGTCGCACCATCTCGATCTCCACGCTTGGCGGCGCACATGTACGAAAGTGCACGAATGCGCACAAATGCGCACAAATGTGCACGTATTAGCGCTTCAAAGCATCGATGATAATGCGGCGGCTATCTTTTATTCCGAAATTTTCGGTTGGTTACGATGAGAATAAGTTGCTGATGTAGCGACGCCACAACACTGTCGCAAAAACACCTAAGTATTTTTTGAACCTGGAAACGTCCCCACGGCACGATCGCAGCGCGGATCAGCGCCGCCATCGCGCGCGCGGGAACGGCATGCTTGATGGTACGTCCCCGGTTCGTTCCCGGTTAGTACGTTTTATATTGCAGGTACTTCCCGCTCATCACGATCCGCACACGATCGCCCTTGGGGTCGGCCTCGCGCTGCATATCCATCTTGAAATCGATGGCGCTCATGATGCCGTCGCCGAACTCTTCGTGTATCAGTTCCTTGAAGGTGGTGCCGTAGACGCTCACCAGCTCGTAGAAGCGGTAAATCAGCGGATCGGTGGGCACCGCGGTGGGCAACGAGCCTTTATACGGCACTTGCTGCAACAGCAACACGGCGTAGGGCGGCAGGCCCAGCAGTTTGCCCGCGGCTTCGGCTTGCGCCTTGGTCATTTGCATTTGGCCCAGCAACGCGGCGGTAGTCCACTCCTTGCTCTCGCCCACCGCCTTGGCGATCTTGGCCCAGGTCAAGCCTTTTTGAAGTTTTCGCATCACCACCAGCTCGGTGACATCGGTGCGTTTCATCGGCTTTTCCAGCACGGCGGCTTCCAGCAGGGCTTGCGGCACATCGGATTTTTTCATGGTGGCTCTCCTTTAGAGGTTGGACTTATCTGAAATTCACGACTACGGCTTTTTCGGGATGAGGTACTTCGGCTTTCGGTTGGGGTGGCTCGGGTTGCGTCTCCACGCCCGGCATCACCAGCGGCGGATTCCTCGCATCGTAGCCGGCGGGCAGTTCCTCGCTGAAACGCTTGGAGCGGCTCACCAGAAAATCCACCAAGTGATTGCGTATGGCGTAGAAATGCGGTTCCTTATGCAAGGTCTCGCGCGAGCGTTCCTTGGGCAAGGTGTTGACCACGATTTCCGCGATACGCGCCTTCGGCCCGTTGGACATCAGCATGATTTTGTCGGAGAGCAAAATCGCCTCGTCGACATCGTGCGTGATCATGAACACGGTTTGATGCGTGGCCGCGCAGATCTTTTTAAGTTCGTCCTGAATGTTGCCGCGGGTTAATGCGTCCAACGCGCCGAACGGCTCGTCGAGCAGCAGCATCTTGGGTTCGATCGCGAACGCGCGCGCGATGCCCACGCGCTGCTTCATGCCGCCCGACAACTCGGATGGCTTCTTGTGCTCCGAACCGGTGAGGCCGACCAGATCGAGATACCGCTGGCAGTGCTCGTCAATTTCCTTTTTGGATTTGTCGGGCCAGCGCGAACGCACCGCGAATTCGACGTTCTTTTTGGCCGACAACCACGGCATCAGCGCGTGCCCCTGAAACACCACGCCGCGCTCCAGGCTCGGCCCCGCGACTTCGCGCCCGTCCATCACCACGTTGCCGGCGGTTGCGCTATCGAGCCCCGCAAGCACATTGAGAATGGTGGTTTTGCCGCAACCGGAGTGGCCGATGATGCACACGAATTCGCCCTTCTCGATCGAAAAGTGCACATCGTCGAACACCGTGAGATCGGGCTTACCGCGGCCGCCGGGGAATTTTTTGGCTAGGGCTTCGGCGATTAAAAACGATTCTGCGCTCATCCGCTTACTCCACGTAGGTCACAAATTTTTGTAAGACACCGAACATCAAATCCAGCACCATGCCCACCACGCCGATCATCAAAATCGCGAAGATCACGTTGGTGAGCGAAAGGTTGTTCCATTCGTTCCAAACGAAGTAGCCGATGCCGGTGCCGCCCACCAACATCTCGGCCGCGACGATCACCAGCCACGCGATGCCCATTGAAATGCGCATGCCGGTCATGATGGTCGGCGCCGCCGCCGGCAACACCACTTGAAACGCTTTTCTGAACACACCAACTTCCAGGGTGCGCGCGACATTGAGCCAGTCGCGCCGCACCGAAGCCACGCCGTAAGCCGTATTGATCAGCATCGGCCAGATCGAGCAAATGAAAATCACAAAAATTGAAGACGTCGCGGAATCCTTGATCGTGTACAGCGCCAACGGCATCCACGCCAGCGGCGATATCGGCTTTAACACCTGAATGAACGGGTTAAGCGCCCTGTAGAGCAATGGCGACATGCCGATGAAAAACCCCACAGGTATCGCGACCAGGGCGGCCAGCAAAAACCCCGCGCCCACGCGCATCAACGAGTATGCCAACTGAATTCCGATACCTTTATCGTTCGGCCCGTTGTCGTAAAACGGATCGGACAAATGCTTTTTCACCGCCGAGCCCATTTGTGCGGGGGTCGGCAAGCCATCCTGCTTGCCGGCGCTTTTGCCCATCAACTGTTCGTACTCGGTAAGCGCCCCGCCGGATCTGGCCGGCGTCACGGTCGTGGCGTGCCAAATACCCAGGAAGAACAGAAAGATCACCAGCGATAGCGCGCCGGCTTTAAGACCCATGCTTTTATCCACGTTGCACCTTCACCTTTCACCTTTCACGTTTTACGTTTCACGCCATCAAACGCGCTTGATTGCAAAACTCGCCACATAAGCATCCGGCGCGTTGTGATCAAACACCTTGCCCATGACGATGATTTTTTTGTGGTTCTCGGCGGGCGGTTTGTGGCCCAACGCGGCCATGTGCCGGCGCGCGTCGGTGAGCAAGTAAACCTGTTCGGTCAAATCCTTCCAGCGCACATCGCCCTTGATGTAACCCCAGCGTTTCATTTGGGACAGGATCCACGTCGCCATGGTGTACCAGGGGAACGGGTCGAAATCGATGCGCGATGGATCGTTCTTCACATTGCCCAAACCGTCGGCGTAGCGGCCGGTCAGCACTTGCTCCAACACCGACACCGGCTGATTGAGATAGTTCGCGGGCGCGATGGATTCGGCAATCGTCTTGCGATTCTTCGGGTCGCGCGCCAGCGCGGCGCCCTTTAACACCGCACGGAACAGCGCGGCGAACGAATTAGGCGCTTCCTTGATGAATGCCGTCGGCGCGCCGAAAGAGCAACAGGGGTGGCCGTCCCACAGCTCCTTGGTCAGCAAGTGAATAAAGCCGACTTCTTCGAACACCGCACGCTGATTAAACGGATCGGGGCCGAGATAGCCGTCGATGTTGCCCGCGCGCAGGTTCGCCACCATTTCCGGTGGCGGCACCACGCGGATTTGGATGTCCTTGTCCGGGTCGAGGCCGTGCTCGGCCACGTAATAACGCAGCAAAAAGTTGTGGATCGAAAACTCGAACGGCACGGCAAAGCGAAAGCCCTTCCATTGTTTGGGATCGCGCGAGTTCTTATGCTTGTTAGCGAGCGTGATCGCTTGGCCATTGATATTTTGTATCGTCGCCACGTTCATCGGTTGCGCGTTAGAGCCCACACCCATGGTAATGGCGATCGGCATCGGCGCGAGGAAATGCGAAGCGTCGTACTCCTTGTTCAACACCTTGTCGCGGATCAGCGCCCAGCCCGCGGTTTTGATCACCTCGACATTCAAACCTTCCGCCGCGTAGTAACGCAGCGGATGCGCGAGTATCAGCGGTGTCGCGCACGTGATGGGAATAAAACCGATCTTGAGATCTTTTTTCTCCAGCGGGCGTTTGTCTTGCGCCAAGGCTTGCATCGCACCGATGGGCAGCACGCTGGCAATCGCCGCCATCGCGGTGTTCGCCCCCACCGCTTTTAAGAATCGCCGGCGCATGCCGTCGGCGGGAAACAGCGCGCGCACCATTGCCGATTCGATGGCTTGGCTGCCCAACACTTGCGCATCGTTGCTGTTCGCATCGTTGCGCGCATCATGGTCGTGCTCATGTTGCGTGCGATGCCTGCCGCAACCACAGGGCGAGGACAAATCAGTATTGGCATCGTAGAGTTTGCGCACTTCGGTCATGATGGTCTCCAGTGATTCATGCCCCGCTAAAAGCGAAATGCGTGCCAACTCACGATTACGCCGGCGTTATCCGGCATAATCTATTGATTTTATTTAATTTTTTTGTTCGGATCTGAACGCGCCCATCGTGCTGATCAACAACCTGATGCACGCTGCGCAAACGCGGTGCACCGGCGCGGCGCGCAGCGCACGATAGTTGCGCATGCGCGCGATGCCACCGGGTGCGCGGATTAATCGTGGGATAATTGCCGCACAATAATCACAAGAGCGCGCCGCCCGTATATGTCCCAGCGCCATTGGCTCATCACACTGCTGTGTCTCGCCTGGATCGTGCCGGGGCTTGTCGGCCACGAGCCGTGGAAAACCGACGAGCCTGATACCATCGGCGTGGTCTACGACATGCTGCGCGGCGGCTCTTTATTGGTGCCCACACTCGCCGGCGAGCCTTATTTGCACGAGCCGCCGCTCTATTATTGGACGGCGGCGCTAACCGCTTACCTGACTTCGGCGCTGTTGCCGCTACACGATGGTGCGCGGCTCGCCACCGGCTTGTACATGGCGCTGGCGCTGCTGTTTTGCGCGCTCGCCGGGCGCGAACTTAACGGCAAGGGCAACGGCGGCATCGCGGCATTGTTATTGCTGGGCTGCTTTGGCCTTACCCTGCGCGGGCACGAGGGCATCACCGATATCGTGCCGCTGGCAGCCTTCGCCGCCGCCTATTACGCGTGGGCGTTGGCGTTGCGACGCGCGCCGGCGGGCGGCGTGGTGCTGGGGCTAGCCATCGGCGTGGTGTTTTTATCGCAAGGCGCGTTGGAAACCCTCATTCTGATCGCGATCAGTCTCACGCTGCCGGCGATCTGCCGCGCCTGGCGCAACGGCCGCTACGGCAGCGCGCTGCTGGTGGCCGGCGCCATCGCCACGCCGCTCATCATTGCGTGGCCGCTGGCGCTCAACGCGCGTTCGCCCGAACTTTTTCAAGTGTGGCTCGCCGGCGATTGGCACGCGCTGTGGTCGGGCCCCAGCGATATCGGCTATTACCTGCGCATCCTGCCGTGGCACGCCTGGCCGGTGTGGGCGTTGTGTTTATGGCAACTGTGGGCGATGCGGCGGCGCGAACAATGCGCCATGCCGGCGGTGGCGTTGCCGCTGACCGGTTTTGTCGTCACCTTGATCGCGCTCTCGCTCGGCAGCGACGGCCGCGATCTTTACGCGTTGATTTTGTTGCCGCCGGCGGCACTGTTGGCAACGCTCGCCATCCGCGAGTTGCCGCGCGGCGCGGCCAGCGCCTGGTTGTGGTTCGGCATTACCGGCGGTACGGTGTTTATCATCGCGGCATGGTTTTATTGGAGCGGCTTGGAGCTCGGCGTGCCGGCGCGCCTGCACGCGCATTTGCGGCGCTTGCTGCCGGTGTACGCCCCCGGTTTCAAGCCCGCGCCGTTTGTGATCGCGGCGCTCTACACCATGGCATGGTTTGTGCTCATCGCCAAACTTAAGCGCTCACCCGAACGCCCGGTGATCGTGTGGGCCGCCGCGGTCACCGTGTTGTGGGGCTTGAGCGCGACGCTGTTTATACAGTGGATCGATCTGACGCGCAGTTATCGCGCGGTGTTCACCCCGCTCAAAGAGCGGTTGCCCGCGCAATACACCTGCGTCGAAGGCCGCGGCCTGGGCGGCACGCAGCGCGCGATGCTGCACTACTACGCCAATGTGATCGCGCACCGCGGCGACGCCAAAGCGTCGCCCTATACGCGCTGCAACCTGCTGTTAGTACAGGCTGTGGCACATACCGCAACCGAACTCGAACCCGGCTGGCGCATCATTTGGGAAGGCCAGCGCCCGCGCGACAAAATCGAGCGCTACCGGCTTTACCAGCGCGGCCACTGACGAAATTTTGGGATCATTTTGCAGGTTCCATTTTGGTGCAAAGCACCAAGGCACTCGACAGAGCCCATCGAGCAGCGTAGACTATTTTAATAGAGCATAAAAATATTGTTTAAAATCAAGTACTTACGGAGATTCCCATGAGTGAGGTACGTGAGGTGGTGGTGTTGAGCGGTGTACGCACCGCGATTGGCGATTATGGCGGCGCACTCAAGGACATCGCGCCCACCGAATTGGCCGCGCAGGTGATCAAGGAGGCAGTGAAACGCGCCAACGTTGAGCCCAAACAAGTCAATCAACTGGTGTTCGGCAACGTCATTCACACCGAAGCCAAGGACATGTATTTCTCGCGCGTGGCGTGCATCAAAGGCGGCCTGCCGCAAGAGACCACGGCGCTGACCGTGAACCGTTTGTGCGGCAGCGGCTTGCAAGCGATTGTGAGCGCGGCGCAGGCGATTCAACTCGGTGACGCGGATATCTCCGTCGGCGGCGGCGCGGAATCGATGAGCCGCGGTGCGTATGTGCTGCCCTCGATGCGCTGGGGCCAGCGCATGAACGACGGCGGCGTGGTGGACATGATGGTGGGCGCGCTGACCGACCCCTTTGACACCGTGCACATGGGCATCACCGCCGAAAACATCGCGGCGCAATGGAAAATCACCCGCGAACAACAAGATGAATTCGCGGTGCAAAGCCATCGCCGCGCGGTCAACGCCATCGACAAGGGCTACTTCAAGGATCAAATCCTGCCGATCGAATTAAAAACACGCAAAGGCGTCACGCTGTTCGACAAGGACGAACATCCGCGCGCCGACGCCACGCTCGAAGGCATGGCGAAACTGCGCGCGGTGTTCAAAAAAGAAGGCTCGGTCACCGCAGGCAACGCCTCGGGCATCAACGACGGCGCGGCCGCCATCGTCATGATGGAAAAAAATGCCGCGGCGAAAGCGGGCTTAAAACCGATGGCACGCCTGGTGTCGTACGGGCTTGCCGGCGTCGACCCCAAAATCATGGGTATCGGCCCGGTGCCCGCGGTGCAAAATGCGTTGCAGCGTGCGGGGCTTAAGGTCGAGGACATGGATGTGATCGAATCCAACGAAGCGTTCGCGGTGCAAGCGCTCGCCGTGTCGTGCGATCTTAAATTCGACCCCAATAAAACCAATCCCAACGGCGGCGCGGTGGGTTTGGGCCACCCCATCGGCGCCACCGGTGCGATCCTCACCATCAAGGCGCTGTACGAACTGCAACGTAGCGGCGGGCGTTACGCGCTGGTGACCATGTGTATCGGCGGCGGGCAAGGCATCGCGGCGGTGTTTGAACGCATGTAGTGTTCTGTAGCCCGCCGTAGCCCGCGGTAGCACGTATGAAGGCCGCAGGCCGTAATACGGGGAGCCATGTTC
>VGIF01000153.1 GCA_016868015.1 Betaproteobacteria bacterium
AGAACGCCAATCGCGCCTTTGCGATGCTGGCGATGGTGAACATTTACAAATGGGATAGGCCGCTCACGGGATAAGTGCGTGCAGCGGAAGCCTAAAACGGCGAAAAACACCGAATTAAACATCGAAAGCGCCTTCGGCCTGATGAAATCAGCATTCATTTCGCCTAATCGGCATCATCGCTTTCCTCGGGCGCACCTTTTACCTACTTGATCAGCGTATCCCTAGGTGAGTTCGGCGACACTTTTGCGCCTGGCAAGCACACCTTGACCACCGACAATATCCCGGTGCTCACCAAGCTGAAAAGCTGGAAGTACGGCTTTAACGTGCCGTTCAAGGCCGACGTGTACTACGTCACCACGCGGCTCTTCACCGGCAACAAATGGGGCACCGCCAACCCGGTGATGTTGCGCGATCCGGATTTCGGCGTGGTACGGCTGCGCGCGTTTGGCACCTACGATTTCAAAATCGTCGAGCCCAAAACCTTTTTGAAGGAAGTCGCCGGCAGCGATTTCCATTTCCGGCTCGATGAATTCACCGACACCATGCGCTCGCGCATGGTGAGCATCTTCACCGACGCGCTGGCAAGCGCCGGCGTGCCGGCGCTCGACATGGCGACGCGTTACACCGAGTTGGGTGATGCCTTACTGCAGTTAATCAACCCGCAGGTCGGGCCCAAGTACGGGTTGGAAGTAACGAGCTTTCTCGTCGAAAACGTCTCCGTGCCGCCGGAAGTCGAGCAGGCCATCGACAAGCGTTCGAGCATGGGCGCGATCGGCAACTTGAATGATTACGTCAAGTTTCAAATGGCCGAGGGCTTGGGCAAGGGCACGGGCGGCGGCATGGGTGGCACCGCCGCCGAAATGGCGATGGGCTTTGCCATGGCGAATCAGATGATGAATCAACCTGGCGGCATGTTGGGCGCGCAAGGCACGCCGGCGGTGGCGGCGGGGGTCGGCGTGGGCCCGGCGCCGGCGCCAGGTGGTGCGATCGCCGATTTGCTGGGTGTGGCGGATGTCGCCAAGATGCTCGGCGTGAGCGAAGCCGATGTGCAGGCCACGCTGGAAAACGGTGAACTCAAGGGCAAAAAGATCGGCTCGACCTGGCGCATTACGCGCGCGGCGGTGGACGAGTTTTTGAAGAGTTAGTGAATGGCGCAAGATTGGGGCGCGGCGCCGGCGCAGGCGAAGCCAGAACTTAAGCCGGAACCAAAATCTGAAGTCAAGGCACGCGCCAGGCACACCTGCCCGGCGTGCGGCGCGGAATCGACGTGGAACCCGGCCAGGCAGGCGCTGATCTGCGGCTTTTGCGGCACCACCGCGCCGGGCACCATGGTCGACACCGCGCGCGAGGAAATCATTGAACATGATTTGGCGACAGCGCTGCGCGGCGTACCCGATGCGCGGCGCGGCTGGCGCGCGCAGAAACAATCGGTCAAATGCCAGAGCTGCCACGCGATATCGGTGTTCGATCCGGCGCGTCAATCGCAAGGCTGCGAGTTTTGCGGCGCCACC
This sequence comes from Betaproteobacteria bacterium, assembly GCA_016868015.1. Lineage (GTDB taxonomy): Bacteria > Pseudomonadota > Gammaproteobacteria > Burkholderiales > SG8-41 > UBA5216. The sequence continues at coordinate 1,512 of VGIF01000153.1, forward strand.
AAGCTGTTGTCGTACGAGGAAGTCAAGGACTCGTTCTCGCCCGAAAGCCTGCTGCCGATGAAGGTGTCGCAGGTGCAGGCGCGCGAGCTCATCCGAAAATGGTACGGCTCGCGCTGGTTCGCGCCCAACAAACTGAAAAAAGCCGCGCTCACCGATACGGTGAAGGGCATTTACATTCCGTATTGGACGTTCGATGCGCAAGTGAATGCCGATTGGGAGGCCGAAGCCGGTTACCACTATTACGAAACCGAGAGCTACACCGACAACAACGGCAATCGTCAAACACGCCGCGTGCAGCGCACGCGCTGGGAGTACGTCAGCGGCCATCTCGATCATTTTTTTGATGACGAGCTGGTGCCCGCGTCGCTCGGTATACAGCGCAATCACCTGCGTGCGGTGGAGCCGTTTCCGACCAACGAGTTATTGCCGTACGACGCGAAGTATTTATCCGGCTGGGTGGTGGAGCGTTATCAGATCGACCTTGTCGCTGCCGCGCAGCGTTCGCGCGAGCAGATGCAGCAAAAAGTGCAGGCCATGTGTGGGCAGGCAGTGCCGGGCGACACGTATCGCAATTTGCGCGTGCAAGCCGGCTACAGCGGCCAAACCTTCAAGCACATCCTCGCGCCGCTATGGCTGCTGCAGTACCGTTACGGCGTGAAAAATTTTCAGGTGGTGATGAACGGCTACACCGGCAAGGTGTCGGGCGATTATCCGAAGAGCTGGGTGAAGATCGTCCTGGCGGTGATTGCGGTGATCATTGTGTTGGTGGTTGTGTTTGGCGTGCAGGGTGTGTAGCGTTCGCGTGTGTGCAGTCTAAGCCATTAAACCACCTTGCCACTTTGTCGCCTGCTGTTTGTTTACAGGGCAGCCCCGTTAGGCCAACACCGCCGGCAACAACGGCAACAACTTCGCCCTTTCCGCCGTCGCGGCGCCGTTGAGTGCAAACCCCAACAGTTTCCCCGAGGCATCGACGAACAGCGACTTGATGCCTTCGGCACCGGCCTCGACTTGCCACTCACCCGCGGCGCCCGGTGCCGGCGGCGACACAATGGTCGGGCACGCCGGCGTTTTCACCAGCACCGGCATCGCGGGGAAGCTCACCGGCGTGGGTTTGCCCGCGAGCGTCGCACCGAGCGCACGTGCCGCGTGCATGATGGGCATCACAAACGGCATCACCAAGCCCTCGATTTCCATGCAGTCGCCCAACGCGTAAATATCGGGATCGCTGGTTTGCAGGTTTTTGTTGACCACGATACCGCGATTCACTTTCAAACCGGCGGCTTGCGCCAGCGCGATGCGCGGTTTTAAACCCACCGCGGACAACACGATATCGGCGGCGAGGGTGGTGCCGTTTTCGAGCGTGACTTTTATCGCGGCGCCATCGCCGTCCACCGACTGCGTGCCGGTGCCGAAATGCCACGCCACGCCCATCGCTTGCAACTTATCGCGCACCATGGCGCCGCCTTCGACGGGTAGTAAACGACCCAACGGTTGATTAGCAATGTCGATCACCTCGACCTGATGACCAGCGACCACCAGATCGTTGGCGAACTCGCTGCCGATCAAGCCCGCGCCGATGATCGCCACGCGTTTTTCACGCTTGCCCGCGAGCAGCTCGTGAAATCGGCCGTAGTCATCGAGATCGTTAACCGTGATGATGCGGTTTGCCGCGTCGCCGCTGATCGGCAGGCGAATCTGATCGGCGCCCAGCGCTAGCACCAGCCTGGAATAGGCGAGCGTTTCATCGCCGATTTGCAGCGTGTGCGCCGCAGGGTTGATCGCCGTGACGCGTGTTTGCTTGCGCACGGTGGCGTTGAGTTGCGTCGCCATTTGCTCCGCCGTATTCAACGCAATCGCAGCGGGTGCCTTTTTTTGCGCCAGCGCGTTCGACAACATGGGCTTGGAATAGAAATAACCGCTGTCGGCGCTGATCACGGTGAGCGGTGTATCTTTGTCGGTCTTGCGCAATTCCTTGGCGACGTTATAACCGGCCAGGCCGCTGCCGAGGATGATGATGGGGCTCATGAGAGTTTGGTTTCGGTGAATGCGTCAGGCCGGCATGGTATCAAACCACGTCAGCGATACAAAGTCGGCGCCGCCTGGTGGACGGCGCCGCAGGGCCAGCGCTTACGCGAGATCGAAGCGATCGAGGTTCATCACCTTGTTCCACGCCGCCACGAAGTCGTTCACGAACTTTTGTTGTGCGTCGTTGGCGGCATAGACTTCGGCTATGGCCCGCAGCTGCGAGTTTGAGCCGAACACCAGATCGACGACAGTAGCGGTCCACTTCAGATCGCCGGTTTCGCGGTCGCGGCCTTCCAGCACGCCCGCAGTGGCCGACTTTTGCCACGTCGTGCGCATGTCGAGCAGGTTGACGAAGAAGTCGTTGCTCAGTGCTTCGGGCCGCTGCGTGAACACACCGTGTTTGACGCCACCGACATTGGCATTCAGCACACGCAGGCCGCCGATCAGCACCGTCATCTCGGGGGCGGTCAGCGTTAGCAATTGCGCCTTGTCCACCAGCAGTTCCGCCGCCGCGCTCTCCAACCCTTTGCGGGCGTAATTGCGAAAGCCGTCCGCCGCCGGTTCCAGCACGGCGAACGATTCCACGTCGGTCTGATCCTGCGAGGCATCCATACGCCCGGGCGAGAACGGAACCTTGATGTCGATGCCCGCCTTCTTCGCGGCGGCCTCGACCGCTGCGCAGCCGCCGAGCACGATCAGGTCGGCCAGCGAAACTTTCTTGCCGCCAGCTGCCGAGCTATTGAATGCCTGCTGAATCGCTTCCAGCTTGGGCAACACCTTCGCCAGGTCCGCCGTCTGATTGGCTTCCCAGTCTTTCTGCGGCGCGAGGCGGATACGTGCGCCATTGGCGCCGCCACGCTTGTCGCTGCCGCGGAAGGTCGCGGCCGACGCCCACGCGGTGGTGACCAGTTGTGAGATCGAGAGGCCAGACGCGAGGATTTGCGCTTTGAGTGCCGCGATGTCGTTGTCGTCGATCAACTTGTGATCTACCGCGGGAATCGGGTCTTGCCAGATCAGCGTTTCTTGTGGCACCAGCGAGCCGAGGTAACGCGCACGCGGACCCATGTCCCGGTGCGTGAGCTTGAACCACGCTCGGGCGAATGCATCGGCGAATGCTTTCGGATCCTGATGAAATCGGCGTGAGATTTTCTCGTAGGCCGGGTCCATGCGCAGCGACAGATCGGCCTTGGTCATCATCGGTGGGTGTTTCTTCGACGGATCGTGCGCGTCGGAAATCATGTGTTCTGGCTTGACGTTTTTCGCCATCCATTGATGCGCGCCTGCAGGGCTCTTGGTGAGTTCCCACTCGTAGCCGAACAGCATGTCGAAATAGCCGTTGTCCCATTTCGTCGGATTGGGTTTCCAGGCGCCTTCGATGCCGCTGGTGGTGGTGTGCACGCCCTTGCCGCTGCCCAGTTGGTTGATCCAGCCCAGGCCTTGCGCTTCGAGCGGCGCGCCTTCCGGTTCCGGCCCGACCAGCTTGGGGTCGCCCGCGCCGTGTGCTTTGCCGAAGGTGTGGCCGCCGGCGACCAGCGCTACGGTTTCTTCGTCGTTCATCGCCATGCGGGCGAAGGTTTCGCGCACATCACGGCCCGAGCCCACCGGGTCCGGGTTGCCGTTGGGGCCTTCCGGATTGACGTAGATCAGGCCCATTTGCACCGCGGCGAGCGGGTTCTCAAGGTTGCGGTTGCGGCTGTAGCGCTTGTCACCCAGCCAGGTGTTTTCAGAACCCCAGTAAATGTCTTCTTCCGGTTCCCAGATGTCTGCGCGGCCGCCGGCGAAACCGAAGGTCTTGAAGCCCATCGATTCTAGCGCAACGTTGCCGGCTAGGATCATCAGATCGGCCCAGGAAATCTTGCGGCCGTACTTCTGCTTGATCGGCCACAGCAGGCGGCGTGCCTTGTCGAGGTTGCCGTTGTCGGGCCAACTGTTTACCGGCGCAAAGCGCTGGTTGCCGGTACCCGCTCCGCCGCGACCGTCGTGGATGCGATAGGTGCCCGCGCTGTGCCAGGCCATGCGGATCATCAGCCCGCCGTAATGTCCCCAGTCCGCGGGCCACCAATCCTGCGTATCCGTCATCAGCGCCTTGAGGTCGTTGACCACGGTGTGCAGGTCGAGGCTATTGAATTCCCGCGCATAATCAAAATCCCCGCCCATGGGGTCGGATTTTTCCGAGTGCTGATGCAGAATGTTCAGCCGCAGCCGGTTGGGCCACCAGTCGTCATTGGTTTGCGCCGCGCCGCGCACGGCGGGATTTCCTGCTGCGCCCGAAAACGGGCACTTTGCTTCGCTTGACATAGCTGTCTCCATTGCGTGGGTGAAGGTTTATCGTTACAAAGCGTGAACGCGTGCTCCCGCTCGGTGCGGGAGCAGCGCCATTACGCGGCCAACAACACCATTTCAAAATCGTCCTTCGCGATGCCGCACGCCGGGCATGCCCAATCGGCTGGCACGTCTTCCCAGCGGGTTCCGGCTTCGATGCCATGCTCCGGGTCGCCCGCGGCTTCGTCATACACATAACCACATACGATGCATTGCCACTTTTTCATGGTTGTCTCCTTGCGTTAGATCAATCAGCCTTGGACTTTGGCGAGCGTCGCCTTGTAGTGATTGGCGTGGCGCTCTTCCACCCTGGCGAGCGCGGCGAAGCGCTTGGCGGCTTTGGCAAGGGTTTGCTTAAACCGCGCGGCGTGCGCCTGCGATTCGGCGATTTGTTGGTCGAGTTCGGCCACCGCGGTGGCGTTGCCTTCCTGCTCGGCCAAGTGGCGAAAATTCGGATACATCTCGGTGTATTCGTAGGTCTCGCCCGCGATCGCCAATTCCAGCGCCTTGGCCAGCGTGAGCTCTTGCGGCGGATAGAGCAGGTCGAGGTGGCCGAAGGCGTGCTCGACTTCCTGTGCGGCGGTATCTTCGAACACTTTCGCGGTGGCCTCATCGCCCGCGGCGCGCGCGATTTTAGCGAAGTAACGGTACTTGATATGCGCCATCGACTCGCCGGCGAAGGCCGATTCGATGTTTTTGATGGTGATGCTTTCGGGTTTCATTTGCGTCTCCTGTCTCGTTGAAGTTCGCGTGAATGTCACGCTTGGGACGCATTGTCAGAAAACCGCGATAATCAATCCAATTGATTGTTGCAATTAATTCGATAGTAAATAACTATTGTTAAGGCTGTGCCATGTTTGCTATGTAAGTAATTGATTTTATTAATTTATTTTTTAATGCTCGACCGGCGCCGCTTTCGGCAGCAGCGTCACACCGGGGAGATTGCACGCGAGTAACGCCTCCCGTACCGCTTGCAGCGCGCGCACGCGCGGAAAACTTTTGCGCCAGGCGAGCGCGATGCGGCGCGTAGGCCCAGGAGGCGAAAATTGTTTCATCGCGGTGAGCTTGGTGTCCGCTGTGCGCGATTCAGCGGCAGTGCAGGGCAGCACGGTCAGCCCGACGCCGGAGGCGACCATCTGGCGAATGGTTTCGAGCGAGCTGCCTTCCAGCGTCTGTTGCAATCCGGCGTTGACGGCGCGCCTGGCGCCCGCGCACGCCTGTAGCACTTGGTCGCGAAAACAGTTGCCACTGGAGAGCAGCAACAAATTTTCACCGCACAAATCGGCCACCGCGATGCGCGCCTTGCCGGCCCAGGCGTGTTGCGCCGGCATCACCACGCGAAATGGTTCGTCGTAGACGGCATGGGTGACGATGCCCGGCTCGTCAAACGGCTCGGACAACAAAATCAAATCGATGTCGCCGTTTTTCAACATCTCGCCGAGCTTTGCGGTGTAATTTTCTTGAATCAGCAGCGGCATTTTGGGTGCGCGCTTGTGTAACAGCGGTATCAATTGCGGAGTGACGTACGGCCCCACGGTGTAAATCGCGCCAAACCTGAGCGGCCCGTTAAGATCGTCCTTGCCAGCTGTGGCGATGTGTTTGATGGCGGCGGCAGCTTCGAGCACGCGCTGCGCCTGTTCGATCACGCGGCTGCCCACTTCGGTGACGCGCACTTCGTTGGCGCCGCGCTCGAACAGCGCGATACCCAACTCGTCTTCGAGCTTTTTGATCGCCACCGACAGCGTGGGCTGGCTGACGAAGCATTTTTCTGACGCGCGGCCGAAGTGTTTTTCGCGGGCGACGGCGACGATGTAGCGTAGTTCGGTGAGGGTCATGATGATGTCGCGTATCGCGCGGCGCGTGCCGCGCCGGATTTGTCGTTCCCGCGCAGGCGGGAACCCATAGGGTAACTCAAGTGCAGCGGTGTTTTGGGTACCCGCCTGCGCGGGAACGACAAAGTGGGCATGTCAACGAATACTGCTTATCTTGCTCCCGGTATCGCCCAAGCCTCGTCCTTTGACACCCCCGGCGGCGGCGTAAACAAAATCTGCGAGCTGCTGGCGACTTTGTCGCGCCCGCCCCAGTGCTCGACCCACTTGCGCTGATCGGCTTTGGCGCGCGCGTCGACCGCTTCGGGGTCGCAGATCGCGCGCAGCTTTTGTTCGAGCGTTTTGACCGTCGCGGTTTGTGTGGGGGCGAGATCGTTGAGTTCGTTCGGATCGCGCGCAAGATCGAACAACTGCGCCGGCATGCCGACGTGGTAAATCAATTTCATTTGACTGTCTCGGATCACGTAGGCCGCTGCCTTTGAGGCTTGTGCGTGATACTCGGCAAAACCCACGCGGGTCGCGTCGTTGCCGCCGATCGCGGGCCACAGCGACACGCCGCGCAGATCTTCGTCGGCGGCATACAGCTTGGCGCCGGCGCCCTCGACTATCGTGGGAAACAGATCCACATGCGACACCATTTGCCGCGACACCTGGCCTCTCGATACACCCGGCCCGGCGAGCATCAACGGCACGCCGACGCCGCCTTCGTAGAGATTTTTTTTCCCGAAAATGCCTTGTGCGCCGAACAGTTCGCCGTGATCGCTGGTGTAGGCGATGCGGGTGTTGGCGAGCAAGCCCATTTCTTCGGCGGCTTTCATCACCGCGCCGAGTTGTTCATCCATGTGGGTGATCAAGCCGAAATAACCCGCGGCGATGCGCCGCAACGCTGCTTCATCGGTCATTTCGAGGATGCCGTCCATCAAGCGCAGATGTTGCGTGGCGGGATGTTCTGGCCGCTCGCCGCGGCGAAAGCCCGCCGGCAGCGGCATATCTTTTTCCGGATACAAATCGTAGAGCCGCTGCGGCACGGTGAACGGCGGGTGCGGGCTGATATACGACACGTAGAGTACCCACGGTTTGCCGCTGGATTTGCCGTGACGCTTCAGCCACTCGATCGATTTCGCCGTGATGCGCCGGTCGTAATCCTGATAATGCGTTTCGCCCACGCCGGAACGGTTGATATAGAGCTTCCAAAAACTGCCGTCGTCCTTCGCCGGCTCGGCATCGAAGCCGCGCAGCAGGTTTTTAATCGCGCCCTTGCCATCGTGCAAATGCATGGGCTCGATTTCCTCGGTGAAACCGTTGTCGTCTTTTTCCGAACGATAGTGGAGCTTGCCCACGGCGACGACGGTGTGGCCTTGCATGCGCAGCCGGTGATGCCAGCTTGGCACGCTGCCATCGTAGGCAATCGCGTTGTCCCAAAAACCGGTTTGATGTGGGTAGCGCCCGGTGGCAATCGCCGCGCGCGCGGGACAACACAATGCGCTGGTGCTGTACGAATTTTCAAAACGCACGCCGCGCGCGGCGATGCGGTCGATGTTGGGTGTCTTCACGTAGGCGTGGCCGTAGCAGCCGGTGACCGCGCGGTTGTGATTGTCGCTTTGGAAAAAAATCAGGTTGGCGGGTTGGGTCATGTCTGCTGTGCCTTTATCGTGTCGTCTTGCCCCACGCGTTTTCATTTGCTTGATTGCGTTACCCTCTCGGTGGCGCCAAATGGTTTTTGCGCTTAAGGTGGATTTTGCCCCGTGGCGATTTTTGTGTGTAGCCGTTCGCTGCGCGCCGTGGGTGTGCCGCCGTGGGGGCATGCACATGGAACGAAGTCAAACCCAGGTGCGCGCGCGCGAATTTGCGTCGAAGGCTTTCAGACTCAAGCATCGGCCCACAACGCCCGCGCCGTTTCCACCACCAGCCGCAGTTTGGCAAATTGTTGTTCGGCATTCATCACCGTATTGCCGACGTTGCCGGAAAAACCGCACTGCGGGCTCAAACACAGCCGATCCATCGAGACGTAAGCAGCGGCCTCTTTTACGCGGGCTGCGAGCAGCTCGCGCGCTTCGGGTTCGGGCGATTTGGTGGTCACCAGCCCCAACACCACGGTCTTGTCGTCGGGCATCAGCTTGAGCGCCGCCAGGGGGCCGGCGCGCGGGCTATCGAATTCGAGAAAATAAAATTGCGCCTTGAGCCGGCGGAACAACTGATCGGCCATGAATTCATATCCCGTTTCGGCTTGCCAAAACCCGCGGCGATTGCCGCGGCAAACGTGGATGCCGATGGTCATGTCGCGCGGCGCGGCCTGCAGCACGGCGTTGATCACGGCAACGTAAGTTTCAACGAGTTTGCGCCAATCGTGGCCGCGGCGCTCGATGACGGCGCGAATTTGCGCATCGCCGAATTTCACCAGCGAGGTTTCATCGATTTGCACATAGGTGCAGCCGGCCTCGCGCAGCGCGGTGAGTTCGGCGCGATACACCGCGATCACGTCGGCCCAAAAAGCGTCGAGCGAGGTGTACGCCTCGCGCAAAATCGCATCGTCGCCGCCGAGAAAGTGCAGCACAATGGGCGAGGGCAGCGTCATTTTCGGCGTGCGCGAGGTGATCGAGCGCAAAAAGCGCAAATGCTCGGCGAAAATCGGCGCGCTCCACTTCACCGGTTTATGGATCACCAACTTTTCCATCGGGATGGTTTCGCCGCGCTCGTTGCGGTGAAAGAACTCGCCTTTTTCCGCGGTGAGCCCGCCCGAACCGACCGCCTTGCGAAAAAAATCGACGATGTAACTCTGGCGGCGGAATTCGCCGTCGCTGATCGATTGCAGGCCCGCGGCTTCCTGCTGCGCGACGACATCGCGAATCGCGGCGTCTTCGATGCGTTTGAGTTCGTCGTCATTGATCAAGCGCTTGCGGCGTTTGTCGCGCGCTTCGATCAAATGGGCGGGGCGTAACAGGCTGCCGACTTGATCGGCGCGAAATGGTGCGGTGGGAGTAACGGGCATGATTGGGTTAGGGAAGCGCTGAATAAGTCCCCGATTGCTCTGTAAACGCGAATTCCAGTGGTACGTTCTAATTGGGAGGACGTATTCGCGAGCCACGAGGCAAGACATGAAACAAATGACGCTGGCAGCAGTGAGCGGATTTGAAAAACACAGCCGCGCCACGCGCAAGGCGTCGTTCC
>VGIF01000154.1 GCA_016868015.1 Betaproteobacteria bacterium
ACGATGTTCGAGAAAATGCCATTGGATCAACTACTTAACAAAATCGTCGCCGACGAAATTCCGGACATGTCCGCTAACCAATTGAATTTATTCGATTAACGTCCGGACACTACTGATGCGGGATGCAAAAATACTTCCTGGGCCAAGGCCGCTTGCGCCGAAGGGCCAAAGCGCTCGGCTTGCGCCCACGCCGCGCGCTCAAGCGGCAGATATTGCGCCGCAAGCCGCGTGACAAACCCGGCATCCGGCGCGGGCAGCGGCGGCTCGCGCCGCGACAAACTCACCAGGCTGTAGTGATAAACGTCGCCCGCTTGCACCAACACCAACCAGTTAAACGGCGACACCGGCCGCGGCAAGGCGCTCACCTGCGCGCCGCCGATACCGGCGCTCGCGGCGTATTGTTTGCCGAAATCGATCGCGCGCTGTTGCTGCGTGTACTGGAACCCGACGTAGCCGCATAACACCGTCAATCCGATCACCGCCGGCACGCGCGAGGCGCGCCACACCCACGACGCGACCAGGCCCACGACAATAATGCCGCTAAACCACAGATCGATAATGAAGGTCGTCGACAGCGCGGCACGCCAATCGGACAATGGTGCGAGGATCATGGTGCCGAACGAGGTGATCCAATCTCCGGCGATATGGATGCCGATACCCAGCGCGAACACGCCAAAGTACGCACGCCAGTTCGGCCCGCCGCGCCAGACCTTGGCACTGAGCCACGCCAGCAGCAACGCCCACAGCGCCAGCATCACCAGCGAATGGGTGATGCCGCGATGCTGATACAAATACGCCAGCGGCGAAAACAACGAGGTGACCACATCGCTATCGGGAAACGCCGCCGCCAGCCCGCCCAGCGCGACACGGCGCCGCAACGGCAAAACATTCGCCGATGGCACCGCCGCCGCGGATGCGGTGGCGCGCGCGAGCAAGACGCCGGAAAGGGCGTGGGTTAGGGTGTCCACTACCGAATGCGTGAGGCGCGAAGCGTGAGGGGTGAGGCGTGGAAAGTTTGTGGCATGCTATCAATCGCACATAAGGCCGTTGGTTTGGTGCGCGAGCGTCGATAAACCGGATGCATTTCGCGCCTCACCCCTCACGCCCTTCAAACCGCCACCACCTCGATATCCGGTTCGATCTGCCGCACCAGATTTTCAATACCTGTTAACGTGCCCGACAGCGAACTGGGGCAACTGCCGCACGCGCCCTGGTAGTGCACCGAGAGCTTGTTGCCCTCAAGCCCCACGACATATAAATCACCGCCATCGTTTTGCAAATACGGGCGGATCTGTTCGTCGAGGATCTCGTTGATTTTGTCCAGCCGCTCGAGATCCTCCGGCGTCATTTTCGACGCATCGAAGTTGGCCGCCGCATCCTGCATCAATTGGTCGCTTTGCGCATCCGCCGCCGGTGCTTCGCGTATCGGCACCGCGATCACGCGCTTGAGCTCATTCCAATCGGCCTTGCCGTCTTGCGTCACCGTAATCCAGTGATCGACGTAAAACACACTGGTCACATGCTCGATATCGAACAGCGCTTGCGCGAGCGCGTCGCTCTTGGCGTCTTCCGCCTTGTCGTACGAACGCGTGATGCCCCAAGTCAGCGGCTCCTTGAGGATGAACTTCATCGCGTTCGGATTCGGCGTGGGCTCGATGTCGGCGATTTTGGGCATAATCTTAAGTATTTGATTTTATTATATATTTTAAGTTCCGAGAATCGGCGCTTGCATCGGATCGGCGTCCGCCTCGGTGGAGGTTGTGCGCTGCGAATTCAATGCAGCGTGCAACGTATGCCATGGCAATATCGCGCACTTGACCCGCGTGGGCAAATCGCGCACACCGGCAAACACAGTAAGGCGGCCCAAGTGGTGCGGCTGCGCGGCAGTATCGAGCTTGCCGATCACCATGTCGCGAAATTCGTTCACCAGTTGCTCGGCATCGTCACGCGTTTTGCCTTTCACTACCGTCGTCATCATCGACGCCGAGGCTTTGCAAATCGCGCAGGATTCACCTTCAAACTGCACCGCCTCGATGTTGGCGCCGCTCACCTTCAACGACAAATAAATGTGATCGCCGCACAACGGGTTTAAGCCTTCCGACTTGTGCGTGGCATCCGCCAGCGCACCGAAGTTGCGCGGCTTCTTGTTGTGATCGAGGATCACTTCTTGGTAGAGATTGCGGCTATCAGCCATGCTTAATCGTCTTGCCAAAAATCAAAGAACATTTTCGAAGCAGATGAACGCAGATTGACGCAGATTTAAAACCAACATCAATTCCCCTTCGGCTTTATCTGCGTTCATCTGCGTAAATCTGCGTCAAAGATTTTGACTTTGGGGCAAATTTAACCAAACACCTTCTGCACCCGCCGTATCGACGCCACCAGCGCATCGACTTCCGCCAGGGTGTTGTAAAACGCAAACGACGCGCGCGAAGTCGCCGGCACTTTAAAGCGCTGCATCACCGGCTGCGCGCAGTGGTGGCCGGTGCGGATCGCCACGCCATCTTCGTTGAGCAGCGTGCCGACATCGTGCGGGTGCACGCCGTCGACCACAAACGACAACACCGCGGCTTTTTTCTCGGCGGTGCCGATGATGCGCACGCCGGGCAGCACGCCTACCGTTTCGGTGGCGTAGCCGAGCAAATCGGTTTCATGCGCGGCGATACGGTCCATGCCCACGCCGGTCAAATAATCCACCGCGGCACCCAGCGTAATCGCCGCCGCAATCGGCGGCGTGCCCGCTTCGAACTTGGCGGGGATCGGCGCGTAAGTCGTTTTCTCGAACGTCACCGACAGAATCATATCGCCGCCGCCTTTGAAGGGCTGTATGGCCTCCAACAGCGCGGCCTTGCCGTAAAGAATGCCGATGCCCGTCGGCCCGCACAGCTTGTGCCCGGAAAACGCGTAAAAATCGCAGTCGATGGCCTGCACGTCCACCGGCAAATGCGGTGCGGCTTGCGCGCCATCGACCAGCGTTACCACGCCGTGTTTACGTGCCGTCGCCACCATCTCGCGCACCGGGTTGATGGTGCCCAGCGCGTTCGATACGTGCGTGAAGCAAGTGACTTTTGTGCGCGGGTTGAAGAGCTTTTCGTACGCAACGAAATCGAGTTCGCCGTTGTCGAAAATCGGCACCACGCGAATTTTCGCGCCGGCTTCTTCCGCCACCATTTGCCACGGCACGATGTTGGAGTGGTGCTCCAGCGTGGTGAGGATGATCTCGTCGCCTTGCTTCAAGAATTTGCGCCCCCAGCCATGCGCCACCAGATTGATGCTCTCGGTGGTACCGCTGGTAAAAATAACTTCGCGCTCTTCCCTGGCGTTGATGAATTTTTGCAGCCGGCGGCGCGCCGCTTCGTATTCGGCGGTCGCCGTTTCGGACAAATAATGCACCGCGCGGTGAATGTTGGCGTGCTGTGTGGTTTGGTATTTGAGCCAACGATCCATCACTTGTTTAGGCATCTGGCTCGACGCGGCGTTATCCAAAAAAGTCAGCGGCTTGCTGTTGACCTTAAGATCGAGGATCGGAAAGTCTTGGCGGATGCGCGCGACATCGAGCGAGGCGGCAAGGTTTCGCGATGCGGGCGAACTCATATTAGACCCCGCTCCCGGTCTGCGCCATGATCGCACGCTCGAACTGCGCCACCAGCGATTTCACCGGCACGCGGTCGACGATTTCCGCGCCGAAGGCATAGGTCAGCAAATTGCGCGCCTGCGCCTCGGGCAGCCCGCGGCTTTTGAGATAAAACAATTGCTCGGCATCGAGCTGGCCGACAGCGGCGCCGTGCGCGCACTTCACGTCGTCAGCGAAAATTTCCAGTTGTGGCTTGGTATCGACGCGTGCCTTGGACGACAACAACAAATTGCGGCTTTGCTGCGCGGCGTTGGTCAGCTGCGCGCCTTCGCGCACCATGACCTTGCCGTTGAACACCGCATGCGCCTCACCGCCGACGATGGTTTTGTGCAGTTGGATCATGCGCCCGTGGGCAAACGCGTGATCCATGAACGAATGCGTGTCGGCGACTTGTTTGCCGCTGATCAGCGCGAGGCCGTCGATTTCCGTGCGTGCGCCCTCGCCCTGCTGCACGATATCGAGGTTGTAGCGCGACAGCCGTGCGCCGAAGGCAATCGACTGCGATATGTAAGCTGCATCTTTCGCCAGCGATACCGCACAAGTCGCGATATGCACGGCGTTCAAACTCTCGCGTTGCGCGCGCACATGGCGCACTTGTGCGTTGGGCGCGACCACGATTTCGGTGACTGCGTTGTTGAAATAAGCGTCGCCGGTGGCAGTAACGTAATCCTCGATGATCGTGCACTGCGCACCGCTTTCGGCCACGATCAAGCAACGCGGACATGCCGCGGTGTCTTCGCGCGTGGCGATATTGAGGATGTGCAGCGGCTCGGCGAGGGCAACGTTTTTAGAAATGTGAACAAAAGCACCGTCTCGCAACCACGCGGTATTTAACGCTGCAAACAACTGCTGCTCAAAACCAGCGTGTCGCGCAAGATGGTTTTCAATGGCCGTTGCGTGGGTTTTCAAACCGGCGGCGAGCGTGCCGACCATGACGCCCGTTGGCAACGCGCAACGCGCGTTCAACGCCGGTACCGGCACACCATCCACAAACACCAAACGCGCCACCGCTTCCGGCACCACATAAGGCGCCACATCGACCGCGCCCGCCGCCACCGCCGGCGCGGCGACTCGCAAGCGCGTTAACGGCGCAAGGTCGGTGAAGCGCCACTCCTCGTTGCGCGTGGTCGGCACCGACAGCGCATTCGCGCGCTCCAGTGCCGCCGCGCGGCGCTGATTCAACCACGACGCCGGTGCCGCGGGCAGCGCGCGGCCGCCGCTGACCAGCGCTTCGACGAACGGATGTTTGACTACGGCAACACTCATGCTGCCGCCTTCGCATCCAGTAACCAATCGTAGCCGCGCGATTCGAGCTCCAGCGCAAGCTCCTTGCCGCCAGTCTTGATGATGCGCCCGCTTTCCATCACGTGCACATAATCGGGCACGATGTAGTTGAGCAACCGCTGGTAATGCGTGACCAGCACGCAAGCATTGTCGGGTGTGAGCAGCGCATTCACGCCATTGGCGACGATGCGCAACGCGTCGATATCGAGGCCTGAATCGGTTTCGTCGAGGATCGCCAGCCGCGGCTCCAAAATCGCCATCTGCAAAATCTCGTTGCGCTTTTTTTCACCGCCGGAAAACCCGTCGTTGACGCTGCGGTCGAGAAACTCCGGGTTCATCTCCAACAATTTCATTTTTTCACGCACGTAGTCATCGAACTCCAGCGGATCGAGCTCGTCCTTGCCGCGCGCGCCTTGCACGGTGTTGTAGGCCAAGCGCAAAAACGCGCTGTTGGTGACACCAGGAATTTCCACCGGGTATTGAAAGCCGAGAAACAAACCCGCGCGAGCGCGATCTTCGGCCGCCAGCGCGAATAAATCCTTGCCCTCGAACTCAACCGTGCCGCCGGTGACTTCGTACGCCGGATGGCCGGCGAGCACTTTGGCGAGCGTGCTTTTGCCCGAACCGTTGGGCCCCATGATCGCGTGCACCTCGCCCGCGTGCACGGTGAAATCGATGCCTTTCAAAATCGGCACGCCGGATACCGTGGCGGTGAGGCCGCGGATTTCGAGTAAAACTTTCGCGTTTGAATTCTTCATTTGCAAAAAAACTAAAACCTCAAAAACCTGAGGCGCAGATTTACGCAGATTGACGCGGATAAACTACAAGTGAGTAATCTGCGTTCATCTGCGTTCATCTGCGTAAATCTGCGTCGAAGGTGTTGCTTGTTATCTAACCCACGCTACCTTCAAGCTTCAACCCCAGCAGCTTGGTCGCCTCCACCGCGAACTCCATCGGCAGTTGCTGAAACACGTCCTTGCAAAAACCGTTGATGATCATCGACACCGCTTCTTCGGCGCCGATGCCGCGGCTTTGGAAATAAAACAATTGGTCTTCGCCGATTTTCGAGGTGGTGGCTTCGTGCTCGACCTTGCCGGTGGGGTTGCGCACGTCGATGTAGGGGAAGGTGTTAGCGCCGCACTTCGTGCCGATCAGCATCGAATCGCATTGCGAGTAGTTGCGTGCACCCGCCGCCGTGGGTACGATGCGCACCAAGCCGCGGTAGCTGTTGTTCGAGTGACCCGCCGAAATACCTTTGCTGATGATGGTCGAGCGCGTGTTTTTACCGATATGGATCATCTTGGTACCGGTGTCGGCTTGCTGATAGTGATTGGTCAACGCCACCGAATAAAACTCGCCCACCGAGTTGTCGCCGCGCAGCACGCACGAGGGATACTTCCAGGTGATCGCCGAGCCGGTTTCGACTTGCGTCCAGGAAATGCGCGAATTCACGCCCTTGCACAAGCCGCGTTTGGTGACGAAGTTGTAGATGCCGCCGACGCCTTTTTCGTCGCCCGCGTACCAGTTTTGCACCGTCGAGTATTTGATGTCGGCGTTGTCCAGCGCCACCAGCTCGACCACCGCCGCGTGCAATTGATTGGTGTCGAACTTGGGCGCGGTGCAGCCTTCGAGATACGACACCGACGCGCCTTCTTCCGCCACGATCAGCGTACGCTCGAACTGGCCCGACTCCTGCGTGTTGATGCGGAAATAGGTCGACAACTCCATCGGGCATTTCACGCCCTTGGGAATAAAACAAAACGAGCCATCGGTGAACACTGCGGAATTCAACGCCGCGTAAAAGTTGTCGCCCGTGGGCACCACGCTGCCGATGTATTGACGGATCAGTTCTGGGTGCTCGCGCACCGCCTCGGAAATCGAGCAAAAAATAATGCCGACATCGGCGAGTTTTTGTTTGTAGGTGGTGGCGACCGACACCGAATCGAAAATCACATCCACCGCCACACCCGCGAGCGCCGCGCGCTCGTTCATCGGCACGCCGAGTTTTTCGAAGGTCTTGAGCAATTCGGGATCGACCTCATCCATGCTCTTGAGTTTTTTCTTCGATTTGGGCGCGGCGTAGTACGTGATCGCCTGGAAATCCACTGGCGGGTATTTCACATTCGGCCACTCAGGCGGCGTCATCGTCAGCCAATGGCGATACGCCTTTAACCGAAATTCCAGCAGCCATTCCGGCTCGTTTTTCTTCGCGGAGATGAAACGAATAATGTCTTCGTTCAACCCTTTAGGCGCGGTTTCCGATTCGATGTCGGTGACGAAACCGTGCTGATAAGGCTGATTGACGAGTTGCTCAATCGCTGCGGTGGTGCTCATGAAAAATTACCGTAAGTATTTGATTTTATTATATTTTTTTTGACGCTAAAACTCTCGCCGCAGCCGCAAGTGGCGTCAACATTGGGATTTTCGAACTTGAAGGTTTGCTTTAAACCATCTTTCACGAAATCGAGTTTGGAGCCGTCAAGAAATTCCAAGCTCTCGCGATCGACTACCACCTTGGCTTCGTTCAACTCGAACACTTGATCGTCGGCGCGCACGTCATCGGCATAGTCGTAGGTATACGCCCAGCCCGAGCAGCCGTTTTTCTTGATGCCCACGCGCAAGCCCAAGCCTTTGCCGCGTTTGGTGAGTTGCGCCTTGATTTGTTTTGCCGCACTTTCAGTGAGTTGGATATTCATGATTTCACTGGTTACCGTTTACCGTTCACTCGAACTACACCGCCATCGCGGTGAGATTCTTCAACCGCGCCACCACCTGTTTCACCGCCACCAAAAACTCATCCACGTTCTGCGCGGTATTCGCCGCACCGAGCGAAAAACGCACCGCGCCGCGCGCGATTTCCGGCGCGATGCCCATCGCCAGCAGCGTCGCCGACGGCTCCGGGTTGGCACTGGAACACGCCGCGCCCGCCGCCACGCCGAAGCCTAGTTTGTCGAGCTCGATGATCAGCGTTTCACCATCGATGCCTTTGAACGCGAAGTAACTGGTGTTGGGCACTCGCGCCGCCCCTGCCCCGAATATCACCGCGCCCATCTGTGTTAAACCCTGTTCCACGCGTGCACGCAATTTTTCCATGCGCGCGGCGAGTTCATCCAAGCGACTCGCCGCCAATTCCGCAGCCGCGCCAAAGCCGACAATTGCCGGCACGTTCTCCGTGCCCGAGCGCAAACCATGCTCGTGCCCGCCGCCGGCCAGCAGCGGCGCCAACTCGATGCGCTTATCGACGATCAACGCGCCTGCCCCCTTGGGGCCGTAAATCTTGTGCGCGGATAATGTCATCGCGTGCACATTCAGCGCTTCGAAATCGACCGCGATTTTCCCCAGCGCCTGCACCGCGTCGGTGTGCATCCACGCCTTCGCGGCACGCGCGCGCTCGGCGATTTCCGCCACGGGTTGAATCACGCCGGTTTCGTTGTTCGCCGTCATCACCGAGACGATGCCGGTGGGTGTTTGCAGCGCCGCGTCGACATCGTTCATGTCCACCACACCGTCGCGCGTCACCGCGAGTTTGCGCAGCGTCCAGCCCTTGCGCGCGAGCGCCTCCGACGGCTTGGCCACGCACGGGTGCTCAATCGCGCTCACCGCGATTTGCGAGGGCTTTAAAATTTCCGCCGCGCCCTTGATAAAAAGATTGTTCGCCTCGGTGCCGCCGGAGGTAAACACCACCTGCGGCGGCCGCACATTCACCAGCGCCGCCACCTGCTCGCGCGCGTTGTCGATAGCGCGCCGTGCGGTGATGCCCAGATCGTGCCGGCTCGACGCATTGCCGTATTGATCGCGCAAAAACGGCAGCATCGCATCGAGCACCGGCTCGGCGAGCGGCGTTGTCGCGTTGTGGTCGAAGTAGACGAAGGCCATTGCGATAATGCTTTTGCGATTAAGCCGCCACCACCGGCCGCTTCACCACGTCCGGCCGCATATCCTGTATCGGCGCCACACCCGACTCCTTGGCGCGTTGGTTGTCGACCAACTGCTGCAGCGTCACCGAGCCCAGGTATTCAAAAATGCGCTGATTCAACGCCGCCCACAGGTCATGGGTGATGCACTTGCCGTCATCATGGCAGTTTTCCTTGCCGCCGCATTGCGTGGCGTCAATCGGTTCATCCACCGCGAGGATGATTTCCGACACCGACAACTCGCGCGCCTCGCGCCCCAGCAAATACCCGCCACCGGGCCCGCGCACGCTTTCAACGATTTGCTTGCGGCGCAGCTTGCCGAAGAGTTGCTCCAGGTAAGAGAGCGAAATTTTCCGGCGCTCGCTAATCTCGGCCAAAGTCACCGGCCCATCGCCGTTGTTCATGGCCAAATCCACCATCGCCGTTACCGCGAACCGACCTTTGGTTGTGAGCCTCATGGGGTCACCTAAAAAATATTAATTAAATCAAATACTTACGTAAAATCGCCATAGCAGCCATGGCCGAGCAATTTACTCGACTATAGCTAATCCGATTAGATTAGTCAAGTATAGTTCTAGCGCCTTCACAGGCAGCGCACAAAAAAGCCGGCTGAGCCGGCCTTTATCCAACCAGGAACTCGATGCGACTAACGCCGCACAATCCGGCGTCGGGTCAGTTGCATGGCAAGCAGCCCTAAACCCAACAACGCCAAGGCGCCTGGCGTCGGGACGCTGTTGACATCGGGTGTGCGCACCGTCACTCGAATGCTATTCGTGTTATCGCCGTTATTCGAATCCCAGTAAAAAAGATTCAACGCACCGCTCGCGGGCGCCAGCCCATTAAACGAGGTACCGAGGAGGAAAAATGTGCCGCCGATCTCGCCGACGAGCGCGCCGAACGGCGCGCTTAAACCATTCAACGCGAACAAACCGAAGTTCGCGCCAATTTGCACGCCCGCAGCCTGCCCCGACTCGTCGCTGCCGGTGGCCAACAACGTCCCGATCAGACCGTCGGCGTTGGACCAGCGCGGCAAGGCCCCCGCGCTCCACAGGTCATCGCTATTGGCCGAGACGGTGATGAGGTCGCCGGCGTTAACCGTGGCAGCCGTGGCCCCTGTGCCACCACTGACACTATTGGCCTGGGCAAACACATCGATGATGATAGTCGCCGCGCGGGCACCACCTGAGAATCCTATCGCCAACGCCGCAATAACTAACCAGAATGTTTTCATCGTGCACTCCTCACAAAATTACGAAATCGTCAATCATCCGAGGCGTATCGCAAGCTCTGCCCCACCCAACAACATCACTAAAACAACTCGCTTCGAGCTTCGGACATCGCTTACGAAATGATGGAGCTGCTCGACACATCGTAAAGCAGATTCAACTTTTCGCCGGCAAACTTCACGCCGCGCGATTCCCGCGCTCGCCCTTTAACCGATCGAGCTCCGCTTGCAACTCGGCGATGCGTTTATCGGTTTCGCCGGTGTGCGTGATCAATTCACCGATGACGCGCGTTAGCGGATCGTTTTCATCGCGCCCCACGGCGTAGGCCGCGAAGCGGCCGTTGTCGCCCTGCGCTTCGATCACGCGCGCGGGGATGCCGATCGCGGTGGCATTGTCGGGCACGTCTTTCACCACCACCGCGTTGGAACCGATTTTGGCATGCGCGCCCACCGAGATCGGGCCCAGCACTTTTGCGCCGGCGCCGATCACCACGCCGTCTTTGAGCGTGGGGTGGCGCTTGCCTTTGTTCCACGAGGTGCCGCCCAGCGTTACGCCGTGATACAGCGTGCAGTCGTCGCCGATCTGCGCCGTCTCGCCGATCACCACGCCCATGCCGTGATCGATAAAAAAGCGCCGACCGATAGTCGCGCCGGGGTGAATTTCAATGCCGGTCAGCCAACGCCCGAAATGCGACACCGCGCGCCCCAACCATTTGAAGCCGGCGTTCCACAGCATGTGGCCGAAGCGATGCAACAACATGGCGTGAAAACCCG
>VGIF01000155.1 GCA_016868015.1 Betaproteobacteria bacterium
ACCTGAGTTTGTTTCCAGCAATTCCAACACCGCAGGAGGTCAGGCAGAGATTGAGTTTGCAATGAAATACAGCTAGACTGAAAACTCTCACTGACATTGGATCAACATTTGACGCGGGTCAGGCTCAAGACTGGCTAGCGATAGAGGCTGGTGTTTAAATGACCGTGCTCAGTATGCAGAACTATGGCCAACAAGCACAAAAATTTTGGATAAGTATTTGGGTATGTATTTATCTATAACCTGCATAAGTTATTGATTTTAATAAAATAATGGCGGAGAGTGTGAGATTCGAACTCACGAGGGTCTTGCGACCCTGCCGGTTTTCAAGACCGGTGCATTCAACCGCTCTGCCAACTCTCCCGCGGGTGGTGCAGGTGGTACTGCGGCGCCGCCGGTTTCCCGCCGACGCACCGCCGCAGGGCGCGAGGTGGTACGATATTACCACGCATTATCAATCGCTTGCGTTAGGGCCTGCGGCCCAACTCAAAGCGTCACATTGATTGCAACTTGCGCCACTTTTGGGTAGTCTAAATCGGCGATCCGTCCACCCAGGCGGGTAGACATAAAACTACGGAGGAACACAATGGCCCTGCAACCCAATATGCAAAACCAGCCCTCGGCGTACACCGGCAATGCCGATGTTGCCGTTCAGCAAAACCGCGTATTACGCAATACCTACGTTCTGTTGGCGATAACGCTGATCCCCACCACCATCGGCGCGGTGGTCGGCACCAACTTTATCAATTTCGCCTTTATGCGGGCGAGCCCGATCATCTCGATGCTGGCGATCCTGGCGATCTTCTACGGCTGGATCTACATGATCGAGAAAAATCGCGATTCGAGCCTGGGGCTGTATCTGCTGCTGGGCTTCACCTTCTGCCTGGGCCTTTTGCTGGCGCCTTTGCTGCAGCGGACGTTCGGTTTTAATAACGGCGGCCAATTGGTGATGATGGCGGCGGCCGGCACCGCGGGCGTGTTTTTTGTGCTCGCCGGCTTGGCGTCGAACCCCAAGCGCGATTTCAGCTTCCTCTCCAAGTTCATCGTGGTCGGCTTTGTGGTGATCATGCTGGCGGTGCTGGCAAACATCTTCTTGCAAATGCCAGGGGTGACGCTGGCGCTGTGCGGCGCGTTCATCATCTTCTCCTCGGCGGTGATCGTGTGGCAGATCAACAACATCGTGCGCGGCGGCGAGACCAACTACATCTCGGCGACGCTCACGTTGTATGTCGCGGTTTACAATCTCTTTAGCAGCCTGCTGCACCTGTTGGGCTTGGGCGGCGATCGCGATTGATCGGGTTTGGCGCCACTCAAAAGGGCAGCTTCGGCTGCCCTTTTTGTTTCACGGTGCGCGATTAAACAACGCGATCGACTCCACATGCGCGGTATGCGGGAACATGTTGATCACCCCGGCGGCATCCAGCGTATAACCCTCTTCGTGCACCAAAATCGAGGCGTCGCGCGCCAGCGTCGCCGGGTTGCACGACACATACACAATGCGCTGCGGCGGCACGGCAGCGAGCGCCTTGACCAGCTCGGCGGCGCCATCGCGCGGCGGATCGATCAGCATGCGATCAAAGCGCCCCAAAGCGGCGAACGTTGCGGCGTCGATCTCGAACAGATTCATCACGCGATACTGCGTGTGTCGGGCAAGGCCGTTATAGGCGGCGTTTTGCGCCGCGCGTTTGACCAGCGACTCGCTGCCCTCGATGCCCAACACCTGCGCGCCGCTGCGCGCGATCGGCAGCGTGAAATTGCCGATGCCGCAAAACATATCGGCGATGCGCTCGCCCGCCTGAGGTTGCAGCAGACTTAACGCGCGGCGCACCAGCACGCCGTTCACCGCGTGATTCACCTGCGTGAACTCGGTGGGGAAAAACGGCATTTTGATATCAAATTCGGGCAGCGCGTAATACAAATCCGCGGGCGCTTCAGGCCACAAGGGATGGGCGGTATCCGGCCCCTTGGGCTGCAGATACACGCGCACCTGGTGCGCCTTTGCGAACGCTTTAAGCAACGCTTGATCGGCCGCGGATGGCGGCTCCAGCACGCGAAACACCAACACATCGGCCGCGTCGCCACACGCCACTTCGATCTGCGGCATGCGCTCGCGGATGGACAGTTGGTTCACCAGTTCTCGCAATGGCGAAAGCAACTTTGAAATGTGCGGCGGCAACACTTCGCAACCGCGCATGTCGGCGACAAAGCTCGAACGCTTTTCGTGAAAGCCGATCAGCGAGCCGCCTTTTTTTTCAACGTAGCGCGCGCTCATGCGCGCGCGCCGCCGATAGCCCCACGCCGGCCCATGAATCGGCGGCAGCATCTGCCCTGCTTTCACCTTGCCGATATGCCACAGGCTGTCTTCCAGCACGCGCTGCTTGGCGGCGACTTGCGCGCGTGCATCCAGATGTTGCAGGCTGCAACCGCCGCATACACCGAAATTCACGCACTGCGGCGTGACGCGCTGCGAACTTTCAAAGAGCACGCGTTCGACGCGCGCGTTTTCGAAGCTGGGCTTTTTGCGGTAAACCGAAGCGCTGACCACTTCGCCGGTCAACGCGCCTTCGATAAAAATGGTTTTGCCGTCGCGGCGCGCGATGCCACGGCCCTCTTGATCGAGGGATTCGATGGTGTAGGTTTGCATCGTGTAGGGCGGGAACAGTGAACAGTTAAACCATCGGCGCCAGCAGTGACTGTTCACGGTTCACAGTTCACCGTTCGCTATTCACTTTTAACCCACACCGCCCACTTGGAAAGAAACGCTTTCCAATGCGGCTCACTAGATTTAGCCAAGGTCGAGCGCACCCGCTCACATTGCTGCTGGTGCTGATCGGGCGTGAGCATGCCGCGCATCAATTGAAAGCGCAGATACACCAGGTAGGTGTTCACCACGTCGGTTTCGCAGTAGTTGCCGATTTCGGCCAACTTGCCCGCTTGGAACGCCGACCACACTTGATCGCCCGACATGCCCAGCTTGCCCGGCAAGCCGATCAACTGCGCGAGGTCATCGAGCGGGGCATTGGCGCGCGGCTGATACATCGCCAGCAACTCCATCAGATCGAGATGGCGCGCGTGATAGCGGCTGATATAGTTGTTCCACTTGAAGTCGCGGCTATCCTTGTGATCGCCCTCGCCCATGTCCCAATAACGCGCGGCGCGCACGCCGTGCACCAGCCCACGATAATGCAGCACTGGCAAATCGAAACCGCCGCCGTTCCACGACACCAGTTGCGGCGTGTATTTGTCGATGCCGTCGAAAAACCGCTGGATGATTTCCCCTTCGGCTTCGCCATTGGCACCCAACGACCACACCTTGAAGTTATCGCGATCGGCGAGCACGCACGAAATCACCAGCACGCGATGCAAATGCAGTTGCAGAAAATCGCCGCCGGTGGCCTGGCGGCGCAGTTGGAACGCCATGCTCGCCACGTCGGCGTCCGGCAACGCACCGTCGAGCCCGTGCAGCTTGCGCAGGCCCGTGACATCGGGAACCGTCTCGATGTCGAACACCAAAACAGGCGTCAAAAAATATCCTTTTAAATCAAATACTTACGATATGCCCTTGGTACGCTATTTGCGTGCCCACGCACCCGCCGCGGTTTGGTAATACCAGCCCGGCTGCGCACGGTCGATCCAGCGCTGCGCAAAGGTGTTGCGGATATCGCCTTCCCATTCCGGGCGGTTGTTGGCGCGCGCGATTTCACGATACAACGCGGCGCGATCTTGATTTTCCGCCGCCACCAAACCATTGACTGCCGCGCGCTGCGGCAACGGCACAGCCGACGGATCGCGCAGCTGGACATTGCCGTCGCGCGTCAAACCCACCGCGCCGCTTGCGTACAAGGGCGCCAATTCGGCGTGGCGCTTTTGCATGCTGGCTTGAATCGCGGCGATGCCCGGCGTGTTGATTTCCAGATTGGCTTGCGCGCCGGCGTGGCTCGCCAACGACAACAGCGCCAGCAACAGCACGATTTCGAACAGACGGAATGTTTTCATGACGGCTCCTTATTTCGCTTCAGGCTTGGGGGCGGGCGCCGGCGCGCCGCCCTTTAATTGCCAAACTTCGTCGATGATGCGGTCAGCGGCTTTTTCGGCGGCGGCCGCCGGAAAATAAATGTTGATGGTGACGCAGCCCGCGGCGATCGCCGCCGCCAACAACACGCCCGGCAACGCCAGTCGATTTTTTTCCAGTCTCATGGTCCACACCCCGCTATTTCACAATCGGCTTGACGTTACCTTCGGTGACGCGCCGGATACGATCGAGCAATTCCCGCCAATTCACTTGGCGATTGTAGCCGATCACCGTAATCGACGGGATGCCTCGGCCCTTGACCAGCACATAACCTTGCGCCCGATCCTCCACGCCGCTCATTTCGCACACGCCGCTTTGCAACTTGCAATTCCAGCCCAATTTTTCATACCCGAACTGATCGAAAAAGCGCAGCACGCTGCGTTGAATCGTACTCGCCGCGCCCGGACCGCCCAACGCTGAAATGTTCTGCACCGCGGTTTGACTGATGGTGCGCGGATACTCACCGTGGCTGCTCGCCACTCGTGCGTCGAATTTCACCGGTTGCCAATTCACCAGTTCCAGTCCGGTAACGCGCGCATCGAGGCGCCCGGTGATGTTGCCGAACGAAAACGTGCGCGCGAGCAACTCCAAATCAAGATTTTGCATGCTGACATCGGCTTGCACGCGCGGCGCCCTGCCGAAAATATCCAGCAGCACCAGATTATTCGCCTGCACCGTGCCGTCAAACACCTTGATATTTAACGCGCCATCGACCCTTAACGATGACTTGACATGCCGCACCATCGGCAGCGTCGCCGCCAACGTGCCGTGCATCACCGGCAGCCCCAGCGCGGCGGTGAGCTTGTCCATCGATATGCCGCCGACCTCGCCGCCAAATTGCCAATAGGCGCTTTTTTCGCCCACGCGCGCCACGAAATCGCGCACGTCAATGGCGCCGTCGAGCAATGGCACGCGCAGATGTTTCAGATCAAAGCGCATGCCGTGCATGTTCAGCGGCAGCGCAAACGCGCCCACCGGCATTTTCAAGAGTTCACCGCCCTTGACGATGACCACCGCTTGCGTTTGCGCGTCGGCGCGCCACGGCACGATGCCGCTCACATCGAACAAAGCGAAACGCCGCTCGAGTTTATCCTCGAACGACACGCGCTCCAGATGCACATCGACGCTTTGCAAGCCTTTGCAGCCGAGCGCGACCGCGGCCGAAATGCGCCCATCGGTGCGCAAGTCGGCAAACACCGTACCCGCCAGAAATGGCTTGAGGATCGACTCATAGAGCGCGGGCACCGCGATTGCCCGCGCTTGCGCACGCGCTTGCGTAAGCTGGTTCGCCGCAAGATCGTAGGCGCCCGACAGTTCAATGTCGCCCACGCCGGGAAAACGCAAGCCGCCAAGCACCACGCGCAGCGTCGTCGCATCGAGCGTACCCGCCAGCGACAGTTGCTGATTCGCGGCCTTCAAATACACCGGCTGCCAGAACACTTCGCCGGCGTTCCACGCGAGCTCCGCCCGCCAGCGCAGATGCTGCGCCGCGGGCTCGGCTTGCAGCGCCAGCGCCACGCCGACCTTTTCACCCGCGCGCAAGCCGCTTTTGTCGGCGAACGCGCCGTTTGCCAATGCGAGCTTGGCGTGAATGCGGCCTGCGCCGCTGTAGCCGATTTCACCGTTGACCACACCGGCGCCGATCTTGGGCAGGTCGGGCGGCAACCACACCGCAGCGCGCTGCCAGCGCCCGCCGTCGATGCGCACAGTCAGATCGTTGCCGCGCTTACCGGGGCGCCAATCCAAGCGCCAGGTTTCGTCCGGAGCGGGCTTTAACGCGACATCGAGTACGCGCTTGTCAGCGGCATAGTTTAGCGACAGCGGAATTTTTTCCGTCAGCATGAACGCGCCGTCGTCACACGCGATACGCGCGCGTTCGAGCTTTAACGCCGCGCAGTCGAGCCGCACGTTTTTCCAGGTTTGTTCGCCCGCACGCGCGGTGCCGACTTGTATGGTGAGCGCGCCATTGGCGAATTCGGCGCGTACGCCCTGCGCGCTAAACCCCGCGCCGGTGACCTCGTCCGCCAGCAGCGTGATGTGTTGTGCGCGCAATGCCGTGGCTGGCACGACCTGCAACAACACCGCGAATACAAAAAGAAAAACGCGGCGCGCCGCGCGCATGTCAGACCGGGAAAACACCCGTCGACAGATAGCGGTCGCCGCGATCGCAAATAATGACGGCGATCACTGCGTTGTTCACCGCTTTGGACACTTGCAGGGCAGCCCACAACGCGCCGCCGGATGAAATGCCGGCAAAAATGCCTTCCTCGGCGGCGAGCCGCCGCGCCATGTCTTCGGCGTCGCGCTGCGCGATTTCGATCACCTGATCGACACGGCTCCAATCGCAAATCTTGGGCAAGTATGCGGCGGGCCATTTTCGGATGCCGGGAATCTGCGAGCCATCGGTAGGCTGACAGCCGACGATTTGGATCTTGGGATTTTTTGCCTTGAGATAACGCGACACACCCATGATGGTGCCGGTGGTACCCATGCTGGAGACGAAGTGGGTGATTTTGCCCTCGGTGTCGCGCCACAGTTCCGGGCCGGTGGTCTCAAAGTGCGCGATCGGATTGTCCGGGTTGGAAAACTGATCGAGCATGATGCCCTTGCCCTCTTTCACCAGGCGCTCGGCGACGTCGCGCGCGGCTTCCATGCCGCCTTCCTTGGGCGTAAGCACCAGTTGTGCCCCATACGCGGCCATGCTTTGACGGCGCTCGACCGATTGATTTTCCGGCATCACCAAAATCATTTTGTAGCCCATCATCGCCGCGCACATGGCCAGCGCGATGCCGGTGTTGCCGCTGGTGGGCTCGATCAGCGTGTCGCCGGGCTTGATGTCACCGCGCTGCTGCGCGCGCTTGATCATGGACAGCGCTGGGCGATCCTTCACCGAGCCCGCGGGATTATTGCCTTCGAGCTTGGCGAGGATGACGTTACTGGTGTTGCCGGGCAGGCGCTGCAGGCGCACGAGTGGCGTGTTGCCGACAAATTGTTCGAGCGTGTGTGTCACGGGTTCAAGTTTAATCGGTTGCTTGAAACCCAATCATAGCCCATTCGGCGCCGCGCCGAGGGCGAAAAAAAACCCCGCGGTGGCAGGGTTTTTTTATTGAACGCCGTCGAATTACCTCTTGGCGCCTTTGTCGTCTTCTTTCTTGTCGTTCTTGGCGGCCTTTTTGTCGGCGGCTTTTTCATCCTTTTTCGCCTTGTCGGCTTTCTTCGCTTCGGCGTTGTCGTCCTTCTTAGCCTTGTCGGCCTTCTTGGCTTCGGCTTTCTTGTCTGTCGCCTTGTCCGCGGCTTTTTCGGCAGCCTTGTCCGCCTTCTTGGCGTCGCCTTGCTTGCCGTCTTTCTTCGCTTCGGCCTTGGCAGCGCCTTTAGCTTCACCCTTGGCTTCGCCTTTCGCCGCTTTGGCAGGGGCGGCGCCACCGGTGACGGTGACATCGGCACGGACGTCCTTCATGGTCGCTGGGCCGATGCCGGGCACTTTCTGCAGATCGTCCACGCTCTTGAACGGCCCGTTCTTGGTGCGATAGTCGATGATCGCCTGCGCCTTGGCCGGGCCGATGCCCTTCAAGCCATCCAGTTGTTCTTTGGTCGCGGTGTTGATGTTCACCTGCGCAAACGCCGCACCCACCATGGCCACCCACATCGCCAATACCAACAGCAGTTTCTTCATTTAATCCTCCCGTATCGGAAAGTGTCAGTGCCCGCATCGAGGCCAAACGAAGCCCGCCCAGCCCTGCGAACATGCCCAAAAAACGCCCCACTTGGGATTAAGTTGACAATTGAATACGGCTAGCCCGCCGCTGCCAGCGCCTCGCAATAGCGGCCAACGCCTTGTTCCACCGTCAAAAACGGCGCTTGATAGCCAGCGGCGCGCAGCGCGGTAAGGTCGGCCTGGGTATAACTTTGATATTTGCCCTTTAAATCTTGCGGGAACGCAATGTATTCGATCAGCCCCTGTGCTTGCATCGCCGCCAGCGTCAGCGGCGCTACGCCCTGGGCTTTGCGCGCGGCGTTAATCGCCGCCACGGCGACCTCGTTAAAGCTTTGCGCCGCACCGGTGCCGCAGTTGTAAATACCTGATTTTAAATGGTTTTCCAAAAAGAATAAATTGACCTTCACGACGTCGTCCACCGCCACGAAATCGCGCCGCTGTTCGCCATCGGCGTAACCGTCACTGCCTTCGAACAAACGCACGCGGCCGCTAGCGCGATACTGGTTAAAAAAGTGGAACGCCACCGATGCCATGCGGCCCTTGTGCTGCTCGCGCGGGCCGTAGACGTTGAAATAACGCAAGCCCACCACTTGCGAGGTAAAACGCGCAAGCTCGCGCCGCACGAACTGGTCGAACAAATGTTTGGAGTAGCCGTAGACATTGAGCGGCCCTTCGCATTCGGGCGACTCGCGAAACGCGTTGTGCGCGCCATAGATCGCCGCCGACGAGGCGTAAATAAATGGCGTGCCTTGCGCCAGGCAAAAATCCAGCAGGCGGCGCGAATAGCGATAATTGTTTTGCATCATGTAACGGCCGTTTGACTCGGTGGTATCCGAGCATGCGCCTTGATGCAGCAGCGCGCTCAACGCGCCGTCAAACGCGCCGCGCTCGAGCGCCGCGAGAAACTCGTCCTTGTCCAGGTAATCCTCGATGTCGCAGTCAACCAGGTTGCGAAAGCGATCGCCCTGCGTGAGATCGTCCACCGCGATCACCCGCGTGATGCCTTTGGCATTTAATGCCTTGACCAAGTTGGCGCCGATAAAACCCGCCGCGCCGGTGACCACAATCATTTTTGCCGCCTCGCTGGTGTGGGATGAAGCCGTGCGCGCCATTTCAACAGGTTTCATCGAAATATCCCAAGTATTTGATTTTATAGATATTTTTTAAAACAGCTCGTGCGGCGCCACGGTTGCAGTGCCGAACTTGGCCACCACCAGGCCGGCCGCGCGATTGGCGATACGCACCGCCTCATCCATCGGCAAGCCCGCCGCCAGCACCACGCCCAAGGTGGCAATCACCGTGTCGCCCGCGCCCGACACGTCGTACACCTCGCGCGCTTGCGTGGGCACATGCAAACGGCGCCGCGCTTGATACAACGTCATGCCTTCTTCGCTGCGCGTCACCAGCAGCGCATCGAGCTTTAGCGCGCGGCGCAACTTTTGCGCGCGCTGCGTGAAATCGGCTTCGTTGCGCGCGCGGCCGGCCACTTGCTGAAACTCGCTGCGATTCGGTGTTAACACGGTAGCGCCGCGATAACGCGTGAAATCCTCACCCTTGGGATCGACCAGCACCGCTTTGCCGGCGCGGCGCGCGGCGCCGATCATGGTTTCGATGTGCGCAAGGCCGCCCTTGCCGTAATCGGACAGAATCACCAGGTCGTGGCTTTGCAGCAGCCGGCGATAGTCTCTTAACTTCGCCGCGAGAATTTCGTGGCTGGGCGTGGTTTCAAAATCGATGCGCACCAATTGCTGCTGGCGGCCGATCACGCGCAATTTGACCGTGGTGGCAACGCCGGCATCGCGATGCAAACTCGCCGCGACGCGATCGCGCTTGAGTAACCGG
This sequence comes from Betaproteobacteria bacterium, assembly GCA_016868015.1. Classification (GTDB taxonomy): domain Bacteria; phylum Pseudomonadota; class Gammaproteobacteria; order Burkholderiales; family SG8-41; genus UBA5216. Next base: position 9,627 of record VGIF01000155.1, read on the forward strand.
GCCAGTTGCGTGCCGGCTTCGTCGCGCCCGACCACGGACAACAAGGTAGTACCCGCGCCCAGCGCCGCCGCGTTGCGCGCTACGTTGGCAGCGCCCCCTGGCCGCTCCTCGCTGCGCCGCACGTGCACCACCGGCACCGGCGCCTCGGGCGAAATGCGCGCGACATCGCCGAACCAGTAGCGGTCGAGCATCACGTCACCCACCACCAGCACGCGCGCCTTAGCTAAAGCCGAGGGTGGCGCCGCGGGAACAATTTTCTGCGGCATGGCTACGCCGCGATTTCCCGCTGGATGCGCTCGAGCGCCGCAATCGGCTGCGCCGCCTGGGTAATCGGACGGCCGATCACCAGAAAATCCGCGCCGGCCTCGATCGCCGCGCGCGGCGTCATCACACGTTTTTGATCGTCCTGGCCGGCATCGGCAAGCCGGATGCCCGGCGTCACCAAATGAAAGCCCGCGCCGCAGGCCGCGCGCAACACGCGCGCTTCCTGCGCCGAGCACACCACGCCGTCAAGCCCCGCCGCTTGCGCAAGACGCGCGAGCCGCAACACGGCCGCTTCGGCGCCGCCCGGGATGCCGATGTCGGCGAGATCGCTTTGCGCCATGCTGGTCAAAACCGTGACCGCGATCAGCTTCGGCCGCGTGGCGCCGCCATCGAGCGCCTCGCGCGCCGCTTGCATCATGGCGCGGCCGCCGCTGGCATGCACATTGATCATCCACGACCCGAGCCTGGCCGCGGCCTTGCAGGCGCTCGCCACCGTGTTGGGGATGTCGTGAAATTTAAGGTCAAGGAACACACCGAAGCCGCGCGCGACCAGCGTTTGCACCAGTGCAGGCCCGGCCGCGGTAAACAGCTCCTTGCCGACTTTTACCCGGCACAGCGTCGGATCAAGCTTGGCCGCCATGGCCAGCGCGGGCTCGGCCGCCGGATAATCGAGTGCGACAATAATTTTCGGATCGTTCAACTGCATCATGCCGGGATCGCCTTTTCTTCGCTGCGGCGCGGTGAATACGTCTCCCATTCGCCGCAGGCCGGACAGTGCCAATAAAACTGGCGTGCGCGAAAGCCGCAATGTTCGCATTTATACATCGCCAGGCCGCGCGTGTGTTGATGCACC
>VGIF01000156.1 GCA_016868015.1 Betaproteobacteria bacterium
AGAACGCCAATCGCGCCTTTGCGATGCTGGCGATGGTGAACATTTACAAATGGGATAGGCCGCTCACGGGATAAGTGCGTGCAGCGGAAGCCTAAAACGGCGAAAAACACCGAATTAAACATCGAAAGCGCCTTCGGCCTGATGAAATCAGCATTCATTTCGCATAATCGGCATCATCGCTTTCCTCGGGCGCACCTTTTACCTACTTGATCAGCGTATCCCTAACTACTCACCGCAGTGACGCAGAGGCGCAAAGAACCCCCGCAGAGAAAATCATTTTTGCTCTTCTCTGCGGTACCTCTGCGCCGAACCCTCTCCCCCGACCCCTCTCCCGCGCGCGGGAGAGGGGAGGCATATGCTTCCCTTCCCCCGCTTGCGGGGGAAGGGTCGGGGATGGGGGGTGGCGCCTCTGCGGTGAAGTTTTTGGCACTTATTCCTGCCGCGGAATTTGATAAAGCCGCGTCAGCAACGCTGCCAGGTCCTTGCGCTCTTCCTCGCTGGCGTGATTCAGCGCATGCGTCGGCGGGTGAATGAGTTTATTGGTCAATGCCTGCGACAGGGCTTCGATCACGCGTTGCGGGTCTTCGCCATGGCCGAGCTTACGCAGCGCGCGTTCGACCTCGTTGCGGCGCGCGCGTTCGGCGGTGTCGCGCAGCGCACGAATCGTCGGCACCAGCTCGCGGTTACCGAGCCAATGCATGAAATCGGTGACCTGGTTTTCGATGATGACTTCGGCCTGCTCAACCGCGCTCAGGCGTTGCGCGAGGCCCGCGCTGGCGATCTTGCCCAGATCGTCGACCGTGTATAAAAAGATGTCGTCGAGCTTGCCAACTTGATTTTCGATGTCGCGCGGCACCGCCAGATCGAACATCATCATCGGCCGGTGTTTGCGCGCATGCAAGGCGCTTTCGACGATGCCCTTGCCGATAATCGGCAGCGGGCTCGCGGTGCAGCACACGATGATGTCGTGCAACGCCAATTGCGCCGGCAAATCGTTTAACGAAATCACGCGGCCGAGAAACCGATCCGCCAAATGCTGCGCGCGCGCCTCGGTTCGGTTGGCAAACGTCATGCGCTTGGGATGGTGGGCTGCGAAGTGCGCGGCACACAGCTCGATCATCTCGCCCGCACCGATGAATAAAATCGCCTGCTCGCCAATGCTCGGGTAAATGCGCTCCGCCAACTGCACCGCGGCGGAGGCCATCGACACCGTGGAAGCACCAATGTCGGTTTCCGAGCGCACGGTTTTCGCCACGGCGAAGGTGCGTTGAAATAATTTGTTGAGCAGCAGGCCCAGCGTGCCGGCGGTTTCGGCCGCGCGCACCGCATCTTTGAACTGGCCCAAGATTTGCGGCTCGCCCACCACCATCGAATCCAAGCCGCTCGCCACGCGAAACGCGTGCTTCACCGCTTGCTGTTGCGGCAGCTTGTAGAGATACGGTTCGATTTGCTGCGGCTTTAATTCGTGGTACGCCGCCATCCACTCGACCGCGGCTTTCGGCTCCGCCGCGTGGCAATAAATTTCAGTGCGATTGCACGTCGACACAATCGCCGCTTCTTGCACCGGGCGCCGCGCAACCAGATCGCCCAGCGCCTGCACCAAACGCTCGGCGTTAAACACCACCTGCTCGCGCACATTGAGCGGTGCGGTTTGGTGGTTTAGGCCGATGGCGTAGAGTTGCATAGGGCCGGCATTTTACCGTACCGCTAATTGCAGAGAAATTCGAAATAACGGATTTAAAAGGGTTTTTCGCCCGACGAACTGCGTTAAATCAAAGCTGCGGTAACATTCGGCGCTTTATTCAACACCACGCCGAGTTTTACATGCCTACGCAAAAACATGTGTTCTGGTTTAACGACGGCAAGTCGCCCAACGTCGCGGACAGCCTCGACAAAATGCCGGAGCTGACGCTGCATCGTTTGGCCTTCGACGGCCCCAAGGCCGACAACTGGGGGGCGATGTCGGCTTCGCACGCGTATTGCATCAGCTCCACGCGGCAAGAAGTACCCGACGAATACAAGGCGCGCGCGCCGCTGCTCGCCAAGTGCCCCGATCTGCTGGTGGTGTCGACCAGCGGCGCGGGTTACGACACCGTTGATGTCGTGGCGTGCACCGCCGCGGGCGTGCTGGTGGTGAATCAAACCGGCGCGAATGCGGATGCCGTATCCGAACACGCGGTGGCGATGATGCTCTCGCTCACCAAAAACATTCCGCAAACCGATCGCGCGGTGAGGAGTGGTGACTCGACCAAACGCGAAGGCTTCAAGGGCTGGAACGCCAACAAGCGCACGCTCGGCCTGGTGGGCATCGGCAACGTCGGGCGGCGCGTGGCGCGCATCGCGGGTAAGGGCTTAGAGATGCGCGTACTCGCCTACGACCCGTATTTAAGTGCCGAGGAAATCGCCGCGCGCGGCGCGACCAAAGTCGATATGCCGACGCTGCTCAAGGAATCGCGCTTTGTGTCGATCCATTGCCCGTACGACAAGGACACGCACGATCTCATCAGCAGCGAAGCGCTGGCGATGATGCAGCCCGGCAGTTACGTCATCACCACCGCGCGCGGCGGCATTGTGAACGAGCAAGCGATCGAGGCCGCTTTGAAATCCGGCCACATCGCCGGCGCCGGCATCGACGTGTGGATGGAAGAACCGCCGCCGTCGAATCACCCGCTGCTAAAGCTACCCAACGTCATCGCCACCCAGCACACCGCCGGCATCACGCATGACTCGCGCATCAACATGGCGCAGTGGAACGCCGATCAAGTGATGCAAATTTTGCGCGGCGAACGGCCACCGCGGTTGATTAATCCGCAGGCGTGGGATGCGTTTGCGAAAAAGTACCAGCGCGTATTCGGGGCAAAGGCCGGCGCTTAAGAAATCCAATACCAGCCAAGCGATACTGGCTGCCGCTATCGGTCGCCACGCGCGCGGGCGTACGCACACGCCGCCCGCGATTACCCTACAACCACCATCTCAAAATCCGCCTTGGTGGCCGAGCAATGCGGGCAGCTCCAGGTGTCGGGCACGTCTTCCCAGCGCGTGCCGGGTGCGATGCCCTCCTCGGGCAGGCCGAGCCCCTCGTCGTAGACAAAGCCGCACAGGATGCACATCCACTTTCGCGAACTCATGCCATCTCTAAAAAAGTCAATTAAATCAATATCTTACAAACAATCCCTATCTTAAGGGGCGCACGCCGGCGATGGCGCGCTCGCCGGCGTTATTTTTTCTTGCTCTGCTCAAACAGCGTATCGAGCTTGGTTTCGTAGGCGTGGTAGTCGAGGTAATCGTACAAATCGTCGCGCGTTTGCATGCTGTCGACTACATTCTTTTGATGGCCGTCGTTGCGCAGCGCTTGATACACCTTGAGCATCGCGGCGTTGCCCGCGCGCCACGCGGAAAGCGGATACAAGGCCATCGCCACGTTGGCGCTCGCCAGCTCTTGCGTGGAAAAGAGCGGCGTTTTGCCGAATTCGGTGATGTTGGCGAGGATCGGCACCTTCACCGCGTCGGCGAATTTTTTGTACATCGGCAAATCGGTAATCGCCTCGGGGAATATCATGTCCGCGCCCGCCTCCACGCACGCGCACGCGCGATCCACCGCGGCTTGCAAGCCCTCCACCGCCAGCGAGTCGGTGCGCGCCATCACCACGAAATTGGGATCGGTTTTGGCATCGACCGCGGCCTTGATGCGATCGACCATTTCGTCTTTGCTGACGATTTCCTTGTTGGGGCGATGGCCGCAGCGTTTTTGCTGCACTTGATCTTCGATGTGCATCGCCGCCGCGCCGTATTTGGTGAGCGATTTCACCGTACGCGCGATGTTGAAGGCGCCGCCCCAGCCGGTATCTACGTCCACCAACAGCGGCAGATCACACACATCGGTAATACGGCGGATGTCGGTGAGCACATCGTCCAGCGTGCTAATACCCAAATCCGGCAGCCCCAGAGAACCGGCGGCGACGCCGCCGCCCGACAAATAAATGGCTTTAAAGCCCACGCGTTGCGCCAGCCGGGCCGCGTAGGCGTTGATGGTGCCGGCGATTTGCAACGGCTTTTCGGCGGCGACAGCCGCGCGGAATTTGGCGCCCGGCGAAGCAAGCGGCACGGAATTACCCGTAGACAGATCGGTCATGATGTGGTTTCTCTTGATGAGTCAGTCAAAAAATCGGAAAAAAGTTTGGTCGCTTTGATTTTTCGTCCATTTTACGGACATAGCATGTTATATAGATAAAGTTGCAGGCGAAGGTCGTACTATTGACGTTATTTTACCAGTTGGAGTTATAATCGTGGACTAAAACAAAAAATCATATTTCGGACTTCCGTAACGTCGGACTTTTACTTCGAACGCCTTAAACCGCCGCCATGGCCTTCGCCCCTTCTTCAACCCCCGATCCTTCGCCAAACACCGTGAACGCACAAGCTACCGCCACCCGCAAATCCGCCGATGAATCCGGTCGCCTCACCGGCACCCAAAGTATAGAGCGCGCGTTGTTGCTGTTACGTGAAATCGCCGCTCACAACCGCACCGGCTCGCGCCTGCTGGATCTGGCCACGCGCACCAGCCTGCAACGCCCCACCGTGCACCGCATGCTCAAGTGTCTGGCGCACGAAGGCATGGTGCAGCAAGATCCCGACACCCACCGCTACTACCTCGGTTCCATGGCGTTTGAACTGGGTTTGACCGCCGCGCCGCGCTTTAACCTGCGCGAGATCGCACACCCGGGCATGGTGCGCATCGCGGAGGCCACTGGCGACACGGTGTTTCTCACACAACGCAGCGGGCTAGACGCCGTGTGCATCGACCGTCACGAAGGCACTTTTCCGATCAAAACGTTTACGCTCGACATCGGCATGCGCCGCCCGCTGGGCGTGGGCACCGGCAGCCTGGCGATCGTTGCAGCGCTGCCCGAAGAAGAGATCCAAACGATTATCAACAGCAACCAGCCGCGCTACGAAGAATACGGTGTCGCCGGTGGCACCCTGCTCACCCAAGCGAAAAAGGCGCAAAAACTCGGCTACTCCATACGCGAAGCGCCCACGCTTGCGGGCGTGCGCTCGGTCGGCCACTCGATCAAAAATCAGTCGGGCGTTCCATTTGCCGCGCTGTCGGTGTCCACCATCTCCAGCCGCATGACCGAAAAGCGCGTGCTAGAAATCGCACAACTGCTGAAGAACGAAGCGCGGCTGATCGAAAGGCAGTTGAATAACGGGATGTAGTCACAATGCGCGTAACCCCGGCCGCGGAAGTTCGAGGACGCAAAGGGTACGCGAGAACCGGCGAGCCATCCGCAGCCCGCCTTACTGCCGGGCCTGGGTTACATTGCGGGTTTCGCGCGCCCTCGCGTCTTTTCGGTTTAGCGTTGTTGTAGCCTGCTCATGATCGATCTGCCCGGTATCCCCCAAAAAAGCTTCGCCCGCGACGCCAAGTGCCCGCTCGATAACGTGCGCGTGCTCGATTTGTCGCGCGTGGTCGCCGGCAACATGGTGAGCCTGCTGCTCGCCGATTTCGGCGCGGACGTGATCAAGATCGAAACGCCGGAAGGCGATGCGCTGCGCGATTGGCTGGTCGGCGGCGTGGCGGCGAACTGGAAAGTCTACGCGCGCAACAAAAAAAGCGTGTGTCTTAATTTGCGCAAGCGCGAGGCGATCGACATTCTGTTAAAGCTCGTCGATACCGCGCAGGTGTTCATCGAAAATTTTCGTCCCGGCACGCTGGAGAAAATGGGCCTGGGCCCCGACGTGTTGCACGCGCGCAATCCGAAGCTGGTCATTGTGCGCGTCACCGGCTGGGGGCAGACCGGGCCGTATAAACACAAACCGGGATTTGGCACACTGGCCGAAGGCATGTCGGGCTTCGCGGCATTAAACGGTTTTGCCGACCGCGAGCCGGTGCTGCCGCCCAATCAACTCGCCGATTGCACCGCCGGCACCTACGGCGCGTTCGCGGTGATGATCGCGCTGCGCAACATCGAGGTGAGCGGCGGCAAAGGCCAGGTGATCGATCTGCCGTTGCTGGAACCGCTGTTCACCTTCATGGGCCCGCAGGCCGCGGGTTACAAAGCCGGCGGCAAGCTGCGGCAGCGCACCGGCAGCCGTTCCACCACCGCCGCGCCGCGCAACGTCTATCGCACCAAAGACGACAAGTGGGTCAGCATGTCGGCCTCCACTCAGGCAATGGCCGAACGCCTGTTGCGCGTGATCGGCCACGGCCATTTGCTCGACGATGCGCGCTACAAAACCAACGCCGAGCGCGTAAAACACGCCGCCGATCTGGACGCCATCATCGGTGAGTTCATCGGCAACATGTCGCTCACTGAAAACATGGCGTTTTTCGACAAACACGAAGTCACCGTCGGCCCGATTTACGACATCGCCCAATTCGTGCAGGACCCGCACGTGGTCGCGCGCGAAATCGTGGTCGATTTGCCCGACGAAGAAATGGGCACCATACCGATGCACAACGTCGTGCCCAAAATGTCCGGCACGCCGGGCGCAATACGCGCGCCGGCGCCCAAGCTCGGCGAACACAACCGCGAGGTTTTGAGTGCGCTGGGCTTGAGTGACAGCGAGTTACAATCGCTGGCGGCGGCGGATGTGATTTACGCGGGGCCGCAGCGAAAGAAGTACGGCTAAGAGCCTCACCGCAGAGACGCAGAGGCGCAGAGAACTCCCGCAGAGCAAACCAAAAAACGAATTTGAGTTTCTCTGCGCAACCTCTGCGCCTCCGCGTCTCTGCGGTGAAGCTTTTGAAGTGATCCCCGAGGAACCATCATGACCCCCGAACTCCCCGTCTGGCGCTCACTCATGTATTGCCCCGCCAACGTCGAAAAATACGTCGACCGCGCACACACTCGCGGCGCGGATGTCATCCAGCTCGATCTCGAAGACAGCGTGCCGCCCGCTGAAAAAGCCGCCGCGCGTAAACTGGTCGAAAGAGCAGCGGCGCGCGTGCGGCGCGGCGGCGCGGACGTGGTAGTGCGCTTTAATCAGCCGTTATCGCTGGCGGTGCGTGACCTCGAGTACGCGATCTGCCCCGATGTCGATGCGCTCGCCTGCACCAAAATCGGCGGCGCCTCGCACGTGCAGTTGCTCGACGAGTTGGTAAGCGAACTTGAAGAAAAACGCGGCATGACGGTCGGCCACACCAAATTCATCACCATGGTCGAAACCGCCGACGCATTTTTTAAAATTCGCGAAATCCTGCGCGCCTCCAAACGCATCGTCGCCACCAACATCGGCGGCGAGGATTTCGCGCTCGACAACGATATGCAGCCCACCGGCGAGGCCCTCTTTTACCCCAAGCAGCACATGATCTTCGCCGCCAACGCCGCGGGCGTGATACCGCTGGGGTTTATCGACAGTGTCGCCGGTTTCGGCGATTGGGAAGCGTTTCGCAACATGGTGCGCCGCTCGCGCGATTTCGGCTTCAAGGGCGCGAGCTGCATACACCCCGGCCAGGTCGGCATCGTCAACGAGGAATACACGCCGACCAAAGCCGAAGTTGACTACGCGCAAAAGTTGATCAAGCTCGATCAAGAAGCCGCGGCGAGCGGCCGCGGCTCGTTCACGCTCGACGGCAAAATGGTCGACATCCCGATCATCGTACGCGCGCAAAAGTTAATCGCGCGCTACGAAAAAATCAAAGCGCGCGAAGCGCGCACCTTGGCAGCGACGGAACATCGAACGTAAAATATTTAATAAAATCAAATACCTATAAATCACTTAACATTTGCGCCTTCGACGCGGATTACAACCTGGATTCTGGCTTTCGCAAGAATGACGGATGGGGGTCCTCAGTGAACTCTGTGTCCTCTGTGGCTAACTTAAGTACCTTCAACAACAAGGAGCAACCATGATCTACGAAATGCGTACCTACGACATCAAACCGCGCTCGCTGGCGGAAGTGGAAAAGCGCTTCGGCGAAGCCTATGAAAAGCGCAAAAAATATTCCGAGCTCGGCGCCTTTTTCCACACCGAAATCGGGCCGCTCAATCAAATCATCCACATCTGGCCGTACAAGGATATGGAAGAGCGCACCAAAATTCGCACCGCCGCGGTGAACGACAAGGTGTGGCCGCCACCCATCAGCGAATTTCTGGTCACCATGCGCTCGGAAATCTTCATGCCCTTTGACGTATCGCCGCCGATGAAGCCCGCCAAGCTTGGGCCCTATTACGAAATGCGCACTTACACCCACAAAGCGGGCGACCTGCCCAAGCTGCGCGCGGTGTGGGAAAAAGCCGTGCCCGAGCGCCTGAAATTCAGCCCGCTCACCGCGGCGTGGTATTCGGAACTGGGCAGCCTGAATAAGTTCGTGCACATCTGGCCCTATCCGAGTCTTGATGCGCGCAACGAAACGCGCGCTAAAACGCAAGCCGCCGGCGTGTGGCCGCCCTCGGCAGATAAGATGGGTTTGCCGGGTTACGAGCTGGTGCATCAAGAAAACAAAATCGTGATGCCTTCGGCATTTTCGCCGCTGCAGTAAGGACGCGCCGCCCGGCGCGCGGACGTTCGCGTTCGCGCGCTCGGCCATCATCGCCGCGGGCGTCGCCGCTGTCGCACGATGCCGCTGGCGAAGCATCATCCGAACACACGCCTAATCATGAAGCCACAACCTCTTTCGATATCAGCCTTGCTGCGTGTTGCTTGCGCGTTGTCGGCGTTGGCCGCCGCACCCGCGATTCAAGCGCAGTCCTATCCCGGCAAAGCCATCCGCTTTGTCGTGCCGTTTCCGCCCGGTGGCCCGCTGGATATTTCAGCGCGCGCCATCGCTCAAAAGCTTAACGAGGCATGGAAGCAGCCGGTGGTGATCGACAATCGCCCCGGCGCGGGCGGCAATATCGGCGCGGAAAACGTGGCCAAAAGCGCGCCCGATGGCTACAGCATCCTGATGGGTGCGGTGAGCACGCACGCGATCAACCCCACGCTCTACGCCAAAATGCCTTACGACGCGCTGCGCGATTTCGCGCCGATCACGCTGGTGACGACCGTGCCCAACGTGCTGGTGGTGCACCCTTCGCTGCCGGCAAAAAACGTGCGCGAGTTGATCGCGCTTGCGCGAGCGCGGCCGGGGCAACTCACTTTTGCCTCCGGCAGCACCGGCAGCACCGGGCATCTCGCCGGTGAGTTGTTCAAGACAATGGCGAAAGTCGACATGGTGCACGTGCCGTACAAGGGCGCCGCGCCCGCGGCCACCGATCTGGTCGCGGGGCATGTGTCGCTGATGTTCGACAACCTCGCCTCGGCGCTGCCGCAAATCAAGGCCGGCCGCACGCGCGCGCTGGCGCTCACCACCATCGCGCGTTCCGCGATGGTGCCCGAGCTTCCGACCATCGACGAATCGGGCTTGAAAGGCTTTGATCTCACCACCTGGTTTGGCGTGTTCGCGCCGGCCGGCGTGCCGGAAGCGATCCTTGGCGCATTGCATCGCGAAATCACCCGCGCGCTCGACTCCGCCGATGTGCGCAGCCGCCTCGCCGCGCTCGGCGCGCAACCCACGCCCAACACACCGCAGGCATTCGCCGCCTTTATCAAAGCGGAACAGGCCAAGTACGCGCTGGTGATCAAAGCCTCGGGCGCGCGTGTCGATTAGCGGTTCGCGGGCTGCTTACTCCACAAACTAATCGTCATCAAATGCAAACTGCATCACCAGCGCTTCCAGCCCGATCTGGCCGGCCTTGATTTCGAACGCGGATTCGCCGGGCTCGACAAACACCATCGACCACGCCGGTAAGCTCTCGCCCGGCATTTGCAGGCTGCCGTTGCAAACGAAGATGTAATAACCGCCGCCGCCCTTCGGGTCCGGCGCGGTCGCGGACATGCCGGCGCCCAGGCGCACCACTTGTGCGGACATTTCGTCCTTGATTTCCTGCTCGAAGATCGGCTCCCACGAAACGTCCTTGCGATGCTGCAGCACCGGCCGCGTGGAAAGCGCAATATGCGGCGACACCCAGTTGCGGCGTTTGCTGGGTTTTAGTTTTTCGCGATAGCCGGGTTTACCCAAATACACCGGTGCGGAGTCGCCGGTGCGGTTGCGCAGCGCGATGAAGGTGAGCCCGTGCGGCCCCGCCACCAGCGGGCCGTAAGCGGAGTGATGGTCTTTGTATTGCAGCGCGAGCGATCGCACTTCGGATTTACCCATCATGCCCGCGCCCGCGGGAAAAATCTGAAACTGCGCCACGCCGTGAAAATGCGGCAGGATGGTTTCGTTGGCGCACATTTGCGTCATCAACGCCTGTGGTGAATTTTGGCCCGATGCGCGTGCGCTCGTGCTGTAACGCGGGCCAAAGTACGAGGCGCCCCAATGCTCAACGCCGGAGCCCGGCGAAACGACAGGGGTGAGATTTTCCAGCACCTCGGTACCGTTTTTGGCATGAATCATCGGCGTGATGTCGAGCACTGAAAGTTATCGATGCATTGAATAATATCGCACCCATGGTGCGCGTCGGCGCGGCGTTGGCAATCTTTGCGCCGCAGTACGGTGCGCGCCCCGGCCAGTCAGAGCCGATCATGCCTTTGTTATTATAAGTTATTGATTTAAGTTAAGGATACGCTGATCAAGTAGGTAAAAGGTGCGCCCGAGGAAAGCGATGATGCCGATTAGGCGAAATGAATGCTGATTTCATCAGGCCGAAGGCGCTTTCGATGTTTAATTCGGTGTTTTTCGCCGTTTTAGGCTTCCGCTGCACGCACTTATCCCGTGAGCGGCCTATCCCATTTGTAAATGTTCA
>VGIF01000157.1 GCA_016868015.1 Betaproteobacteria bacterium
ACTGCTGCCAGCGTCATTTGTTTCATGTCTTGCCTCGTGGCTCGCGAATACGTCCTCCCAATCAGAACGTACCACTGGAATTCGCGTTTACAGAGCAATCGGGGACTTATTCAGCGCTTCCTTAAGACCATCCAGGAATTTGACCGCTGGGGCGTGAAATTCGAAAAAGACGAGACCGGCGACTACGCCGTGCGCAAGGTGCATCACATCGGCACCTACGTGTTGCCGATGCCCGAAGGGCACCACATGAAAAAAATTCTGTATCGGCAGTTAAAGCGTACGCGCGTCGAGGTCACCAATCGCGTCGTCACCACGCGGGTGTTGACCGACGCGAATGGCCGCGCCGCCGGCGTGATGGGCTTTGATTGCCGCACGGCGCAGTTCGTGGTGATTCGTGCCAAGACGGTGATACTGTGCTGCGGCGCCGCCGGGCGCTTGGGCTTGCCGACATCCGGCTATTTGTTTGGTACCTATGAAAACCCAACCAACGCCGGCGACGGTTATGCGATGGCGTTTCACGCCGGCGCGGAACTGGCCAATCTGGAGTGTTACCAGATCAACCCCCTCATTAAGGATTACAACGGCCCGGCTTGCGCGTATGTGACCGGACCCTTTGGCGGTTACACCGCCAATGCCAAAGGGGATCGTTTCATCGAGTGCGACTACTGGAGCGGCCAGATGATGATGGAGTTTTACAACGAGCTGCAAAGCGGCAATGGCCCCGTGGTTTTGAAGCTTGATCACCTCGCCGAGGAAACCATCGGCACCATCGAACACATTTTGCACACCAATGAGCGGCCAAGCCGCGGGCGGTTTCACGAAGGGCGCGGTACCAACTACCGCAATCGCATGATTGAAATGCATATATCGGAGATCGGCTTTTGCAGCGGCCACAGCGCCTCGGGCGTTTATGTCAACGAACGCGGACAAACCACGGTTGCCGGCCTCTATGCGGCGGGTGACATGGCCAATGTGCCGCACAACTACATGCTGGGCGCGTTTACCTATGGCTGGTTTGCCGGTGCCGATGCGGCCGCGTACTGTGCTGATTATTCGGGCGCGGCGGTGGATGATGGGCAGATTGCGCGAGAAAGGGCGCGCGTGCTCTCGCCGCTAAACCGCGACAGCGGACTGCCGCCGCATCAAGTGGAATTCAAGCTGCGGCGCATGGTCAACGATTATCTGCAGCCGCCCAAGGCGACGCGCAAGATGCGTCTCGCGCAAGAGCGCTTCGAGGAAATTCGCGAGGATATCGCCCATATCAGTGCGCAGGATCCGCACGAATTGATGCGCGCCGCCGAGGTGCAGGTGATCCACGATTGCGCGCGCATGGCGGCGCAGGCTTCACTGTATCGCGAAGAAAGCCGCTGGGGCCTATACCACCATCGCGTGGATTTTACGCAGCGAGACGATGCCGAATGGTTCGCCCATTGCCATCTCGTCAAATCGGGCGAGGACGGCATGAAAAGTTTCAAAAAACCGGTCGAGCCGTATCTCTACGCGCTCGACGAAAACGAGCGGGGCGCGTATCAGCGCCTGCGCTTGGTGAAATCCTCGCAAACCGCCAACGCTTAGGAGAAAACCGCCATGCCAGTTGCCACGCAACGCAGTAGCGTCCCGGTATCGGTGGACGCCGAAAAGTGCATCGCGCACAAAGGCTGCACGGTGTGCGTTGATGTGTGTCCGCTCGACGTGCTGGCCATTGATCTGTCCAAGGGCACGGCCTACATGAAATTCGACGAATGTTGGTATTGCATGCCGTGCGAGCAGGATTGTCCGACCGGGGCGGTGCACGTGGATATTCCATACCTGCTGCGCTAAGGATGATGGGATGAGCGTAAATACGATGCCAATGGTTTCGGGCGGCCTTCATGTCCGTCTTCGCGATGCCGACGCCGAGGTGCGCCGCATTGCGGTGATGGATCTTCCCTACGGCGACGAAGAGGATTTCGCGCCTTTAGCGATTGCCGCGCTGAATGATCCCGCACCCGCGGTGCGCACGAAGGCGGCCAAAGCGCTGGAAGGCATCGATACAGAGGCGGTGATTGCCGCGCTGTCCGGCGCGCTGCGCGATGGCGATATTCAGGTGCGCGAAGCCGCGGCCTTGTCGTTATCGGAGATCAAGGATGCGTCGATGAGCCGTTACCTGCTGCCGTTGATTATCGATGCCGATGCCTTTGTGCGTGCCGCCGGTTTTCGGGCGTTACGCGAACTGCGCGAACCGGCGGCGTTTGAGATTGCGCTTGGCGCCTTGGCCGATACTCATGAACGCGTGCGGCGGGAGGCGGTGTCCGTGCTCGGCTATTTGAAAAATCCTCAAGCGCTGGGCGAACTGACGCGCGTGGCGATGAATGACGGCGAAGCCGAAGTTCGCCGCGTTGCGGTGGGCGCCTTGGGTTACGCCACGGATCAGCAAGTGCTGCCGGCCTTGACGCACGCGTTGAAAGACGGCTCATGGCAAGTGCGCGAGGAAGCGGCCAGCACGCTCAGTAAGGTTAAACCGCGCGGCGCTGCCGAGCAATTGATCGCGGCATTGGGCGACAGCTACTGGCAGGTGCAACTGCGCGTGGTGCGCAGCCTCGGCCGATTGAAAGCGCAAGAGGCGGTGCCGGCGGTGATCGACAAGCTCACCCATGAGGTGAGCAATGTGCGCAAGGAGGCGGCGGTGGCGCTGGGCGAGATCGGCGACGCACGGGCGATTCCGGCGCTGGAAAAAGCGCGTCAGGACCCGGATCCCGATGTGCGCAAATTGGCGGGGCTTGCCATCACCGCCATTCAGAAATAACGCGGTTCGGAGGGACAGTATTCATGGCTTATGTGGTGACCGAAGGATGCATCGGATGCAAGTACACCGATTGCGTGGAAGTTTGTCCGGTGGATTGTTTCCACGAGGGCCCGAACTTTCTCGCGATCGATCCTGAAGTTTGCATCGATTGCACCTTGTGCGTGGATGAGTGCCCGGAAAACGCGATTTACGAAGCGTCCGATGTGCCGCAGGCGCAACAGCACTTCATCGAACTGAACGCGAAGTTCGTCAAGCTGTGGCCGGTGATCACCGCGCGACAGGAACCGCTGCCGGAGGCCAGCCAATGGTCGGGGGTGAAGGACAAACTGGTGCACCTGCGCGAAGGCTGAAATTTCTCACCAAACGTTGATCAGAGGATCTCCTATAAAAAAATGTAATAAAATCAAATACTTATGTTGTTCTAGCTGGATGGCCGCCGTAATGGGCTGGATCGGCCTGTTGGTATTCGTCGGGGTGGCGCGCGCGCAGACCATCGAAATCGGCATCGGCACCCAACATACGACGACCAACACAGTGACCGGCGGCATCGTCCTGCGCGAGCTCAAACTTCTGGAAAAACACCTGCCGCGCACCGGCAAGTATCAAAACGTTAAATACAAAATCGATTGGCAAAACGCAACCTCGGGCCCGCCGATCACCAACGGCATGATGGCCAATCGCATGCACATTGGCATGATGGGCGACTATCCATTGTTGGTGAACGGTGCGACCGGGCAACAAACCAAGAATGAAACCCAGCTTGTCGCCGTTATTGCCTATAACCAGCACGGCGCGGGCAACGGTCTGGTGGTGCACCGGGACTCGCCCTATTTTGCGATTGAGGATCTAAAGGGCAAAAACGTTTCGGTGCCGTTCGGCTCCGCCGCGCATGGGATGCTGCTGCAAGCGATGAAAACCCGCGGCTGGCCGGAGACCTTCTGGAACTTGTCGAGCCAGAGCCCCGAAGTCGGCACCACCAACCTGCAGGAAAGACGCATTGACGGCCACGCCAATTTCGTTCCGTTCGCCGAGTTGCTGCCGTATCGCGGTTACGCGCGCAAAATTTTTGATGGCGCGGAAACCAATGTGCCCACGTTTCACGGCGTGGTGGTGCGCAAGGATTTCGGTGAAAAGTACCCTGAAATCGTAGTGGCCTATATCAAGGCATTGATGGAAGCCAACGAATGGGTGCGCCGGAATCCCAAGCTCGCCGCCGAGAAAATCGAAGAGCGGACCAAGATCGAAAAAGAAGTGGCGTACATCTTTCTGGGGCCGGGCGGCATTCATACGCTCGACCCGACGATCAAGCCCAAGTGGGTGGAAACCATCGGCGTTGCCGCCGAAGTGTTGCGCGGTCTGGGGCGGCTGAAGGATTTCAACGTATCCGCGTGGGTCAATGATGCCTACGTGCGGCAAGCGTTTCGCGAATTGAACCTGGATTACGACAAACAACTCGCGTCTCTCACCAACTACGAAGTCACCGGTAAGGATCCGGTGTGTAATGCGCCAATCAACAGGCCGCGCGAGGGCGGTGAAATCTGGCTCGACGGCGGTGAGATCATTCCGTTTAGCTCGCAGGGCTGCACGCTGCTCGGTGTGCGCAAATTCACCGGCGAGCGGAGAAAAATCTCGGCGGTGTATTTGTATGACCGCGGCTCCGGTATCAAGTTATTCGCGGACAAGGCTTTTTATGCGTTTAGCGATAAGGATCCCAAACGTGCCGAAGCCGTGCCATTTTTGCTGCGCAAGGACGCGCAGGCGCACGCTGTAAAAATTGGCGGCCGCCTATTGACCTTCAACGAAGTATTGGGAACGGGCACCGGGATCACGGGCCGGTGATTTTATGCAAGCCGCCACTCAAACTTCGATAGCCGTGCCACGAGCGCAATCGGCAGCGAAGCCGGAACACTTGGTTGCACCGGCTGTGCCTGGCCCGCCGGTGGTGCAAACCGAGGCTGCCGCGCTGGTGGCCGCGAACGAATCACGGCCGGCGATACCGGCTGCGGTGCGGTTAACGCGCTGGCTGCGCAACAATGCGCTGAGCGTGTTTTTGTGGTGCATGTCGCTGGGGCTGCTGTTTGCGGCATGGTATTTGGGTACACGGTACCGCATCGACCTTTTTATCCGCTTTACCAACATCCCAGCGCCGGCCGAGGTATTCGCCAAGGTTACGGAGGTGGCCGGCTCGGCCAAGTACATGACCAACATCGGCATCAGCGTACGGCGCATTTTTACCGGTTTTGGCATAGCGATTTTGATCGCGCTACCGTTGGGCTTGTTGATCGGGCGCTATCGCTCGGCTCGCGATCTATTGATGCCGGCGATCGAAGTGTTGCGCCCGATACCGGCGATCGCGTGGGTGCCGATGTCGATCATGCTGTGGCCCACCACTGAGGTGAGCATTGTTTTCATAACGTTCTTGGGTTCGTTTTTCCCGATTTTGCTCAATACCGTGCATGGGGTTACCGCCATGGATCCGGTACTGTTGCGCGCCGGCCGCTGTCTGGGCGCGAATGAAGCACGCATGTTCTGGAACGTGATTTTACCGGGCGTGCTGCCGCATATTTTTACCGGCCTGGCCGTGGGCATGGGCGTGGCGTGGGTGTCGCTGATCGCCGCGGAGATGATTTCCGGCCAATTCGGCGTGGGCTATTTCACCTGGGAAGCCTATTCACTGGTGAATTACGCCGAAATCGCGCTGGGCATGATCACCATCGGTATGCTGGGGTTGCTGTGTAGCGGCGCGATCCGCGTCGTCGGCCATTTCGTGATGCCATGGGCGAGCTACGGCGGAGGTAAGAATCGATGAGTGTTCAAATGGATGAAGTCAAGCGTGCCCAAGGCTTGATCGAGGTGCGCGATCTGGGCGTAATATTCGGCGAATACGAATCCGCGGTCGAAGCCGTTGCCAACGTGTCGATGGCGGTGCAGCCCGGAGAGTTCGTGTCGCTGATCGGGCCCTCGGGTTGTGGCAAATCAACGTTACTCAATATCGCGGCCGGATTCGTGCAACCGACCAGCGGCAACGTTTTGATCGACGGCAAGCCGGTGCAAGGGCCGAGCGCGGACCGCGGCGTGGTGTTTCAGCAATATTCGTTGTTCCCGTGGCTCACCGTGCGCAAAAACGTCGAGTTCGGCCTACGCATGCAAAATATGCCGGCGGGGCCGCGCGAAAGCGCGGCGCGCACGTTGCTCGGACTTGCGGGATTGCTGGCGTTTGAAAACCACTACCCGGATCAACTCTCCGGCGGCATGAAGCAGCGGGTCGGTATCGTGCGCGCGTTGGCGACCAGCCCGCAGGTGTTGTTAATGGACGAACCGTTCGGTGCACTCGATGCGCAAACGTGCGTTGTGATGCAGGAGATTTTGACCAACATGTGGCAGCAGTTTCGCATCTCGGTTTTGTTTATTACCCACGACATCGAAGAAGCGATATTTCTTTCGGACAAGGTGTACGTCATGACCGCGCGTCCAGGCCGGATCAAGGCGGAAATTCCCGTGCCGCTGGCACGCCCGCGCACGGCCGATATGACGGCATCGGCTGAGTTTACCGGCATGGTGCAGCAGCTCAAGGCGCTGATTCGCGCGGAATCGCTGGCATCAATGGGTGCTGAGTTGAAGGAAGGCGGTTTGAAGGGTTTTGGCATGAGCGTCGGGCCGAAAGGGCTGGCCGATGTGGTATGAATGAGAAAGCACCCGCTAAAGTCATGCCGGTGTCGATCAGCTTGCGGGAAGCGTCGCGGTTGTTGGAGGTGCAATGGGATGACGCGTCGCGATCGGTCGTGAGTTATCGAGAATTGCGTCGCGGCTGCAAGTGCGCTTTTTGCGAGCAGACGCGGCGTAGCGGTAGTGCACGGGAGTTTCCAGCCGACGTGACGGTCACGGCGCTCGCCGAGTACGGGCCCGCCGCTGTGCGGATTGTGTTTAGTGATGGCCATTTCCGCGGCATTTTCCCGTTTGCGTATTTGCGGCAACTGGGTGAAGTCGCTGTCTTGGGGCATAATTGATTAAGCCGAGCACGCGCGGTTGAGCGTGTTGCTTCGTTCGGCGATAATCCAAGGTTTTAATTAGAATTTCATCAGAGGCGGATTAACTTGACATTACCAGTCGTGACAAGCAACCGTACGCCGGTTGCGCTCAAGCTTGGCTTCGGCTACCGCTTTGTCGATCTTTACGATACGGCCGCGCTGGCGCGCTTGGACGCAACATTCGTCGGCGAGTTGCGAAAATCGGACCCCGCATTGTGCGTGCAATTGGAGGATGCGCGCCGCAACCCCGCGACGCTCAGCGTCAAAGCCGAGTCGGCATTGCTGCTGGCATTGGTGCCGCAGCTGGAGCAGTTCCATGCCGCGCTGTTCGGGATTGAAGCGGCGCTCCAGACCTTGCGCGCGCGGCATCTCGAGCTGTCGCCGCTTTACAGCGTCAAGCGCTTGTTCGTGCAGCGCAAGGCAGCTAACAAGTACAAGGGCCAGGCAGCCGAGCAATTTAATGGTGGCGAACTCACGCTCAAAATGGAAGCGCTATTGGGTGGCGCATTTTCCGAGCTCGCGTTTGCGCAAAAAGTCACCGAGTGGCAAAAAGATGAGGCCGCCAGTATCGCCAATGCCGAAAAATTGGACACCGCGCTGCAATACGCGGCGTGGGCGTTGCAAACCGAAGCGGGTCGCGCCAAACATGGCGGCGGCGTGTTGTTCAAGGCGCCACACAAGCTCGATATGCAGCGCTTGGTGCCGAGTGCGGTGGATAGCGCGGCGGGTTACATGTTGCACACCTTCCCCGTGCAGAAGCTGCGCCGGCGCCACGGTTTCAAGCTTACCGACAGCGGCGCCGATCTCACGGGTGCGCTTGATCAAGCGCACTATTGCATCTGGTGCCATGAACAGGGCAAGGATTCGTGCTCCAAGGGCTTGCTGGAAAAAGGTGCTAGCGGACGTGGTGCTGCGTCGTTTAAAAAAAGCGCGTTCGGCGTGACGCTCGCCGGCTGCCCGCTGGAAGAAAAAATTTCCGAGTTTCATAAAGCGAAGACCGAGGGCTATGCCATCGGCGCGCTGGCCATCATCACCGTCGACAACCCTATGGCGGCGGCGACCGGGCATCGCATTTGCAACGATTGCATGAAGGCGTGCATTTACCAAAAGCAGGAGCCGGTCGATATCCCACAGGCCGAAACGCGCACGTTAAAGGATGTGCTGGAACTGCCGTGGGGCTTTGAGATTTACAGCTTGTTGACGCGCTGGAATCCGCTCAATTTACGCAAGCCTCTGCCGTTAGCCGCGAGCGACAAACGCGTACTGATTGCGGGCATGGGGCCAGCGGGATTTTCGCTGGCGCATTATTTGTTGAACGATGGGCACACCGTGGTCGGCATCGATGGTTTAAAAATAGAACCGCTGCCGGCGAAATATTCCGGTGTTGATTCCAACGGCAAGCGCGTTGCATTCGAGCCGATCCACAACGTGCGGGATTTGTATGAAGGTTTAGATGAACGCATGATGGTTGGCTTCGGCGGCGTGGCGGAATACGGCATTACTGTGCGCTGGGACAAAAATTTTCTAAAAATCATACGGTTACTGTTGGAGCGCCGCAGCGAGTTTGCGCTTTTCGGCGGCGTGCGTTTTGGCGGCACGATTACGGCCGATGAAGCGTTCACGATGGGCTTCGATCACGTCGCGCTCGCCATCGGCGCGGGCAAGCCGACGGTGCTCGATATGCCTAATGGTTTGGCGCGCGGCGTGCGCACGGCTTCCGATTTTTTGATGGCGCTGCAACTCACGGGTGCCGCGAAAACCGATTCGATCGCCAACATGCAGTTGCGCTTGCCAGTGGTGGTAATCGGCGGCGGCTTGACCGCGATCGACACCGCGACCGAAGCGTTGGCGTATTACCCGCTGCAAGTTGAAAAGCTGTTGAGCCGTTACGAAGCAATGGCGCGAGAGCACGGCGAAATGGCAGCAAGGCTGGCGTGGAACGAAGAAGAGCGCATCATCGGCGACGAGTTTTTGTCGCACGCGCGCGTGCTGCGCGAGGAGCGGGCGCAAGCCGCGAAACAAGGGCGCGATGCGCGCATCGTCGAGCTGCTGCAATCCTGGGGCGGCGCGACGATAGCGTATCGCAAGCGCTTGATCGACAGCCCGTCGTATACCTTGAATCACGAGGAGGTGCACAAGGCGCTGGAGGAGGGCATCCGCTTTGCCGAAGGGCTAACGCCGGTGGGCGTGGATGTCGATGCGTATGGCCACGCAAGCGCAATTCGGCTTTCCTCCAAAAGCGCGGAGGGTGTGGCCAGCGAAGTCACGCTGCCGGCGCGCACCGTGCTGATCGCCGCTGGCACGCAGCCCAATACCGTACTTGCGCGCGAGGACGCGGCGAACTTCAAACTCGATGGCCGTTACTTTCAAGCGTTTGACGCCGCGGGCAACGCGATTGCCGCCGAGAAATCAATTTCCAAGCCCAATGAAGTCAACGTGTTACTGGCCAAGCGCGCTGATGGGCGTTGCATGAGCTACTTCGGCGACGTGCATCCGTCGTTCTTCGGTAACGTGGTCAAGGCCATCGGCAGCGCCAAGCAGGGGCATCCGGTGGTGAGCCGTGCGCTCGAAGCGGTGAAACCCGCCAGCGCGCTCAGCAACGACGCGTTCCTTACGCATCTCAACGAAGAACTGCGCGCAACGGTGCACGAAGTGCAGCGCTTAACCCCGCTGATCGTCGAAGTGGTGGTGCGCGCGCCGCTCGCCGCGCGGCGATTCCAGCCGGGGCAGTTTTACCGGCTGCAGAATTTTGAATCGACTGCGTTGCAAGCGGAGAATTCGCGTTTGGCGATGGAAGGTTTGGCGTTGACTGGCGCGTGGGTCGACCGCGATCAAGGTTTGATCTCGACCATCGTGCTGGAAATGGGCGGCTCCAGCGATTTGTGCCTGATGTTAAAGCCCGGTGAGCCGGTGATTCTGATGGGGCCGACTGGCACGCCCACCCACATCCCGCAAAACGAAACCGTGGCGCTGGTGGGCGGCGGCCTAGGCAACGCGGTGTTGTTCTCCATCGGCCAAGCGATGCGCAAAGCGGGCTGCAAGGTGCTGTATTTCGCTGGCTACAAGCACATGAACGACCGCTACAAAATCGCTGACATCGAAGCGGCGGCCGACGTGGTGGTGTGGTGCTGCGACGAGGAGCTGGGTTTCACGCCGACGCGCAAGCAAGACAAAACGTTTGTCGGCAACATCGTGCAGTGCATGCACGCCTACGCGATTGGCGACTTGGGCGTGCAGCCGATACCGATCAAGGAAGCCGATCGCATCATCGCCATCGGCTCGGATCGCATGATGGCGGCGGTGGCGCGCGCGCGGCATGAAATGTTGAAACCGTTTTTAAAGCCGCACCATTTCGCCATCGGTTCGATCAACTCGCCGATGCAATGCATGATGAAAGAAATCTGCGCGCAGTGTTTGCAACCGCACGTCGATCCGCAATCCGGCAAGACGAGTTATGTGTTCTCGTGTTTTAATCAAGATCAACCGCTGGATGATGTCGATTGGCCCGCACTTAATCAGCGCTTGCGGCAAAATTCGGTGCAGGAGAAACTGACTGCGGAGTGGCTAGACCATTGTTTGATCAAGCTCGGCTTGCGGCAAATGCAGCGTGTGGGCGACATGCTGTAGTGATATTGTAAGTAATGGATTTAAGGATACGCTGATCAAGTAGGTAAAAGGTGCGCCCGAGGAAAGCGATGATGCCGATTAGGCGAAATGAATGCTGATTTCATCAGGCCGAAGGCGCTTTCGATGTTTAATTCGGTGTTTTTCGCCGTTTTAGGCTTCCGCTGCACGCACTTATCCCGTGAGCGGCCTATCCCATTTGTAAATGTTCA
>VGIF01000158.1 GCA_016868015.1 Betaproteobacteria bacterium
CATTGGATCAACTACTTAACAAAATCGTCGCCGACGAAATTCCGGACATGTCCGCTAACCAATTGAATTTATTCGATTAACGTCCGGACACTACTGATAAGCTATTGATTTAATTTATAAATTTATTTTAGACGAACCCTAAGCTGCAGCAGCGCAAGGGGCCGTGCACGCCCGAGCCAAGAGGCGAAAAGCGAACACTTTGGCGGCTAGTCTCGGCTGTGCGGTGCCGCTGGGTGTTGCCGTTGTCATTTTTTCGCGGCTCAAAACGGGTATTTGCACGGTAACTTTTTTGTTTACACCGTTAAGATTTGAGCGTAAATTTTCTGTCACCGCAATCCTTCACGGAGGGCGTCATGGTTGCAGAGCAGGTTTCAGCGCAGGTTGCAGAACATCGGCATACTGGTCCTGACGGCCGGCGGCACGTGACAGACCGCCGCGTGGCTGCGAGCGGTGCCGGCGCGATAGCTGAGCGCCGCGGCAAAACCGTGTGGCGTGAAGCGTGTGTAATGGAAATCCCCTTGGCGCCGTTGATCGGCCCCTGCGACCGGCGCATGGGCGATCGGCGTTACACGCCACCGCCGCCCTCGCCGTGGCAAAGCAAGGCCACGCACATCGTCAACGGGCTCTCCAGTTTTTGGCAAATGCTGCATTAACCCGCGCACCGTTCTGGTGTAATGCGTTTGGCATTACCCGATACCGTTTGCCAGGCACTGCTGGTCCGTTTGGACCGCGGGCGAACGTGACTTAAAAGATTGATTTTTCAGCATATGGAACGCGCTTGGCGTGCCCTGGTGAGCAGTTTGCGCGCTTCACAGGGCGCGTGTGAGGCGCGTAAAATCGATGCGATCAACGTTTAAACACTGGAGACCCCATGCCCCTGATCGCTCAATATGAAGACGTCAAAGCCGGCAAACAATCGCGCAACCCTCCCAGCGGGGGCACCGCCTGGCGCACGGACTTCATGCGTCCGCCCGAGGGCGTGAAGGATCATCCGATGGCGTTTCTCGCCGAAGGCACGCCGCACCGCGTGATCGCGCCGCATTTTCACGAGGTCGACCAGTTTCAAGTCATCGTCAAGGGCGGCGGGGTGATCGGCCATCATCCGCTGTCGATCAACGCGGTGCATTTTTCGCGCGCGCATACGCCGTATGGCCCGTTGACCGGCGCCGAATTCGGCGTGGGGTTTTTGACGCTGCGCGCACGATGGGACCCCGGTGCGCAATACCTGGCAGATCCGGATAGCAAGCAAAAGCTGCTCGATGTAGAGGGCCGCAAACCGTGGCAGGCGACCGAATCCCCCGATTTCAGCGGTGAGGCCGAAGTCAACATCCACGCCTTCAGGCAGATCAAGGACGAGCGCGGCCTCGCCGCCTATTCGGTTAAGCTTAAGCCCGGCGCGACCATGGCCACGCCCGACGCGGCGCAAACCAACGGCCAGTATTTGATCGTGGTGGGCGGCAGCCTCACCTATCAGGGCAAGGAATATCACGCGATCTCGATCGCGTTTACCAAGCCGCATGAAGGCTCGTTCCCGATCGTCGCCGGGCCCGAAGGGGTGGAGGCGCTGGTGCTGCACTTTCCGCGGCTGGAAAGCGCGACAAAAGTCGTGCCGCAGGCCAACGACAGTAAAGCCTATCGTGTGTGGCAATGCCTGCTGTGCGCATTCGTTTATGACGAGAAGGCTGGCCTGCCCGATGAAGGCATTGCTCCTGGCACGCGCTGGGAAGACGTGCCCGACACCTGGAGCTGCCCCGATTGCGCCGCCGGCAAGGCGGATTTCGACATGGTGGTGGTGGGGCAGTCGGTGTAATTTTTGATGACAGCAGGCAAAAGAATGGCCGCGCGAGCGGCTTTTCTTTTTTGTGCGGGCCGTCGTGCTTAATGCCGAAAGGGCGTTTCCGGCGGCGCCGCTGGCATGCTGGCTGCCGTGTCTTGCGAGTCGCAGGCCGCGTTGATGTCACGCATCAGCGCAAGTTCATCAAAGGCGGCGCGGCCGGATGGATCGCGCGTGAGCCTGGCGTAGGCACGGCCGAGGCTGAGCGTGCGCTGCTTGAGCTTGGCGTCGGTGGGCGCGTGTTTAAGCTGCGCCAAGGCTTGCAGATAAAGCTTTTTCGCGATCTCGCGCTCTTTAACCTTCCACGCGCCGCAGACCCAGCCGAAGATCACGGCCCACACCAGAATGATGGCGAGGAGATATTCCATATGTTCCGCCTGTCATCGACGCGCGGCGCAAAGTGGGAAGCGACAATAGGCTGTCGAATGCGTGGTGATTCCGCGGTGATTGTGCCGTGACGGCGCCGCGAACGCTATTTCTTGCGCTCGATAAACGCCTGCATCATGCGCCGCGGTTCGTCGCTTTCGCGCGCGCGTACGCAGGCGGCGATGCCGGCCTCGATGGCCTCGCGCAGCGGCAGTTGTTCCCAATCGCGCAGCAGCGTTTTTTGCAGGCGCATCACGCGCGCGCCGCCGGCGAGGATGGACGTGACGCAGCGTTCGACTTCGGCGTCGAGATCGTCCGCTGCGGCGATGCGCTGCAAAAAGCCGATGCGGTGCGCTTCGGCCGCATCGATGATATCGCCGGTCAATACCAGTTCCGCAGTCTTGCCGTGGCCGATCAACAGCGGCAGCAGCGCCGCTTCCATGCCCGACGGGATGCCCACGCGCACTTCGGGCATGCCGAAGCGGGCGTGCGTGGCGCCGATGCGAATGTCGCAAGCCGCGGCAAGCTCCATGCCAAAACCGAGGCAGTAACCGTTCACGCGCGCGATCACCGGCACCGGACAGTTGCGGATGGCTTGATTGGCGATATGGGTTAAGCGGTGTTCGTGCTCGGCGCCGGCGGCATCGAGGTCTTTCATTTCATGGATGTCGGCGCCGGCGATGAAAGATTTATCGCCCGCGCCGGTGATCACCACGGCGCGTAACTTGTCGTCGGGCGTGAGCTGATTAAAGGCCGCGGCAATGGCTTGTTTGCCGGCCATGCCCAGGGCGTTGCGGCGCGTGGGATTGTTTACGGTGAGATAGGCGATGCGGCCTTGGTCGCCACGGTCGTCAATGCGGGTGAGGAGTAGGTCGCTCATCGAACGTTTGCAAAAACCACCGTTCGCCCTGAGCTTGTCGAAGGGCGATATTGCTGTGATCGAAGCGCCATCGTGCTTTGTAAACGTAAATCGGGCTTCGACCGGCTCAGCCCGAACGGTGGAAAAAATGGGGCAACGCTCACTTAACTTCCACCCGTGCCAGCTTCAGCGCCTGCTCATGCTCCACATTCGGCGCAACCAGCTGATACAACGCCCGCCGCGTGTTGGTGAACAATGAGCGCATTTTCTCCGTCCACGGCGTTTTGCGCGCGACTTGCGCGGCGGGGCTCTCCCACACATCGGGGCCGGTCATCTCATAGGTGGTTAAATATTTCGGCCCGACATCGCCCGAAGTGCACGCCACCGCGGTATAACGCCGCGCACGCAGCACGCCGGGGATGTTGGCGCAGCGCGGCAGGTGCTCCTTGTCGTACCACGCGTTGTATTCATCGACGATTTGGTCAGGAATATCGGTATGCACGATGTACATCCACGGCGCGCCGGCGGCGGGCAGCGTTGCGCTGGCATTCGCCACATCGCACATCAGCGTGAAGTTCATGCGCTCGCGATTGCCGCCGTAAATCTGGCGCATGCGCACCGACCACGGCGTCGGGTGCGCGACGATGTACTGAAAATCCGGCCCGGCTTCGATGCTTTCATCGCGCGTTTCGTACCATGCGAGGTAACGAATATCGGATTTTTCGCAGTGATAACGCCGCGTACGCACAAAGCCCGGCAGCGCGGTCAACTGCGGCACGTGTTCGAGGTTGTACCAATCGTTGAATTCCGCGTCGTTTGCGGGGGCGATCGGTTGCAGACGCACGGTAATCAAGCCGTTGGCATCGCTCATAAAATATTTAATAAAATCAAATACTTACGAAAATTCAGCTAAACCACTGCCGGCCCGCGCACCGTGGTGCGATACATCAGCCGCGGCAGCGGGTCGTAATCGAACGTCGCTTTGTGCTGCACGGCGATGTTGTCCCACATCAGCAAATCGCCGACGCGCCAACTGTGGCCGTAGATAAATTCCGGCTGCGTCATGTGGGCATACAACCGGGCAAGCAGTTGGTCGCTTTGCGCGCGCGGCATGCCCACGAGATGCGAAGTGTGGCCTTCGTTGATAAAAAGCCCTTTGCGCCGGGTCACCGGGTGCACGCGCACCACGTTCATTTCGGTGTCGGGCACGCTGGCGAGTTGCTCCGGGGTGGGGGCGTGCTCCTGCACGGTGCGAATACCGCGGCGCTCGTCTTGTTGCTGCGCGGCGTAATTTTTCAAGCGGTATTCGCGGTAGCTGTGCACGTTGCGCAGGTGTTCGACGCGCTGCTTGCACGCATCGGATAAGGCGTTGTAAGCCGCGGTGGTACTGGCGAAATAAGTGTTGCCAAGCGCAACGCCGTCCTTGACCGGCACCTCCACCGCGTAGAGCGCGGAGAGCATGCTGGGCTCGCGCTTGTACGATAAATCGCTGT
Organism: Betaproteobacteria bacterium; assembly: GCA_016868015.1. Taxonomy (GTDB): domain Bacteria; phylum Pseudomonadota; class Gammaproteobacteria; order Burkholderiales; family SG8-41; genus UBA5216. The sequence goes on from VGIF01000158.1 coordinate 4,553, forward strand.
GCCAAAAGCGGCCCGCATCCTGCGCGCCGATCGCCTTGCCGTTGGCGTCGAGCTTGTTCGACAGCACGAAAATTTCATCGGCGCCGGCGAGCCGGCTTTCCTTGCGCACGTGCGCTTCGAGCGTGCCGAAACGGCGGGTGAAGGCGATTTGCTGCGCGGGGGTCAACTGCTGGTTGCGAAAAAAAACCACTTCGTTGTCGAAAAACGCATTGGCGATTTGCGCGAAGGTGTGCTCGTCGAGCGGCACGGACAAATCGACCCCCGAAATTTCGGCGCCGCAGTGTTTGCCGATGCGGGTTACGTTGATCATGGGGATTCTCGAAAGTGAAAAAGCGAATTCAGGCAGCTATCGTAGCGAATTTTGCACCGCATGAAAATGGCGCAATCTGCGTGGTGGACGCGGTAAGGGTAAAATATCGCCTCGCCGAAGTTCTGATGCTGATTCGCAATTTTTTCGTAATCGAAGGGAGCAAGTCATGAGGCTGTTTGGGTCGCCAACTTCACCGTACGTGCGCAAGGCGCGTGTGTTGATCGAAGAAAAAAATCTGCAGGTGGAGTTTGTGGTCGAGGATCCGTGGACGGCAGATAGCCCGATCATCGCCAGGAACCCGCTATCCAAAATCCCCGTGCTGGAAATCGCGCCCAACGACTATATTTTCGAGTCGGCGCTGGTGGTGCATTTCCTCGATCACGTCGATGGCCGTTCGTTCACGCCGCGCGACCCGGTGGGTTATTGGGAAGCGCAGCGCTGGCAGGCGCTCGGTAACGGCATCATTGATTCGGTGATCGCGCGCGTGCTTGAAACGCGCCGCCCGGCGGACAAGCAATGGCCGGATAAACTCGCGCGCGAAGAAGCCCGCGTGCAACGCGCGATTGCGCTGGCGGAAGCCAACTTCAAGGGCGGCAAGTTCCTGGCTGGCAACCGCTTTAGCCTGGCGGATTTGGTGATGGGCGTGGCGCTGCAATACACCGATTTTCGTTATGCGCACGACTGGCGCGGCATTTCGCCCAAGTTAAAAGCGTGGCACGCGGGGATTGCCGCGCGGCCGTCGTTTGTAAAAACGCAGCCGCCGGATTGGACGCCGCCGGTTTGAGCGGCCTGGCAGCCTGTCGGCCCTGTCGGCATTAACCCTGCCGGCTGCAAAACGAGCGGATGCGGTTCATATTTCTCCGGTTTGCCGCGCGAATAGTACGAATTATTCGCTTGAAAACCGTGAAAATCTGTCCGCGCACGTCGCGTTTCTCGCCGCGACAAGTTAAGTCCGACAGGCTGCTAGAAATGCCGCGACGCCGTCAGCGGCATGATCGTGTGATCGAGTTTGAGCTCCAGCAGCGTGTTGTGTTTTAAGCGGCTGCCCAGGGATTTAAGCGCCGCGTCAAAATCGGTTTCGCTCGCCGCGCCGGCATAGCGCCAGCCGTAGAGCCTGGCAAGGCCGCTGAAATCGATCACCGGCGGCTCGATGGTGAATGACTTGAGCGGCCCGCCGGCGAGTTTGGTTGCCGCGGCGTTTAACGTGGCATAGCGGCGATTGGACAAAATCACCAGCAGCATTTTGGCGCCGTGATGTTCGGCGCTCCACAACGCTTCCGAGGCATACAAGGCAGAGCCGTCGCCGATCACCGCGACGATTTGCCTTTTGGTTTGGCCGATCGCCGCGCCCACCGAGCCGCCGATCGCCCAGCCGATGCCGCCGCTGCCGTTGATCAGGTATTCGCCGGCTTTCAGGTTCATCCATTGGCGCACGTCGGAAGTGGATAAACCGGCTTCGTCGACCCAAATCGCGTCGCGAAATTGATCGAGCAGCGCGGCGATAGCGCGCGTGGGATGGAGCTTTTGCGCGTTGCGCGCGGGCACGGCGAGCGCGGCGCGCGCGCTTTTTGCGCGGATACCGCCGCCACGGGTGCGTTGGCCGAGCGCGGCGCCAATCGCGGCGAGCGCACCCTTCAGATCGCAGGCGCGCGCGATGGCGTATTCGCCGTGCGGCGCTTGCGCGGCGGCATCGTTGCCGATCCAGGCTTTTTTCTGCGGCAACTGCGCTTCGGCGTAGAGGGTGTTGCGCAAGCCGCGCCCACCGGCGAACAAGATTGCATCATGCCCACGCAGACGCTGTGACACTTGCAGCAAGCTTGGCGGCAAATAACCGGCGTAGCAGGGCGCGTTGGCCGCCACCGGCAGCACGCCGGTGTACGGCGCGCAATACACCGGTGCGCCGAGCGCGTGCGCCAGCGTTTCGAGCTCTGTCGAGGCGTTGTTCCAATGCACGTCTTCGGCGGCGATGAACGCGGGTTTTTTCGCTTTGCGCAAAAATTGCGCGTAGTGCGCGGCTTCCCCGGCGGACAACTGCGCGGGCAGCGCCGGCGTCACCTTGCCCGGCGCGGCTTTGATCTGGCTTTCCAGCAAATCCGGCGGGCAAATCAACGCCACCGGCGCGTACGGCGGCGACAGCGCGCTGCGCAACGCACGCTGCACATTGGCGGCGGCATCAAAGGTGGTGTTTAGCGTAAATACCGCTTTGCACACGCTCGCCGCCATTTTTTCCAGCGGGCCCCACAGAATCGGGTTGGTGTGCAAAAAGCGCCGGTCTTGCCCGCCCACCAGCACCAACAGCGGCGTGCCCGCGATGCCGGCGGTGTAGAGCGTGCCCATGCCATTACCGAGGCCCGGCGCAACGTGCAGGTTAACGACGCCGAGCGAGCGCGTGGCGCGCGCGTAGCCGTCGGCCATCGGCACGGCGCTGACTTCGGATAGCGCGACGACGTATTTCAAATTTTTGCGTTGCTCGCACGCTTTGACCAGCGGCAATTCAGTGGTGCCGGGGTTGCCGAAGATGTGGCTCACACCGTTGGCTTCGAGCGTGCGCAGGAGGTATTCAGCGATTTTCACGGTTTTAAAAAAGTTATTTAAAATCAAATAGTTACGTAAATACTGGCGCAGCAGTTATGCGCCGCGCCGGGAGCGCGCGCGAAGCGTTGGGTTGTGCTCGGGGAAGCACACTGCGCCCAGATTCGTCACGCGGCGTCAGCGCCGAATGAAATCTCCCGCGCGCCCATGCTCCGGCCGCGACAACGCATCGGGCGCTTCATAAGGCTTATGCCCTTCGACTTGCGCGGCGTATAACACGCGCCGCGTGGTGGGGTCGAACGCGTCACGGCGGTGTATCAGCGCGCGGTTATCCCACACCACAAAGTCGCCCTGCTGCCAGTGGTGGGTATAACAAAAACGTTGCTGCACGCCGCGCGCCCACAGATCTTCGAGAAAGGTTTCGGATTCGTCGAGCGCCATGCCATTGACATAGGCCGCGTGGCGCCGGCCGAGGAACAGCAGGTTCGCGCCGGTTTCCGGGTGCGTGGAAATCACCGGGTGGCTGGGGCCGGGCGCCGCGATGATGTCGTCGTTTAACGACGCGCCGGGGCGCAGTTTCAACGCGGTATCGACAATGTTGCCTTGCTTGATGGTCTTGCCGGACAGTTTGCGCTTGTAGTCATCGGGCAGCGCATCGTAGGCGGCATAGGCATTCAAAAACGTAGTGTGGCTGCCGCCGTTTGCGTCGGCGGGCACTTCCATCGCCAGCAGCATGCGCGCCGCGGTGGGGCGCTCGGTGAAGGAGAAATCCGAGTGCCACACCAGTTCGCCGTCACCTAGTATGCCGACCGGTTTACCGTCCGCCTTCAAATTAGTGACCACGGTCACCTCCGGCGGCAAGTTGAACAAGCTGTTGGCGGTGCGCTCCTTCAGATCGCGTTGGTGTAGATTCGACGACGACACCGGTGTGCCAAAGCGTTTGGCAAGCGCCACCAGCTCGTGCGGCGTCATCGACTGGTTTTTGATCACCAGCAGCACGTGGAACAAGTACAGTTCGTAGAGACGCTTGAAGCTCGCATCGTCGATCTTCGCCAAATCGAGGCCGCGGATTTCCGCGCCCAGCGCGGCGTTGAGCGGCACGACCTCGAAATCGGTTTTTTGCGCGGTTGCGGTGCTCATGGGCATCTCCCGTCAGTCGAAGGCTTTCGCACCCAGCAGGTTTTCGCGGAAGCGGTTTTTGATATGCGCGCCATCGCGCAGCCGGATCGACAGCGGATAGCGGCTCGCGTTCACCTTGAGCGCCATGAACACCGGCCCCGGCGTGTTATAGAGCTTCGGTATCCACGACTTTAATCCCGATTCGGTCCCGATGGTGTCGCTCAACGCAAAGCCCGCCGCTTTAGCGATACCCGCGAGATCGACGCCGCGCGAGGTGTGGGTGGGCTGCATGCCGGTTTCGGAGTAAAGCTCGTTGTCGATGACCACGATCGAGAGATTTTTAATTTTTTCCGCGCCGATGGTAGCGAGCGAACCCAGGCCCATCAGCATTTCGCCGTCACCGGTGATCACCAGCACGCGGCGTTTCGGTTGCGCGAGCGCGAGGCCGACGCCGATCATGCACGCGCCGCCCATGCCGCCCCACAGATAAAACGTGTTGGGGTGATCGACCGTGCCGACATCGTAGCTCGACGAGCCCAAGCCGGTGACCACCAGCGCGTCGCCGCGTTGCGCGAGAATTTGTTTGACCGCGGCGCGGCGGTCGATTGTCGTTATGCGATTGAAAGCTCTCTTTGCCATTATTTGCTCCAATCCTTAAAGCCGACCACACGCTGGCCGATCAGCACCGCAATCGCGCGATTGGATTGAAACGCCATCATCGCCGAAGCGTAAACCGTTTCGCCTACCAGCGCGCGCTCGTTCACGTGCTGCACCACCACGCCGATATCGTTAAACACCGCGGGGGTGCTTTGCCCCATCGGCAGTTGCCAGGGATTAAATTCGCCCCATTCGCCGCGCATGGTCACCAGCATCAGCAGCGGAAAGCGGCACTCGCGGATGGTGCCGAGCATGTTCACGCAATTGCCCACGCCGGAGGATTGCATCAACAGCGCACCGCGCTCGCCGCCCAGCCACGCGCCGGCGAGCATCGCCACGCCTTCTTCCTCGGTGGTGAGCGACACCGCGCGCATGGCTTTGTCGGCGTGACAGGCTCTGATGAGTTGCGTGTGGCCGGCGTCGGGCACGTAAGCTACTTGACGGATGTCGACTTGCTTAAAGACGTTGTAGATGTCCCGCGGCCAGGCCGGCACGGCCGCGGGCTTTGCTGCTGCTTTCAATGGGATCCTCCGTTGACGTCGAAATCTTTGATCACCGATTCACGCGGATTTTCCCGAATGGGGAAATTTCATGTGGTGGAAGTTGATGGTTGCACGGTGAGGATTCGACTATACCGCAGATTGGCGCGTCCACATCGATCACGCTGGCTGCGCGCGGCGCGGGCTGGTAAATTCCAGACACCATGAGAAATTTTACCGGCTCGACCTTGTTGTTGATTGGCGCGCTGTTGGGCACGGCGCAGGCGCAGATTTTCCCGGCAAAGCCGCTACGCATTATTTCCGGGTTCGCGCCGGGCGGCGCAACCGACATCGCCGCGCGCGCGGTGGCGCCGCGCTTGAGCGAGTTCCTGGGGCAGTCGGTGGTGGTGGAAAACCGTCCCGGTGCGGCGGGCATCATCGCCGCGGAGATGGTGGCGCGCTCGGCGCCCGATGGGCACATGATGTATCTGGCGAATGCCATGCTGGGTGCACCGGCGTTGTTCGCCAAGCTGCCGTTTGATATCACGCGCGACTTTGCATTTGTGTCGCTGATCGGCATGGGCGCCTCCGTGCTGGTGCTGCATCCGTCGCTGCCGGCTAAAAATCTAAAGGAATTGATCGCGCTGGCGCGTGCGCGCCCCGGGCAGTTGAACTACGCCTCGGGCGGCACCGGCAACATCACACATTTGCAAATGGAGTTGTTGCAGTCGATGGCCAAGCTGAACATGCTGCATGTGCCGTACAAGGGCGGCGCGCCGTCGACCATCGCCACCATGAGCGGCGAAGCGCAGTTAATGTTTAGGGATACGCTGATCAAGTAGGTAAAAGGTGCGCCCGAGGAAAGCGATGATGCCGATTATGCGAAATGAATGCTGATTTCATCAGGCCGAAGGCGC
>VGIF01000159.1 GCA_016868015.1 Betaproteobacteria bacterium
TCGGCAAACCGAGTTTTTTCGCGGTGGCTTGAATAATGCGAATGTTGGCTTGATGCGGGATCAGCCAATCGATGTCCGACTTCGACATGTGATTCGCGGCGAGCGCTTCTTCGGCCACTTCACCCAGCACGCGCACCGCGAATTTAAACACCGCGTTGCCTTCCATTTGCAGCAACGGCCGCCCGCTCACCTTGCCGCCCCACACGGTGCCCGGCACGTTCAGAATATCGGCATGACTGCCATCGGCGTGCAAATGCGTGGAGCGTATGCCCGGCTGCTCGCTGCGCCGTAAAACCACCGCGCCCGCGCCATCACCGAACAACACACAAGTACCGCGATCCTCCCAATCGAGAATGCGCGAATAGACCTCGGAACCGACCACCAAAATATGGCGGTATTGCCCCGAGCGCATGAAGTTATCCGCGGTGCTGAGGGCATAAACAAACCCGCTACACACCGCTTGCACATCGAACGCCGGAAAGTTTTTGGCGCCGAGCTTGGCCTGCAAAATGCACGCGGTGCTGGGAAACACCATGTCGGGCGTGGTGGTGGCGACTATGATCAAATCAAGCGCCGCGGCGCCAATGCCGGCCGCTTGCAGCGCGCGCTGGCTGGCCATTAACGCAAGATCGCTGCAGGTTTGGTGATCCGCGGCAATGTGACGCTGGCGGATGCCGGTACGCGAAAAAATCCATTCGTCGGAGGTTTCGACGCGCGATTCCAGATCCTTGTTGGTGAGGATTTTTTCCGGCAGATAACTGCCGGTGCCGATAATTTTGGAATAAATACTCAAGAGACGGCCTGAACAATGGGAGGTTGCTCGTCTTGCGGCGCCGGCGCGCGGTGCATCTGTGTCAAGCGCTCCGAAATATGCGCGAGCATGCCGGTGCGCACTTCTTCCACGCCGCGCCTTAGCGCGCATTCAAACGCGTAGGCGTCGGCCGAGCCGTGGCTTTTTAGCACGATGCCGCGCAGGCCGAGCAGGCTCGCGCCGTTGTAGCTGCGATGATCGACACGGCGCTTGAACGCATTTAACACCGGCAGCGCAATCAACGCGGCGATACGCGTCAAAAAATTGCGTTCGAACTCCGCCCGTAAAAACTTGCGGATCATTTGCGCCAGGCCCTCGGCGGTTTTTAGCGCCACGTTGCCGACAAATCCATCACACACCACCACATCAGTGGTGCCCTTGAAAATATCGTCACCCTCGACATTGCCGTAGAAATTAAGCCCGCTTGCGCGCAACAACTCCGCCGCTTGCTTGACGGTTTCGTTTCCCTTGATGGCCTCTTCGCCGATGTTGAGCAAGCCCACGGTGGGGCGCGCCTTGTGCTCCACGCACGACACCAGCTCGGCGCCCATGATGCCGAACTGCAGCAAATGCTCCGCGCTGCAATCGACGTTGGCGCCCAGATCGAGCACGTACACACGGCCGTTTTCGGTGGGCATGATGGTGGCGATCGCTGGACGGTCAATGCCCGGCAGCGTCTTTAACACAAAGCGCGATATTGCCATCAGCGCGCCGGTGTTGCCGGCGCTCACCGCGGCTTGCGCTTCGCCTGATTTCACCAAATCGATGGCCACACGCATCGAGGAGTCTTTTTTGCTGCGCATGGCGAGCGCCGGGGGCTCATCCATGCCCACCACTTCGGCGGCGTGACGCACGACCATGCGGTCGCCGAACGCGTGTTGTTCGCGCCGTATCTGCGATTCGATCGCGCTCGACAAGCCGACGAGAATCACCGCGGTGGCGGGATCCTCGCGCAACAACGCGAGCGCGGCCGGCACCGTGACCGAGGGCCCATGGTCGCCGCCCATGCAATCGACCGCGACGGTTACGCGCATGCTGGGCTGGGTTTACGCCTGGATCAACGCCGGCGATTTATTCGCCCTTGGCGCGAATGACTTTTTTGCCGCGGTAGTAGCCGTTGGGGCTGATGTGATGACGCAGATGCACTTCGCCCGTGGTCGGCTCTTCCGCCAGCGGCGGCGTAGTGAGCGCGTGGTGCGAACGGTGCATGCCGCGTTTGGACGGCGACTTTTTGTTTTGCTGAACTGCCATTTTAAAACTCCTTCGATTGAATCATTTTTGTTTGAGCGTTTGCAAAACGCCAAACGTATTGTTCGCTTTACTGCTTGCCGCACCATCACCAGCCGCGGCCGCCGAGGTGCACTGCCCTGCCGCGTGGCGCGGATACGCCGGTAATGCCAACAACACCTCGTCTTCGATCAACGCGGCGAGATCGAACGCCTTACTCGCCACCACGCAATCCGGCTCATCCGGATTATCGTCGTATTCCTGATCCAACGCGTGCGGCGCCACCAAACGCACCGCGGTATCGATATCGACCGCATGCGCCAGGCCATCGAGGCAACGTTGGCACTGCAAGCGCACGTTGCCGCTCACCTGCAACTTGAGCAAGGGCCGCTGCCGACCATCGATCGCACCGTGCACGCGATAATCGAGCGCGCCGCTCGCTTCATGCAAGCTCTCGGCGAGCCGTTCCAGCCGCGCGATCGGCAGCGTGCCCGCAAGCACCTGCTTATCGCGGACCAGCGCCAAACTATCGAAGGTAATGTCGTTGCCGGCCATAACCACACCATCACCACTTAAAAACCAGGCTAGCACCGCCGCAAGTAAACGGATAATGATAGTATTTTTGACTACTTTTGTCAAAGTCGCTCAAGCGAAAGTCGAGTTAAAGCAAACACTTAGCGACGCTTGATACTACCCAAAACATGCCCGAACGCCCATTGATACTCGGCTCATCGTCGATTTACCGCCGCGAATTGCTGCAGCGTTTGGGCCTGCCGTTCGCCACGGTGTCGCCCGACATCGACGAAGCAGCGCAAGCCAACGAAGCGCCGCGCGATACCGCGTTGCGGCTCGCGCTCGCCAAGGCGCACGCGGTGGCCAGGACGCATGGCCATGCGCTGATCATCGCCTCTGACCAGGTAGCCGACTTAAACGGCATCCCGATGGGCAAACCCGGCGATCATGCCAACGCCGTGCGTCAACTGCGTGCGATGCGCGGCCAGCGTGTGGTGTTTCACACCGCGCTGTGTGTGTTTGACGCGGCAAGCGGCCGCCATCAACTCGATGACGTACCCACCACGGTGTGGCTGCGCGAACTCAGTGACACGCAAATCGAAAATTACTTGCGCCGCGAACGACCGTATGATTGCGCCGGCAGCGCTAAAATCGAAACACTGGGCGTGGCACTGGTGGAAAAAATTCAAAGCGACGACCCCACCGCGCTGATCGGCCTGCCCTTGATGCGGCTGGTCGGCATGCTCGCCAACGAAGCTGTGGCTGTCGTTTAGCCCTAAATAAAATATCATTTAAAATCAATACATTACGTTTTGTGTTCGCCAAGCCCGTGGACCTTGCAGATCGCCCTCAGGAGCCCGCCATGAACGACCCCAAGCCGCTTTACCAAGTCAACCAGTACACGCTCGATCCTCGCGTCACCTTCGAGCGCGGCGTTGCCGAAACTTATGTGCGCTACGCGCATCGCCTCGCCGCGCGCGGCTACGTGCAAAGCACGCTGGGCGGCATGGTGATTCGCGTGCCGCACGCCGATTACCCGGATGGCCTCGCCTACGCCAAACCCGCGGGGGTTTCGCTGGAGGAAATGGAAGTCAACGATCTGGTGATCACCGACATTCCCTACGGCCGCGTGATTTATGGCGAGCACGCCACCAGCGTCGGCCATCAAATGAACCGCGAAATTTTGCGCCTGCGCCCCGATGTGAATTGCGTGATCCATTTGCATCACGACGAAACCATCGCGCTGCTCGCCGCCGGCTGCGAGGAAATCCGCAGCTACTCGCTAACGCTGGCGTATCTGATGCAAAAACCGCTCGCTTACCTGCCGGCGCATTTGAACGTGGAAGAAGACGTGGCGCCGATCAAAACGTTTATCCAAAACACCAATTGCATCGTCATGAAACGCCACGGCATCACCGTCTTGGGCCGCAACGTCTCCGAGTGTTACCACCGCGTGAATGTCTACCACGCCGAATGCCGGCGGCAGATCATGGTCGAGGCGCTGTGCGCCGCTAAAGGCACGCAGCCGGAATATTTGAAAAAGGAGGAGATGGAATGGATGTTTGGGCAAGGGGATGGCGTGGTGTATCCGCGGTTGATACGCAAACAATAACGGGGCGGCCGATGCATAAACGTTTCGCAATACTGTTCGCGTTAGCCGCTGCGTTGATCGTTCAACCGGCGATCGCCGCCACCTGGCCCACCAAACCCATTCGCCTGATCGTCCCCTTCCCGCCCGGCGGCGGCACCGACCTCGCCGGACGCGCGGCGGCGAATCGTTTATCCGAAGCGCTGGCGCAGCCGGTGATCGTCGACAATCGCGGCGGCGCGGGCGGCGTGATCGGCAGCGACATCGTCGCGCGCGCGAACGCCGACGGTTACACGCTGGGCATCGCCACTTCCAGCACGCACCCGGTGGCGGGACTCACGCAAAAAATTCCCTACGACGCGCTGAAAAGTTTCGCGCCGGTGACGCAAATCGGCGTAACACCCTACATCATCGTCGCCGCGCCCGCGCTGCCGGCGAACACGCTGGCGGAACTTATCGCGTATGCCAAAGCTAACCCCGGCAAGATGAATGTCGCGCATGTCGGTACGGGCACATTGGGTTATCTCATCACCGAGGCGTTTAAGCTTGCCACCGGCACCGACATCGTGCCGGTGGCGTTCAAAGGCTCGTCGGCGATTTATCCCGATCTCACGTCTAACCGCGTGCAGATTTTTTTTGACAATCCGGTCGCCTCGGTACCGCAGGTGAAAGCCGGACGGTTAAAAGCGATTGCATTAACCCAGCGCACGCCGTTGCTGCCCAACACGCCGACGCTGGAAGACGCAGGTCTCAAAGGATTTAATCACGGTTTTTGGTACGGCATCGTAGCGCCGGCGGGCACGCCGCGCGCGGTGGTCGAGCGTGTGGCGCGTGAGATGGCGGCCTATGCGAAATCGACGGCGGGCAAAAACGAATTGGCCGGGCTGGCAATCGAGCCCACGGGTTTAACGCCTGCCGAATTTACGGCAACCATACAAAGCGATATCGAACGTTGGGGCAAAGTGGCACGCGCGATCGGGCTAAAGCCGCAGTAGTGCGAGCAGCGTAGGGTGCGCACCACGCACGTGTTACAAAAAATCCGCGTGCGCGGTGAACACCCTACCTCTACCGATGCGGAAAAAAGGTATATATCGTAAGTATTTGATTTTAATGAATATTTTATGATACTCAAAACCGCTTAACGCAACGGCAATTGCACCGCTCCGCTCTCGCCCAGCTTCACCAGCGACTCCGCAATCGACGCCCCCATCGAAGTGCCAAAGCGTCGAGCCAAACGCTCCGCCACATTTTCACGCGGCGTGAAGTCGACGAGTTCTTCCGCCTTGATCACATCACGCGCCACTTGCTCGGTACTGCCGAGCGCGTCGGCAAGCCCCATCTCGATGCTTTTTTGCCCCACCCACAGCAAGCCGGAAAACGTTTCCGGCGTTTCTTTTAAACGATTGCCACGGCCCTTGCGCACGATGTCGACAAATTGCTGGTGTATCTCATTGAGCATCTTTTTGGCATGAGCTTGCTGCTCGGCGTTGACCGGTGAGAACGGATCGAGAAAACCCTTGTTTTCGCCCGCGGTCAGCAAACGCCGCTCCACGCCCAGTTTTTCCATGGTGCCGGTGAAACCAAAACCATTCATCAACACGCCGATCGAGCCGATCAAGCTAGCCTGATTGACAAAAATTTTATCGGTGGCCGCGGCGACGTAATAGCCACCGGAGGCGCACACGTCTTCCACCACCGCATACAAAGGAATTTCCGGATACTTGGCGCGCAGGCGTTTGATTTCGTCGCTGATGTAGCCCGCTTGTACCGGGCTGCCGCCGGGGCTGTTGATGCGCAACACCACGCCTTGGGTGCGCTTGTCTTTAAACGCTTCGGTGAGGCCCTGCACGATGTTTTCCGCGCTCGCCGCGGAGCCGGGAGCGATCACGCCGTTGATATCCACCACCGCAGTGTGCTTTTCCGGTGCACGGTCGCGCTTGCCCATCCAACCCATGGCGATAAACAGCAGGACAAACAAGTAAGCGAAAGCGAGAAATTTGAAAAAGATGCCCCAGCGGCGCGTGCGGCGTTGTTCGTTCACACTCGCCAGCGCGAGTTTTTCGAGCACGCTGCGTTCCCAGCCGGGCGGCGTGTTTTCAGACATGGTGAGCTTCCTTCAGCAAGACAATTTGACCATCCCGTTCTTCGACCGAGAGCGGCGTCAAGCGTTTCCCGGCGCACGGCCCGGCCACGCAAACACCGGACTCGGGCAAATACATCGCGCCATGGGTGGCGCAAATCAAGTATAGCTTGGAATAATCGAAGAACGCGCCGTCTTCCCAATCCAGCTCCACCGGCACATGCGCGCAGCGATTGATGTACGCGTAAACCTTGCCGCAAAAACGCACCGCAAACGCCGGCGCGTCGCCATCACCGCTGCGCACCTTGAAGCGCACGCCCTTGGCGCCTTCTTCCAGCGCGTCGCTGGCGCAAATTATGCGTGGGTGGTCAACCATTGCGTCAATTCGTCGAAGGTATTCAAACAGGCGACGGGGTCGTGCTTAACCAAATTTTCGCGTGGATGCGCGCCGTAGGCCACACCCAAGCGCGGCACGTCGGCGGCGATCGCCATTTCCATGTCGTGCGACGTATCGCCGATCATTAATGTGCGTTCGCGCTCGATGCTGAATTCATCGAGCAGCCACAACAACATGCCCGGATGCGGCTTGGAAAAACTCTCGTCGGCGCAGCGCGTGGCATGAAACACTTGGGTAAGGCCGGTGGCCTCCAGCGCGCGATCCAGGCCGCGGCGGCTTTTGCCGGTGGCGACCGCCAGCAAAAAACCAGCGTCGCGCAAGGTTTGCAGCATCGGCTCGGCACCCGCGAACAACGCGGTGTCGCGATCCTGCTTTAAAAAATGCAGCCGGTAGCGCTCGAGCAGCGCGGGATATCCCGTCACTGGGAAATCCGGCAGCACGTATTTCAGCGCATCATGCAAACCCAGGCCGATGATGTAACGCGCGCGTTCCTCGCTCGGCACCGGCAACGCCAAATCGGCGCACGCCGCGCGCAGCGAATGGGTGATCGCCGCCGCCGAATCCATCAGCGTGCCATCCCAATCGAACACCAATAAATTAAACCGCTTCGGCATGGGTGTGATCCAGATGAGCGATGCAGCGCGTGAGCTCTTGCGGCAGCGGCGCGCTAAGGCGCAGCGTCTCGCCGCTCTCCGGGTGAACCATCGCGATTTCGCGTGCGTGCAGGAACATTCTTCTAAGTACTTGATTTAATTGAATTTTTTTATTAAAGACAAAATCGCCGTATTTTTCGTCGCCAACAATCGGAAACCCCAGGTGCGCCAGATGCACGCGAATTTGATGGGTGCGTCCGGTTTTAAGTTCGGCTTCCAATAAACTCAATGGTGGATCATGCAGCGGCCAGCTTTTTTGCAACCGAAAAATCGTGTGCGCCGCCAGGCCATCGTCCGACACTGACACCCGCCGCTCGCCGCTTGCCAATACATATTTGCTGAGCGGCGCTTTCACCGCGCGCTTGGCCTCGCGCCAATGCCCGCGCACCAGTGCGAGGTACACTTTGTGCATGCGCCCCTCGCGCAGTTGTTCATGCAAGGTCACCAAGGCCAAGCGTTTTTTGGCCAGCATCAACACGCCCGAGGTATCGCGATCGAGCCGGTGTACCAATTCCAGAAACCTGGCTTGTGGGCGCGCCGCGCGCAGGTGTTCGATTACGCCCAGGCTCACGCCGCTGCCGCCGTGTACCGCCAGACCTGACGGTTTGTTGATCACCAGCAAGGCGGCATCCTCATACAAGATATCCAGTGCCAGTGCGAGGCGAGCAACCGGTTTGACGCTGGTCAGCACAGGGCGCGGGGCCACCCGAATCGGCGGCACCCGCACCCGGTCGCCGGCTTGCACCCGATACTGCGGCCCAATCCGCCCCTTGTTGACCCGCACCTCGCCACTACGCACAATCCGGTAAACATGGCTTTTGGGCACCCCTTTTAGCCATCGGATCAAATAGTTGTCGATGCGCTGGCCAGCCTCTTCGGCGCCGACTTCCAGCCAGTTAACCGATTCTTTACTTAACTGCTTCATTTGATTATACTATTTCGCAGTGCACCATTCGGGTTCCCCGTCTCAGCGGCGTTGACGGAAGCCCCCGCGCAAGCGGCAAACCGCCTTCGGTTAAGCTGATTTGCGTAGGGTCAGTACTCAAACCGCACGATTGCAGGGTTAAGCTTCCACAGTGCGAAGCGGCTTGCAGGCCTGTAATCAACGGACGAATCGGAACTGCACCAAAACCAGTAGCCGTAGCACCAGGATAGGTCCCGGCCCTGCCGCTTAGTTTTATAACGCGCGCAAGTTGCGCAGCCCCAGGCCCGGAACACCGGTTAATGTCGCTCACCACGAAGTAGCGATAGGAGTTAAGGTAGTCAGTAGCAGTAGTATATTAGCGCGCTCAAGTTACCGTTTAATTTTTTCGGACACGCTCATTATAAAAGTTAGCGGGTCCAAAACCGGCGAAACCCTCGATCTCGAATCAGCCTTTGTATCGCATGTTCAATACCGTAGCTGACTAAGGAGTAACACCACCGCATGGTGTCGTTGTGCGGCGGTGTCGGTTTGCCCATCCCGTGACGTGTGCACGTTGAGCGCGGGAGAAGAAAATGAAAAGAATGTTGTTTAACGCCACGCAGGCCGAAGAGCTGCGCGTGGCGATCGTCGATGGTCAAAAACTGATCGACCTCGACATCGAATCCTCGTCCAAAGAGCAAAAAAAGAGCAATATCTACAAGGGCATCATCACCCGCGTCGAGGCCAGCCTCGAAGCCGCCTTTGTCGATTACGGCGCCGAACGCCACGGCTTTTTGCCGTTCAAGGAAGTCGCCCGCGCCTACTTCAAGCCCGGCGTCGAAGTCTCGCGCGCCACCATCAAAGAGGCGCTGCGCGAAGGCCAGGAAATCGTGGTCCAGGTCGACAAGGACGAACGCGGCACCAAGGGCGCGGCGCTCACCACCTTTATCAGCCTGGCCGGCCGCTACCTGGTATTGATGCCCAACAACCCGCGCGGCGGCGGCGTATCGCGCCGTATCGAGGGCGAAGACCGCAGCGAGCTGCGCGACGTGATCGACCAACTCGACATTCCCAACGGCATGAGTGTGATCGCGCGTACCGCCGCCATCGGCCGCGAAGCCGAGGAATTGAAGTGGGACTTGAACTACCTGCTCAAGTTGTGGGAAGCCATCGACAGCGCGGCTCAGCCGCAATTCGAGGAAAAGCAAGACGAGCAAGGCAACGTCATCGGCAAGGGTAAGCGATTAAACCCGCCGCCGTTCCTGATTTATCTCGAAAGCAACCTGGTGGTGCGCGCCATCCGCGACTACTTCCACGAGGACATCGGCGAAATCCTCATCGACACCGCCGACATTCACGAGCAAGCTCAGCACTTCATGTCGCTGGTGATGCCGAACAAGGTCAACCTGGTCAAGCATTACCGCGACGATGTGCCGCTGTTTTCGCGCTTCCAGATCGAGCATCAAATCGAAACCGCGCATTCGCGCGCGGTCAATCTACCTTCTGGCGGCGCGATCGTCATCGACCACACCGAAGCGCTGGTGTCGGTGGATGTGAACTCCGCGCGCGCCACGCGCGGCCACGACATCGAGGAAACCGCGTTTCGCACCAACCTCGAAGCCGCGGAAGAAGTCGCGCGCCAACTGCGGTTGCGCGACCTGGGCGGCCTGGTGGTGATCGACTTTATCGACATGGAAAGCCAGCGCAATCAGCGCGAAGTCGAAAACCGGCTGCGCGATGCGCTGCGCTACGATCGCGCGCGCGTGCAACTGGGCAAGATCTCGCGCTTCGGTTTGATGGAGCTCTCGCGCCAGCGGCTGCGCCCCTCGCTGGGTGAATCGAGCCACCAGTCCTGCCCGCGCTGCTACGGCACCGGCCACATCCGCGGCTGCGAATCCACCGCGCTGCACATCCTGCGCATCCTGCAGGAAGAATCGATGAAGGAAAACACCGCCACCGTGCACGCGCAAGTGCCGGTGGACGTGGCGACATTCTTGTTAAACGAAAAGCGTTTGGACATCCAGCAACTGGAAACACGCCATCGCGTAACCATCACGCTGATCCCCAACACGCATCTGGAAACGCCCAATTACACCGTCACGCGCCTGCGCCACGACGACTTGAATCAAAGCGAGCCGCTGCCGCCAAGCTACGAGATGGTGAACGTGCCGGAGGAAGTGGAAAAAGCCGCGGCCGGCACCGCCACGCCTGAACCCGCGCCCGTGCGCCAGCAGGCCGCCGTCAAAGGCATCCTGCCG
>VGIF01000160.1 GCA_016868015.1 Betaproteobacteria bacterium
GTAATGACGCGCGCCTTCGGATCACCGAACACACCGCGCACCACGGATTGCGGACGAAATCCGGGGAAGGCGTACGCATCCCACAGCCGCCGCTGTCGCTTCGCTGGATTGGCCATCCGGAAATCATCTCAGTTTCGCAGTACCCTGGAAACACCGTTCTTCACTCGGGAAACGCTCGATTTATTCGCGAAATTGACCCACACGACTTCCCGAAGACCCTGATTTTTCGAGATAAAGCATGCTTCGCACCGTGATCTGTTTGGCAGCGCGCTTGCCGTTGCGCGCGCTACACGGCATTGGTGCGTTGCTGGGCTGGGCGGTGTATTGGGGTTCGCCAACTTATTCACGGCGATTACGTGAAAATCTTCACCAAAGCGGGGTATGCGCTGACGGCGCGGTGGCGCCGTTGCAACGGCAGGTGATTGCCGAAACCGGCAAAGGCGTGCTGGAGTTGGCGGCGCTATGGTTCGCGCCCGACACAAAAATTCAGCAATGGGCGCATTGCGACACCTGGCCGCTGGTGGAGCGCGCCCGCAAACCAGGCCAGGGGATCATTTTTTTGACACCGCATTTGGGCGGCTTCGAAATTTGCGCGCAATACATTTCGCAACGCATGCCGATCACCGTGCTGTATCGTCCGCCGAAGCTCGCTTGGCTGGAGCCGTTGATGATCGAGGGCCGCAGCCGCTGGCAAACGCAAGTGGCGCCGGCGAACCTGCGCGGGGTGCGGCTGTTCATCAAAGCGCTGCGCGAAGGGCGCGCGGTGGGTCTGTTGCCCGACCAAACGCCGGGCGTGGGCGAGGGCGCATGGGCGGATTTTTTCGGCCGCCCCGCCTTTACCATGACCTTGGTCGGCCGCCTGCAACGCGCCACCAACGCGCTGCTGGTGATGGTGCACGCGCAGCGCCTGGCGCGCGGCAACGGCTATCAGTTGCATTTCGAGGTGCTGCCGGCGGAGCACTTTGACGAACGTGCGTTGAATCGCGCGGTTGAAGCGGTAGTGCGGCGCTGCCCGGCGCAATATTTGTGGGGCTATAACCGCTACAAAGTGCCGGCGGGCGCACCGCCGCCGCCGGCCGCGCAAAGGGCTCACGCTTGATCCGCCTGGGCCTTGCCATCGTTTGGTTGCTGCATCTGCTGCCGCTGGCGGTGCTTGCCCCCATCGGGCGCGGCATCGGCTTATTGCTGTATCCGCTCGCGCGCAAGCGGCGTAACGTCACGCTCACCAATTTGCGCATGTGTTTTCCGCAATGGAGCGAGGCCGAACGCCGGCGCGTCGCGCGCGCACATTTTCAGTGCTTGGCGCGCGCGTTTCTCGAGCATGGTTATTTGTGGTGGTCATCCAGGGCGCGTATTCAAAACCTGGTGCGCATCGAGGGCCTGGAGCACTGGCACGCGGTGCAGGGCAAGCCGGTGATCTGGTTTGCGCCGCACTTTGTGGGCCTCGATATGGGCGGCTCGCGCATCATCACCGATTGGAAAGGCATTTCGGTCTACAGCAATCAAAACGATCCCGTGTTCGATCGCGTGCTGCTCAAAGGCCGCACGCGTTTTGTGACGCCGGTATTGTTTTCGCGGACTGACGGCATCCGCCCGGTGGTAAAGGCGATGCGCGGCGGCTTGCCGCTGTACTATCTGCCGGACATGGATCTTGGCGCTCGCGATTCGGTGTTCGTGCCGTTTTTTAACGTGCCGGCGGCGACCATCACCGGTTTGTCGCGCATGGCGCGGCTCGCGCGCGCGGCGGTGGTGCCGGCGGTGACGCGCCAGTTGCCCGGCGGACAGGGCTATGTGCTAACGTTTTACCCCGCGTGGGAGAATTTTCCCACCGATGATGTGGTGGCCGACACGCGCCGCATGAACGCCTTTATCGAGGCGCGTGTGATGGAAATGCCGCAGCAGTACCTTTGGCTGCACAAGCGCTTTAAAACACGCCCGTCGGGAGAACCCAGCCCCTATGAACAATGAACTGGAGATTCGCGCGCTGCGCGAGACCGAAGCCGAAGAGCTCGTCGCTCTCGCGCGCGAAATTTGGCGCGCGCATTATCCGGGCATCATCAGCGTGGCGCAGATAGAATACATGCTCAACGAGCGTTACAGCGCGGCGGTGATCCGCGAGGAGCTCAGGCGCGGCGATGCGTGGTGGGACGTGTTGTGGGCCGATGGCGTGATGCAGGGGTATGTCTCGTATTTTTGGCATGACGGCGCGCGCGACACCATCAAAATCGACAAGCTCTATTTGCGCATGAATACGCAGCGGCGCGGTTACGGCGGCGCGCTGCTCGAGCACGCGGCGCGGCGCATGGCGGGCGCGGGCTGCAAGCGCTTGATGCTGGCGGTCAACCGCCACAACAAAACCGCCATCGCGGCGTATCACAAGAACGGTTTTTATATTGCCGACACCTCGCTCAAACCTATCGGCGGCGGGTTTTGGATGGATGATTACATCATGGTCAAGGATTTGAAGGATTAGGGGGCAGTGATGGGGCAGGTGAAAAACGTGTTGCAACAGCCGGCGCTGGTGAAGTTGCCGTTCACCAAAATGCAGGGCTTGGGCAATGACTTCGTGGTGATCGACGCCACGCGCCAGCCCGTCGAACTCACGCCGCCGCAATTGCGCGCGCTCGCCGATCGCCACTTCGGCGTGGGCTGCGATCAAATTTTGCGTGTGGAAAAAGCGCGCAGCGCCGACACCGATTTTTACTACCGCATTTTTAACGCCGACGGCGGCGAGGTCGAACAATGCGGCAACGGCGCGCGCTGCTTTGTGCGTTTTGTGCACGACAAAGGGTTAACCCGACAATCGCAAATCCGCGTCGGCACCTTGAGCGGCGTGATCACGCCTCGGCTCGAAGCGGATGGGCAAGTCACGGTCGACATGGGCGTGCCGGTTTTCGAGCCCGCGCGTATCCCCTTCGAGGCGCCCGTGCAGGCTCTGATCTACGATTTGGCGGTTGAAAAAAAAGTTTTTAAAATCAATGTATTATCCATGGGCAATCCGCACGCCGTGCAGGTGGTGGAAGACGTCGATAGCGCCCCGGTGGCGAGCGACGGCCCGCTGATCGAGGCGCACCCGCGCTTTCCCAAGCGCGTCAACGCGGGGTTTATGCAAGTGGTGAATCGCGGCCATATCAAGCTCAGGGTCTACGAACGCGGCGCCGGCGAGACGCTTGCCTGCGGCACGGGTGCTTGCGCGGCGGTGGTCGCAGGCGTACAACGCGGGTTAATCGATCATCGTGTTCGGGTTAGCACGCGCGGCGGCGAGCTCACGATAACGTGGGCGGGCGAGGGCGAGCCGGTGATGATGACCGGCCCGGCGGTGACGGTGTTTGAAGGTGTAGTCGCGATTTAAGGCGCGGCAGAAATCAGGAACCAGCATGAATTCAGAAGACGTTGCGGCATATTTGAATGCACATCCGGAGTTTTTTGAGCAGTACGCGGACATGATCGCGCAGATCAACATTCCGCACCCCCACGGCGGGCGCACCATTCCCATCAGCGAGCGGCAAATTCTCACGCTACGCGAAAAAGGCAAGCAGCTCGAAGGCAAGCTGCGCGAAGTCATTCAGTACGGCGAAGAAAACGACGTGGTAAGCCAGAAGATGCACGCGCTGTCGCTCGATTTGCTGCGCGCGTGCGACGTGCAAGCGGTGGTGAGTGCCGCGGTCAAACACCTGCGTGACGACTTCGCCGTGCCGCACGTGGCGCTGCGGCTGTGGCGTGGCCAGGGCGATGCGCCCGAATTTCAAGCGGTGAGCGACAGCTTGCGCAATTTCGCAAACGGCTTGACCGAACCAAGTTGCAGCAGCGAAGCCGCGGCCGACACCGCGGCGATGTTCGACGGCGCCGCGCCGGCGACGGGTTCATACGCCTATGTGCCGCTGCGCGACGGCGCAACCTTCGGCTTGCTCGCCCTGGCGAGCGAGGAGCCCAAGCGTTACTTTCCCGGCATGGGCACGTTGTATCTTGCGCGTCTGGGCGATTTGATCGGCTGCGCGCTGGCGGCGCATTTGCCGCCGGCTTGAGGGTTACACGCGGGTGCGCAAACCACGGGCCGCCACGGCAGCCGCCGCGCATGCGCAAGTGCAAAGCGAAACCGCCGCGCAGCGGCATCTGAAGGATTATTTGTCCTGCCTCACGCACGAGCGGCGCTTGAGCGCGCACACCGCCGCCAATTATCGACGTGACGTCGAAAGCCTGATTGAACTCGCGGGCGCCAGCACGCTCGACCACTTGCAAGCGCATCACATCCGGCGTTTTGTCGCGCAACTGCATGGGCGCGGCCTAGATGGGCGTTCGATCGCGCGCATGCTCTCGGCGTGGCGCGGCTTGTACCGGTTCCTCGCGCGTGAGCGCGGCTTTAAGGCGAACCCTTGCGTGGGCATCCGCGCGCCGAAAGCGGCGAAGCTTTTACCGCACGCGCTGTCGCCCGACGATGCCGGACGATTGATGGCGATCGATGAAGACAGCGCACTGGCGCTGCGCGACAAGGCGATGTTCGAGCTGTTTTATTCCTCGGGGCTGCGTTTGGCGGAACTCACCGGTCTTGCGTTGGGCGACCTCGATGCGCAAGACGGCACCGTGCGTGTCACCGGCAAGGGCGGTAAAACGCGCGTGGTGCCGGTGGGCCGGCAAGCGTTAAACGCCGTCGCTGCGTGGCTTGACGCGCGCGCCGCGCTCGCGCGCAATGGCGAAACCGCGCTGTTTCTCGCGCGGCAGGGCACGCGGCTTGGCGCGCGCGCGGTGCAGCAGCGGCTTAAACACTGGGCGGCGCAATTGGGACTTGACCGCTCGCTGCACCCGCATGTGCTGCGCCACTCGTTCGCCACGCACGTGCTGCAATCAAGCGGTGACTTGCGCGCGGTGCAGGAGATGCTGGGGCACGCGAGTATTTCGACCACGCAGGTGTACACGCAGCTGGATTTTCAGCACTTGGCGAAAGTTTATGATGCCGCGCATCCGCGTGCGCATCGCAAGGGCAAGTGAGCTTGCGCCAGCGGGTTCTGGCCTGTAAGTTAAACCTCGCGTAGACTTGCCGCGCACTCAAACCCGACAGGAGGACTATATGCTACGCCTTTACGGCTCTGCCCGTTCCCGCGCAGTGCGCGTTTTGTGGATGCTCAATGAATTGGGCTTGAACTACGAACACAAAGACTATGCGCCGCGTTCGGCCGAAACCAAAACGCCCGAATATCGCGCGCTAAATGCCAACAGCCGCGTGCCGACCATCGACGATGACGGTTTCATCTTGTCGGAGTCGATGGCGATCAATATGTATCTCGCCAAAAAACACAAAAGCGTGTTGTATCCCGCCGATCCGAAAAACGAAGCGCTGGCGTGGCAATGGTGCCTTTGGGAAACCGACCGGCTCGACCGTCAAATCGTCGATCACGCGCGTCACACCAATGATTTGCCGGCGAACGAACGCGATCCGAAAATCGCCGCTGCAATGTGGGATCAATGCGTGCAATCGTTTGGCGTGCTGGAAGGCGCGTTAAGCAAGAACGAGTGGCTGGCGGGGCCGGCGTTCTCGGTGGCTGATTTGAATGTGGCCGGTGCGTTGTTCCGCGCGCTCGTGCTCGACCTGAGCAAGTGGCCCAAGACACAGGCGTGGTTAAAGCGCTGCTACGACCGGCCCGCGGCGAAAAAAGCGTTGGCGATGCGGGGGTAGCCTCGCCTGGCGACAATACCGCGAACGGTGGGTTGCGCTGCGCTTCACCCACCCTGCGGCATTTGCGGCTTACGAATACCCTACAGGTAACGCGTCGGCCAATTAATCGTGCGCCACATATGCGCGCTTGCGCTGTCGTCAAAGCCCAGGCCTTCCGCCGGCTGGCGGAAATTGCGGCCGATGACATCGGTGAATTCTTCCAATTCGACGTGCACGCTCGGGTCGAAGGCATAAAGATCGTTCACTGTGAGTAGCCGCGCGGCTTCGTAGTATTTGTGTTTCTTGGCGTGCTCGTGCGCGCGGTGGATATGCGCGCCCGGATCGAATTCCTTGCCGAACATGCGCGTGTACGATTCGGGATAGCTGTAGCCGTATTTTTCATCCGCGAAAAAGCGTAGCGCCTGGTGATAACGAATCGCGAACGTGACTTCTTCATCGACATACGGTTCGACCAGTTGCGCGCCCCAATAGCCGTGATCGGCGCGGATGAAACCGTTGTTGCCGACATCGTGCAGTAGACAAGCGAGCACGATTTTTTCGCTGCAGCCGTTTTTTTGCGCTAGCCGCGCGCTTTGCAGCATGTGCACGCAGGGGCCGAAGCGCAGCTTGAAAAAATCCACCAGCCTGGGCTTCTCCGGCATTTTCGGCAGCCGCGGATCGTGACCCATCAAGCGCAGTTTGCCCTTGGCGTCGTCGCGCGGCTGCGGCTTGGTGTGATCGACTTCACCCGAGGTATACAAATGCGATTTCACGATGGCATAACGATCCATTTCGCGCGCGGCGGCAAGATCGGCGACTTCGGCTTTTTCCAGCATAGCGGTTGCGGGTGACATGGCGGGCTCCTTGGTGGATGACGAGTCGGAGATTCAAACGTTGTGGATCATGGCACGGAAGCGAACTTTAGCTCGCGAAGCTAAAACCTTTCAACCCAAGGCCGCACTTCGATTTCCCAAGTCCACGATGAGCGCGGTTGCTGCAGCAAATGCACGTAATTCTGCGCAATAGCGTCGGGATGCAACAGGCTATCGGGCTTATCGGTGGGCACCGGCCGCGCGGCCGAGCTGATGCCGCCGTCGATCACCACGTGCGCGACGTGGATGTTGTGCGGCGCCAATTCGCGCGCCATGCTTTGCGCCAGCCCGCGCAGCGCGAACTTGCCCATCGCGAACGGCGCCGACTGCGCGTAGCCTTTCACGCTTGCCGAAGCACCGGTGAAAATAATCGTGCCCGCGCCGGCTTTTAACATGCGTTGGGCTGCCGCTCGCCCGACCAGGAATCCGCCGAACGCGGAAACCGCAATCGCGTTCGCGACTTGCGCCGGGTCAAGCTCGGCCACCGGCCCGCGCACGCGGCCACTGGCGTTAAACACCACCGCTTTCGGTGCGGCACAGAGTTTATCGACTTGCGCATATAGCGCATCGACTTGCGCGGGCTGGGATGCGTCGCACGCTACGGCCGTCGCGCCGATTTCATCGCACAACGCTTTGAGTTTGTCCGAGTTGCGCGCGGCGAGCACGCATTTGAAGCCGGCGCGGGTGTAGGCGCGGGCGACGGCGGCGCTTAAGCCGCTGCCGGCGCCGACGATGAGGGCAATTTCTGGCATAGCTGTTTTCCTATCATCCGTTACGGCAACAATAACCACGAAACATAATCTACCACCCGTCATTCTGGCGAAAGCCAGAATCCAGAATCGTACGCTTACGCGACGCGTCTAAATTCAGCGCCTTCGGCGCAAGCTACGACTTGGATTCCGGCCTTCGCCGGAATGACAGTAGTAGTGTGCGAACGTGCACTATCGCTGCAACTGCGTCGCCGTTTTCGGCAGCGCATCGATATTCATCGTCCACGGCATCGCCGAGCAGCACCAGCCCATCGCCTGCGGCGGCAGTTGCGCGCGCTGGCGGATGGTGCCCACGCGCAAGCCGTAGCTTTGCGGATTGGGTTCGATCGAGGTCGAATACAACGGCGTGCCGCACTCCGGGCAAAACGCGTGCGCGCGTTTGTTGCCGCTTTCCGCCGTTTTCACATACACCTTGGGTGCACCGCCGCGCAGCACCAAATCTTGCGCGCGCACGCGCACGTTCACGCGATAGGCGGTGCCAGTGAGTTGCTGGCAATCGGTGCAATGACAAATGCTTACTCGCGCGGGATCGACTTGCGCTTCGTAGGTGATGTTGCCGCAGTGACAACCGCCGTCGACATGCATAACGACCTCCTACCTGTAAATATGTAAATATTTGATTTTATTGACTTTTTTATTTACGACTTGGTGGCGTTCGCCAAGCGTTGCGCGTTGTCCTTGGTGTCGTAAAGATTAATTGCCTGCTTGCCTTCCGTGGCCTTGGCCATGCGCTCGCGGATCTCGGTAGCCATTTTGTTATTGCGCTGTACGGCCGGCCGCGCTTCCATCGCTTTGTACCAGCGCATGAAATTCGGGTACTTGGCTTCGGTGATGCCGCGCTCCTTGTGCATCTTGGTCCACGGATAAATCGCCATGTCGGCGATGCTGTATTCATCGCAGCCGATCCACGCGCTCGCCTTCGCGC
This sequence comes from Betaproteobacteria bacterium, assembly GCA_016868015.1. Lineage (GTDB taxonomy): Bacteria > Pseudomonadota > Gammaproteobacteria > Burkholderiales > SG8-41 > UBA5216. The sequence goes on from VGIF01000160.1 coordinate 8,218, forward strand.
GGTTATCCAGCACTTTATACAAACGGATCGATTCGTTGTTGTAGCGATTTTGCGCGTAGGTTTGCGGCTCGCTGGTGTTTTCCTTGACGTAGTTGTTGAAGTGATTGGCCTGGCCGAACATCGGGCCCACGTGCGCCATCTGGAAAATCAGCCACTGCATTACGTCGTAGCGCTTGCGTGCGTCCTTGGGTAAAAATTTGCCGGCTTTTTCGGCGAGATAAAACAGAATCGCCCCTGACTCCATCATGGTGTAACGCCCGCCGCCGGGGCCGTCGGTATCGACGATGGTGGGGATGCGGTTGTTGGGGCTTAACTTCAAATACTCCGGCGTGAACTGTTCGCCCAGACGGATGTTCACGTCGATGTGTTTCCACTCGATGCCCAACTCTTCCAGCATGATCATGACTTTTTGGCCGTTGGGGGTGGGGGAGGAATGCAGTTCGATCATGATGGGCTCCTGAGGTGGTTGCGGCTGGATTGGTGAAATTTAGCACGGCTTGCGCCTGCTCGTTTATGATTTGCCGGTACCAAACTCAGAGGGAAAAACCATGCCAACCACCCAATCCATACGTTTCGGCCATTTCGGCATTAATTGCTTTGATATCGCGCGCATGGAGGATTTTTACACGCGGGTGATGGGCATGGTGGTGGCCGACCGCGGCTACGTGCCGCCGCCGGCCGACCGCCACCTGGTGTTTATGACGCTCGACCCCGGCGAGCATCATCAGTTTATTTTGTGTTCGGGCCGCACCGAAGGCCAAATCGAAAAAGGCCCGTTTCGCGGCGGCGGGCGTGGCTCGGCGATCAATCAGATTTCGTTTCACATGGCGAGCCTCGCTGAGTTGCGCCGCGCGCGCGATCGCCTCGCCGCCGCGGGCTGCAACGATGGCACGCCGATCTGCCACGGCAACGCTTGGTCGATTTACATCCGCGACATCGAAGGCAATCCGATGGAGCTTTATGTCGATAGCCCGTGGTATACGCCGCAGCCGTGCGGCGAGCCGTTCGATCTCGATTTGGGCGACGACGAACTCTATCGCCAAACGGAAGCGTTATGCCGCGGCCGCCCCGGCTTTGAGCTGGCGGATAGCTGGCGCGCGCGGCTGGCGGCGAAGATCGAGGCCTCGCTCGCGCAAACCGCCGTGGGTTAGACGTCTGAAGCGCTTCATCAAACCGGCGCCGCGGCTGGCGCCCGTGCGGCCGAGGCGCTTTGTGCGATTGCACGGCGCTTGCCGAAACATGCTTTGATATAGATCAACTTTTGGCCGCTGCATTGTTGCAAACTGGTCGAATTTCCACGCTTGCGGGAGACTTTATGGGTGAGAAACAAATGCCGCCGAAACGCCTCAATGGCGGCGGCTCGGCGCAATCCGCACCAATCGTGAAAAGCGCCGTGGCGCGCCGCGCGGCGCCACGCCCGGCGCGGGCGGGCGACGTGGCGCCCGTGCTGACGCAAGCGGCGATTCAAGCGCATGTGGTGGGCGAGGCCATGCGCGGCGCGACCGAGGCCAAGCGCACGGCCTTGCGAGACATTTTGCTGCGCAAGGGCAAGGGCAAGGCGGGCAGGATCGATGCGGGTAAGGCGCTGCGTGCCATTCTTGAAGGCGCGTCGCCCGATGACGCGGCAGCGATACGCGGCATGCTGGAAACCGATCCCGATAGACACGATCCATTGCAGATCGATCCCGATGAAGTGCTGGCCGAAGGTTGGCGCAACGGCGGCTACCCGTACCAGCACCTGATGCTGCGCAAAAACTATGAAAAAGAAAAATACAAACTGCAAGTCGAGTTGTTAAAGTTGCAGGCGTGGGTGAAGGAAACCGGCCAACGCGTGGTGATCCTGTTCGAGGGCCGCGATGCGGCGGGTAAGGGCGGCGCCATCAAGCGCTTCATGGAGCATCTGAACCCGCGCGGCGCGCGCGTGGTGGCGCTGGAGAAACCCACCGAAACCGAGCGTGGGCAATGGTATTTCCAGCGCTATGTCAACGAACTGCCGACCGCGGGCGAGATCGCGCTGTTTGACCGCTCGTGGTATAACCGCGCCGGCGTTGAACACGTGATGGGTTTTTGCACTAAGGAAGCGCTGAATAAGTCCCCGATTGCTCTGTAAACGCGAATTCCAGTGGTACGTTCTGATTGGGAGGACGTATTCGCGAGCCACGAGGCAAGACATGAAACA
>VGIF01000161.1 GCA_016868015.1 Betaproteobacteria bacterium
AATCGAGAAAACGCTGTTCAAATCGAGACCAGAAAAAATCATCTGTTATTTATTTACAATCAACCAATTAGCACGTTTCGGGCACTCAACGTCCGGACACTACTGATCGTTGCTGTTGTTGAACAACAGCACGCGGCCATCGCGCGTGAGAAACGGCTCCATCGCGTGATCGTCGTAACCTTCGATGCGCACGGGTTCGGGCCGCGCGAAATCGGCGGCCGACGCATCACTGGCGGCAAGCATGAGCAGCAGGACGCAACCGACCGCATGCGCAAGGCGAGTCCGCAATCGCGTGTGCTGTTTCAACTCGGCCACCATTCGTTCCACGTCTCGTCTCTAAAGGACCATACTTTCATAAGTATTTGATTTTAAACAATATTTTATTTTTCCTTGCAAGGCTACCCGGGTCACGCTGCGCCGCAGCAAAAACCCAAGCGCGATTTGCCAAACATCTGTATAGTGCGCGCACCTCGAAGCGACCGCTGCTGAAAAGCGCGCCGCCAAAAATTCGAGTTGCATCAGTCCCTGACCCCATCGTTTTTTCAGCTTCCTTCATCGAATAGCTGCGCAAGCCACGGTTAGCGACGATACCCGTGCGCTTTGCGCTGACTCGCCGTGTTTGCGGCGGGCGCGTGTTTGCGCTTTTGTACTTTGGCTATTTCTTTGTGAAGGTTGTAAATGTCTTTTGAAAATTTTGGTTTGAACGAAGCCCTGCTGCGCGCCTTTGCACAGGCTGGGTACGCCGCCGCTACGCCGGTGCAAGCACAGGCGATACCCGCCGTGTTGACGGGCCGCGACTTGATGGTGTGCGCTCCCACCGGCACCGGCAAAACCGCGGCGTTTGTGTTGCCCGCATTACAGCGCTTGGGCGCGGCCCCCGCGATTAAATCGCGCGGCCCGCGCGTTCTGGTGTTAACGCCCACGCGCGAGCTTGCGCTGCAAGTCACCAGCGCGGTCACCAAATACAGCAAGGGCCAGCGCCAATTGCGCACCGGCACCGTGCTCGGTGGCGTGCCGTATTTCAGGCAGCGCAAGCTGCTCGATGCGCCGCTGGATATTTTGGTGGCCACACCGGGGCGGTTGATCGATTTCATGCAGCAGGGCAAGGTGGATTTTTCGCGGCTTGAAATGCTGATCCTCGATGAAGCCGACCGCATGCTCGACATGGGCTTTATCAAGCCCGTCGAGACGATTGCAGCTGCGACGCCCGCCACGCGCCAGACGCTGTTGTTTTCCGCCACGTTGGACGGCGGCATCGCCAATCTCGCGCGTAAGCTCATGCGCGAGCCGCAGCGTATCGAAGTCGCCGCACCCAAGGCGCGGCACGAGCAGATTGAGCAGCGCTTGCATCTGGTTGATGACGGCGGCCACAAAGCGCGCCTGCTGGATTATTTTTTGCGCGACGTGGCGCTCGAACAAGCGATTGTGTTTACCGCCACCAAGCACGGCGCCGATCGACTCGCTAGCAAGCTCTACGAAGCGGGCTTTGAGGCCGCCGCGCTGCACGGCGATATGAATCAAGGCAAACGCAACCGCACGCTCGCCAGCTTGCGCAATGGGCGCGTGCGCGTGCTGGTGGCGACGGACGTTGCCGCGCGCGGCATCGACGTGGCCTCGATCACGCACGTGATTAATTACGATTTGCTCAAGGTCGCCGAAGACTACGTGCACCGCATCGGCCGCACCGGGCGCGCGGGCGCGAGCGGCATCGCGATTTCGTTTGCCACGCGCGACGATCATCGCGAACTGCGCCAGATCGAGCGTTACACTGGCCAGGCGATTGCGCGCCATGTGATTCCCGGTTTCGAGCCGCAGCACGCACATGAAAAAACGAGCGACCCGCGCCGCGCGCATCAGCCCAAGCGCCGCGGCTCGCCGCCGCACTGGCAGGCGCGGCGCGACAATGGCGCCGCGAAAAAGCGCTGCTGGGCTTAAGCAAAAAATTGTTTAAAATCAAATAGTTATGTTTTATTGCGCAGCGTGAAGCTTTGCATGAATGCGCCGAGCCGGCGCAATGCGTGTCGGGTTGCGCCCGTTCATCGGCGCGGCTGCCGGGGGCGGCGCGTTTTGCTGAACTCGGCGCGTCAGTGCCGTGCAGCGTAAACCGGCGCCGAGCCCGCTCGGCGAGCGTCCGGCACTAAAATTTAAACATGACGGCTGAGTACGCGGGTGGCGCCGATTCAAGCCGACCCATCGGCCGGTGAATCACGGCCCGTTGCCATATTTTTGGCTAGCCCGTTTGGCGAGCGTGATGGCAAGCGTGATCCGCCTGCCGCATAAAAAAATTTTGTAAAACGCTGCCGCAAGCGTGCCGTTTGTCACGGTGTCGCGTTGCGCATCGCGCGATGGAATGCGTTAATCGATAAGCAAGCGCGGCATATTCCCTGAGCATAATGCAGGCGCCCCTGTTCGCCGGCGTTTGTCGCGTGCCGCTGGCGACGAGAATGAACGGCGTGCACGAGCGCGCGGTGCAACTAGAAAAGGATGCTTTCATGGTTATGAGGTGTTTCACTGCGTTGTTGTTATCGCTTGGGGCGGGCGTAACGATGGCGCAGGCGTATCCGGCTAAGCCGATAAACCTGATTGTTCCCTTTGCGATAGGCGGCCCTGTTGATACCCTGGCGCGAGGCCTGTCCAATTCCATGGCGTTGCAGTTGAAAGAAACGCTCACCATTGAAAACGTCGCGGGCGCCGGCGGCACCGTTGCCGCGAACCGTGTCGCCAAGGCGAACCCGGATGGTTATACGCTCATGGTGCATCACATCGGGATGGCCACCGCGCCCTCGATGTACCGCAAGCTATCCTACAATCCGTTGACCGATTTTGAGTTCATCGGCGAAATCGCCGATGTGCCCATGACGTTGATGGCAAAGCTGGCCTTGCCCCCGGATAATCTGACGCAGCTCATCGCGTATATCAAAAGCAGCAACGCTAAACTGAACCTGGGGCACGCGGGCATAGGCGCGGCGTCGCATTTATGCGGGCTGTTGTTTCAGTCGCGGGTGGGCGTGGAGGTCAACAGCACCGTGTTTAACGGCACGGCGCCCGCTTTGGCGGCGCTGATGTCTGGCCAAATCGATTTGTTGTGCGATCAAACCACCAATACCACGCGGCCGATCCGCTCGGGGCGGGTTAAGGTGTATGGCGCGACGACGCAAGGGCGCATCGCCGCGATCGACATGGTGCCGACCTTCGCTGAGCAAGGCGTAAAAGGTTTTGAAGTGGTGGTTTGGAATGGCTTGTATGCGCCTAAAGGCACGCCCAAACCGGTGATCGACAATTTGGTGAAAACGTTGCAATGGACCTTGCGCGATCCGATTTTCAGGGATCGCTTGGCTAACTTGGGCGCCGAACCCGTGAGCAAGGAGCGCGCCACGCCCGAAGGCCTTGCGAAAAAATTGAAGGCGGAAATCGAAAAGTGGCGCCCGGTGATTCAGAAGGCCGGTGTACAGGTCGATTGATTCGTTCGCTAGGCTGAGTGGGTTAAAACGTCCCTCGCCGCGCCAGCGGCGGGGGATTTTTGTTTTGATTTTTCGGGGGTGAGTTCGAGGCAGCAGCGCGCGATTGCATTTCATGCATGCAGCCGTTAGAGTAGGCCTTAAGCCATATTCGTGTGTTTTGTGCCTCTCGATACTCCCTTCCTCGCATGATCCTGTTTGATGACTCCGTTTGAACTGGCCGAGCCGACGAGCCTTGCCGAAGCCATTGCGCTGATGGGCGAGGGCGCGGGTATAGGTGATAATGCCGCGCGCGCGATCGCTGGCGGCACCGCGCTGATGCTGATGATGAAAGCGGGCGTGTTTCAGCCGAAACGCTTGGTGAGCTTGCGCCGCGTGGAGCCGCGTTATGCGGAAATTGCTGCCACGCCGGAGGGCGGTTTACGCATCGGTGCGCTCGCCACCTTAACCGCGTTGGAGCGTTCGGCTGTGGTGAAGCAAGCCGCACCCGTAATCACGCAAACTTTGAAAACGCTGTCGAATGTGCGCGTGCGCAACGTAGCTACCGTGGGCGGCGCGCTCGCCCATGGCGACCCGCATATGGATTTGCCGCCGCTGCTAACCGCCTTGGGCGCGCAGGTGCGCACAGTCTCGCCGAAGGGCGAGCGCACGCTGGCCGTGGGCGAGCTCTACACCGGCTATTACGAAACCGCGTTGGCGGAAAACGAACTCATCACCGAGGTGTTGGTGCCGCCGCTCGCGGGCTTACGCGTTGCGTACAAAAAAATCACCACGCGCGCGGCGGACGATTGGCCGACGTTGGGGCTGACGGTGGCGTTGCAACTGAACGGTGGCGTTGTGGCCGACGCGCGTTTGGTGGTGAGCGCGGCGACCAACACACCGACGCGTTTGGCGGCAGCGGAAAAAATCTTGCGCGGCACAACGCTTGACACGGCGACGCTCGCGCGTTGCGGTGATGCGGCGGTGAGTGAAGTCGAACTCGCGGGCGATGCGCATGGCTCGTCGGCGTATAAGCGCGAGTTGTTGCGCGTGTATACCCAACGGGTGTTGCGCGAAATCTGGGGTAAATCGTAAGTATCTGATTTAATTGAATATTTTATGACGCTCAGCACGGCGGCGGTAGGCCGCTCGATCCCCCGCCTGGAAGCGCGCGCCAAAGTAACGGGCCGCGCCGAGTATGTGCACAACATGAGCGTGCCCGGCATGCTGATTGCGAAAGTGGCGCGCAGCAACGTTGCGCATGGGCGCATACGCAACATCGATGTTGCCGCCGCGCGCGCGCTGCCGGGCGTGTTCGCGGTTTACACCGGCGAGGATATCCGCAAGCTCATCGCAGAGCCGTACTACGGCCCGGCATTTCACGATCAACCGATTTTGGCGATCGACAAAGTGCGTTACGCCGGCGAGCCGGTGGCGGTTGTGCTGGCGGCCGATGCGCACGTGGCGGAAAACGCCGCGCGCTTGATCGAAGCGCAATATGAGGCGCTGCCCGCCGTCTACGACGAAGTCGAAGCGATGACCTCCAAGGCGGTGGTGCACGAGGTGTTAAAGCCCGCCGGCACCTTCGCCGATTTGAAGCACTTGAAAGACAAACGCGACACCAACGTCGCGCTGGATTTTCATCTGCGCCGCGGCGATTTGGGTAGAGCGTTTGCCGCGGCCGACCATGTGTTCGAACATACGTTTCGCACGCAGCAGGTGTTGCATTTGCCGCTGGAGCCGTTCGCCACGGTGGCCATAGTAAACGGCGCCGGCGACGACTCGCTGACGCTACATAGTTCCACGCAAAGCCCGTCCTTCGTGCGCACTGAAATCGCGCGGCTGTTCGGCTGGACCGACAACAAGGTGCGGGTGAAAGTGCCGTATCTCGGCGGCGGTTTCGGCGCCAAGGTGTATGTGAAAAGCGAAGCGCTGGCCGCGGCGTGCGCCATGCTGGCGAAACGCCCGGTGAAATTCGCCACCACCATGGAAGAGCAGTTTTACATGATCACCAAGCACGCCACCACGCTGCGCATCAAGAGTGGCGTGATGCAGGACGGTAAAATCACCGCGCGTGAGTGCGAGGTGTGGTGGAACGGCGGCGCCTATGCCGACATCGGCCCGCGCGTGACGCAAAAATCGGGCTTCACCGCGCCGGGGCCGTACGATATCGACAACGTGCATATCGATTCCTACGCGCTCTACACCAACCTGCCGGCGGCGGGCGCGTTGCGCGGCTTTGGCATCCCGCAACTGGTGTGGGCGTATGAGTCGCACACCGACATGATCGCGCGCGAATTGAAGATTGACCCGCTCACGATTCGGCGAAAAAACATTCTGCGCGAAGGCTGGCCGCAAGCTACTGGTACCTTGATGCGCGATGCCGCGTTGGAGAAGGTGCTGGAACGCTTGGCGCAGCGGATGCAGTGGGAAAAACCCTTCCAGCGCGGCAGCGGCACGATTAAACGCGGACGCGGTATGGCGATAGGCTTCAAAGCAAGTATTTCGCCCACCACTTCGATGGCGATTGTGAATCTTTCCGCCGATGGCAGTTGCGCGCTGTATTCGAGCACGGTGGACATGGGCCAAGGCTCCGACACCATCATGGCGCAAATGGTGTCGGAAGTGATGGGCATCCCCATCGAAAAAATCACCGTGGTGCACCCGGACACCGATGTCACGCCCTACGACATGGCCACACTTGGCTCGCGCTCCACCTTTCACATGGGCCACGCCGTAAAAAATGCCGCCGAGGACGCACGCGACAAGCTGCTTACGCTCGCGAGCGAAGTCGGCCTGTCGGCGGAGACCACGCCGATTCCCGATATTTTCAAGAAAAAATACGGCATGCTGGCGGGCAACATCGTCGGCGTCGGCAGTTTTGTGCCAAGTTATCAATCACCCGATGCCCGCGGCCAAACAGAAAACGCTACACCGTTCTGGATGATCGGCGCCACCGGCGCGGAAGTCGAAGTCGATACCGAAACCGGCGAGTTCAAGGTCACGCGCCTGGTGAATCTGGTTGATGTGGGCAAATCGATTAACCCGGCGATTGTGGAAACGCAAATCTCCGGCGCCACCGTGATGCAACTCGGTTTTACGCTGCAAGAACAAATGAATTTCAGCGACGGCCATGTCACCAACGCTTCGCTCGCCGACTACAAAATCCCCGGCATGCGCGACATTCCGCCGATGGAAAACGAAGCGGTCGATGCCGAACAAAAAAGCGGCCCCTTCGGCGCCAAGGGCGTGGGCGAGAGCGGCACCTTCGGTGTGTCGCCGGCGGTGGCGAATGCGATCGATGACGCGGTGGGCGTGCGCTTGACGTCGCTGCCGTTGACGGCGGAGGCGGTTTATCGGGGGTTGCGGGAGAAAGCTGGGAAACCTTTGAAAGACAGTTAGCCACTGATGAACAAAAAAGGTCAAGTTCAAAAACATTTGCCACAGATTTCACAGATTTACGCAGATTAACCACGCTGTCGTTCCCGCGCAGGCGGGAACCCATAACCGACTGCCACATGGCAAAACGGCGCCCAACCTACCTTCCCCCAGGGGAAGGGGATACCCACCTGCGTGGGAATGACATGATAGGTTTTTAATCTGCGCTAATCTGTGAAATCTGTGGCGAAAGAAGTTTGTAGTTTATGAACATTACGCGAACCATTAACTTCACCCTAAACGGCGAACCCGTCACCGCGCAAATCGCCACCCACCAAAACTTGGTGGAAGTGTTGCACGAGCGCGGCTTGACGGGCGCGCGCGAGAGTTGCGCGCAGGGATTGTGCGGCTGTTGCACGGTGCTGGTGAACGGCGCGGCCGTTTCGGGTTGTTTGTATCTCGCGGCGTTCGCCGATGGCGCCGAAGTGCGCACGATTGAACATTCGGAAAATGGCGAACTCGACGCGGTGCAAGCAGCGTTTATCGAAACCGGCGCGTTTCAATGCGGTTACTGCACGCCCGGCATGGTGTTGATGACGCGGCAATTGCTCGACGCGCATGCCGAGCCGTCGGAGGACGAGATCAAGCACTATCTGTCGGGCAATTTGTGCCGCTGCGCGGCGTACCCCGAAATCATCAAAGCGGTGAAGCTCGCTGCTGCAAAACGCAAGATCGAACGCAAAGGCGCGAAATGAGCCAAAGCATCAGCAACCCGCTCGATCTGCGTGCATGGCTCGACACCGCGCGTAAGCTTGGCGAATTAAAAGACGTGCGCGGCGCCGACTGGAACCTCGAGCTGGGCACGATCAGCGAGCTCAACGTCAAAATCGATTCGGCGCCGGCGTTGCTGTTCGACGACATCAAAGGCTACCCGGCGGGCTTTCGCGTGTTGACGTGCAGCACGGCGAGCCCCGCGCGGCTCTCCAGCTTGTTGCGTTTGGGCGAGGAGCGCTCGCACGCGGGCTTGGTGCAAAAGCTGCGCGGCAAACCCAAGGGTTGGCAGGCTGACGCGCCGAATTACGAGCCGCGCATCGTCGAAAAAGGCCCAGTGTTCGAGAATATTCAGTCGGGCGACGCCGTTGATGTGAACACCTTTCCCGCGCCGCTATGGCACGAAAAAGACGGCGGGCGCTACATCGGTACCGGCTGCATGGTGGTGACCAAGGACCTCGACAGCGATTGGGTCAACGTCGGCACTTACCGCGTGCAAATTCACGATCGCAACACCGTGGGCCTCGACATGATTCCCGGCAAACACGGCGCGCAGCAATACGACAAGCACATGAAAGCGGGCAAACCGTTTCCGGTGGCGATTGTGTGTGGCGCCGATCCGCTGGGGTATTTGATTTCCGGCATCGAAGTGCCGTACGGCATGTGCGAGTACAACTATATCGGCGCCATCCTCGGTGAACCGGTGCAAGTGGTGCGCGGCGAGGTGACGGGCTTGCCGATCCCCGCCGCGGCGGAAATCGTGCTCGAAGGTTGGGCCTATCCGAGTGACGAGCGTATCGAAGGGCCGTTCGGCGAATTTCACGGCTACTATCCGGGCAAGGCCGCCACCGCGCCGGCGGTGAAAATCGAGCGCGTGTATTTTCGCAACAACCCGATCATCGTCGGCAGCCCGCCAGCCAAGCCACCGAATGATTATTCGTATTCCAAAGCGGTGATGCGCTCGGCGCTGCTGATGGATGCGCTCGCCGCCGCGGGTGTGCCCGATGTGGCGAGCGTGTGGGCGCACGAGATTGGCGGCGCGCGCATGTTCAATGTGGTGGCGATCAAGCAGCGCTACGCGGGCCACGCGCGCCAAGCGGGGCACATCCTGAGCCAGTGCGGCGTGGGCGCGTACATGTCGCGCTACTCGGTGGTGGTGGATGAAGACATTGATCCGTCGAACTTGCAAGAGGTGATGTGGGCGGTGGCCACGCGCACCGACCCGGAAATAGACATCGACATCATCAAACGCGGCATGGGCTCGAAAAACGATCCGATGTCGATTGCCTATCCGTATAATGCGCCGCTGGCGTCCAAGGCCGTGATCGATGCTTGCCGGCCGATTGATTACTTGAAGGAATTTCCGGAGGTGGCGGAGGCGAGTAAGGAATTGCAGGAGGCAGTGCGGGTGAAGTGGGGGAAGGTGTTGGGGTGGTGAGTCGCTGGTGAACCGTGAACCGTGAACAGTAAACGGTGAACAGTAAAAGCGTGCAGCACGACGGTTTTCCTGTTCACCGTTTACCGTTTACTGTTTACTCTCAACCGAGGAAGTATGAAGCGCCTGTTTGCCTATACGCTCGCGCTGCTGCCCGTAACGACTGCGGCTCAGGACTACCCCAACAAATCCATCCGCGCCCTAGTCTCCTTCGCCCCCGGCGGCGTGGTCGATACCTCCACGCGCATCGTCACCGGCAAAATCGCCGAGGCCACGGGTTGGCATTTCGTGGTCGACAATCGGCCGGGTGCGAATGGTTTCATCGGCGCCGCCGCTGCGGCAAAGGCGAACCCCGACGGCTACACGCTGCTCTCGGCGCACACCGGCGAATTCGCGGTGAATCCGGTGATGTTCAAAACCATGCCGTACGATCCGGAAAAGTCGTTTACGCCGGTGATCATGTTAAGCGACGCGCCGATGCTGATCGTGGTGAATATTCAATCGCCGATCAACAGCATCAAAGAGCTGATGGCCACGGCGCGCGCCAAGCCCAACACGATTACGTTCGGCTCGCCGGGCGCGGGCTCGGTCAATCACATGGCGAGCGAATTGCTTGCGGCGGCGGCGGGCGTGAAGATGACGCACGTGCCGTATAAAGGCGGCGCGCCGGCAGTGGTGGCGGTGGCGACCAATGAAGTCACGTTCACCGTGGCAGGCTTGCCCGGCGTGCAGCCGCATTTGCAAGCCAAGCGCGTCAAGGTGCTGGGCATCACCACCGGCAAGCGTTCGCCGATGGTGCCCGATTATCCGACCGCGCAAGAGATGGGCGTGCCTGGTGTCGATGCGTCGATTTGGGTGGGCTTTTTTGTGCCGCGCGGCACGCCGCAAGCGGTGATCGACAAGCTCTATAACGCGAGCGCTGACGCATTAAAGCGCCCGGAAGTGCGCGAGCGCCTCGCGGTGGTGGGCGGCGCCGAAGCGGTGGCGACCACCGGCAAGGCTTTTAACGCGCGCATTGCCAGCGATCTAGAGCGCTACAAAAAAGTGGCGGCGCAAGTGGGTATCAAGCCCGAATAGGAATTTTTTAACTATTTGATTTTATTTAATTTTTTTAATCTCCATTCAGTAGTGTCCGGACGTTGAGTGCCCGAAACGTGCTAATTGGTTGATTGTAAATAAATAACAGATGATTTTTTCTGGTCTCGATTTGAACAGCGTTTTCTCGATTTGCGATCCTGCGAGCAACTCACTCGCAGGAGATATCGATGAACCTGGGCAAACTCGTGTTCGCGCAACTCACGCAGCACATTCCGTTGACGACGTTTCGTCGTTGCGTGGCGCGCTA
>VGIF01000162.1 GCA_016868015.1 Betaproteobacteria bacterium
CCCAGCCGCGCATAAATTTGCTTCAGCTCGCCACGCAGCCGCGCGTGCCGGGTCGCCAAAATCAGCGCACCCAATGCGCAACACGCACCGGATATCGTGAGTGTTGCCGCAACGCCGATCACATCGGCGAGCGCGCCGGCGGCGAGAGCGCCGAAGGGTGACATGCCCATGAACGCCACGGTGTAAAGGCTCATTACGCGGCCGCGCTTGTCGTCGTCGACGATGGCTTGCACGATCATGTTGACCGACACCGAAGTCACCAAAATGCCGAAGCCGGTGATGGCGAGCAGCGGCAGCGCGAACCACACCAGCTTCACATGCGCTACCAACGCCAACGCAACGCCCGCGGCGAGCGCGGCATACGTTAGCAATCGCACCAGCCCGCGCACGCCCGAGCGCGCGGCGAGAAACAAGGTGCCCGATACCGCGCCCAAGCCCGCCGCGCCGACTAAAAAACCCATTTGATCGGCGCCGCCCGCGAACACCTCGCGCACCAGCACCGGCATCAGGCTGATGTACGGTGTGCCGAGCAACCCCACTACGGTCAACAACAACAGCAGCGAGCGTATCGGCAGCGAGCCCCACGCATAGGTGAGACCTTCGCGCATGCCTTGCAGCATCGGCGTGCTACTCGCCGCGCGTTCGGTGGGCGTGACCTTGATCATCAAAAACGAAATCATCACCGTGATGTAGCTCAAGGCGTTGATCGCGAAGCACGCCGCCTCACCCAGCCAGGCGATCACCAGGCCGGCGAGCGCGGGGCCGGCGAGGCGCCCGCAGTTGGCCATCAACGAGGTCACCGCGATGGCGTTAGGCAAGTCTTCCTTGCCGTCGACCAATTCCACCAAATACGCGTGACGCACCGGCAGTTCCACCGCGATCAACACGCCCATGAACATGGCGAGCGCGATGATGTGCCACGGCTCCAACAAGCCGGTCAACGCCAGCGTGGCGAGCGTGATCGCCTGCAGCATTTCCAGAATTTGCGTGGCGAACATCACTTTGTGCAGATTGCAGCGGTCCGACCACAAGCCAGCGAACGGCGCCAGCAATAAAATCGGCAGACTGCCGGCGAAACCCAGCACGCCGAGCAGCGTCGCGGAGTCGGTCATCTTATAGAGCAGCCACGACTGCGCGATGCTTTGCATCCAAAAGCCGATCAGCGCGCACACCTGCCCCGCGATAAACAGCGCGAAGTTGCGGTGGCGTAGTGCCCGTAGCGTGGGCAACTTTATGAGCATGGGCTAAAAACCGTGCGCGCGGTGGATGACGAGGGGCGATTGTACGCGCCCCGTGCGGTAAAATCGGCGCCCCCCATGGGCAATCGCGCAAAAAAATCCGGCTCACCTTCGCCCGTACTCGGAGTGCGCGCATGAAGCCGATCTGGATCGCCATGTTGATCGTGGTGGTCACCATGCTCGGCATGCGCGGCAGCAAAATCACCGTGTCGTTGATGTCGCTGGAGCTCGGCGCTTCGCAGTTTTTGGTGGGCGTGATCGTCGCGTTGTATTCGCTGCTGCCGATGTTCCTCGGCCTTTACGCCGGCAAACTGACTGATCGTTTGGGCGTGCGGCTACCGATTATTTGCGGCTCGATCGGCATCGCCATCGGCTTGTTGATACCGGGGTTGCTGCCCAAGCTGCCTTCGCTGTTTGTGTCGGCCGCCGCGATCGGCGCGGCGCATATCTTTTACAACGTGTCGATTCAAAACCTGATCGGCTTGATGAGCCCGCGCGAAGATCGCGCGCGCAACTTCAGCAACTTCGCGATGATGATGGCGATTAGTGGTTTCTTGGGGCCGTTGCTAAGCGGCGTATTAATTGACGGCTTCGGCCACGCCAACACGTATTTGTTTTTGATGCTGGGGCCGCTGACCGGCGTGGCGATCATGCTGGCGCTGCCGAAATTCGCGGCCAACCTGCGCGGCTCGGCCGGCAAAACGAAGGGCGGCGAGGACGACGGCATCAAGCTCTCCGGCTTCGGGCTGCTTTCCAACAAGCCACTACGCCGCGTGCTGATCATGAGCGGCATTTTGATGACGGGGCTCGATCTGCTGCATTTTTACATGCCGATTTATTGCCATTCGATCGGCTTGTCCGCCTCGAAAATCGGCGTGATCATGGCGGCGTTCTCGGCGGCGGCGTTCGTGGTGCGGCTGTGGATGCCGGCAATTGTCAAGCGCTACGGCGAGCGCAACGTGTTGTCGTTCGCGCTGGGCATCGCGACGGTGACGTATTTGATTATCCCGTGGGTGAGCAGCGTGCCGCTGCTGATATTGATCACGTTCACGTTGGGGCTCGGCATGGGCTGCGGCCAGCCGCTGATCATGATGATGATTTACAACCGAGCGCCCGAAGGCCAATCGGGCGAAGCGTTGGGCCTGCGTCAAACCATCAATCACTTCACCCACATGGCGGTGCCGCTCGCCTTCGGCGCCATCGGCTCGGCATTCGGCGTGTGGCCGGTGTTTTTGATTAACGCGCTGATGCTGGGCGGCAGCGGTTATTTGAGTCATCGACGATGATTGTGTAAGTATTTGATTTTATGTAATATTTTTTAACGAGAAAAGCCCAAAACCTTCGACGCAGATTTACGCAGATGAACGCAGATTAACCGCGGACAAATCTGCGTAAATCCGCGTAAATCTGCGTCAAAAAATTTGTTCTTCAACGAGGCCGACCATGAAAATTGCCGTGATCGACGACTATCAAGACGCGTTTCGCAAAACGCAATGTGCCAGAAAATTAAGCGCGCATGAGATCGTCACTTACACCAGTTCGGAAAAAGATCCGGTGAAATTCGGCGCGCGCGCCGAGGGCTGCGAAGCGATCGTGTTGACGCAACAGCGTTCGTTCTTGCCGCGGGCGTTTGTTCAAGCGTTGCCGGCGTCGGTGAAGTTGCTGGCGCAAACCGGGCGCGGCGCGGCGCACATCGATCTCGCGGCGTGCACCGAGCGCGGCATCATCGTTTCCGCCAGCGGCGGCGGTAACTCCAGCGCCACGGCGGAATTGACCTGGGCGCTGATCTTAGCTTCGGTGCGTAATCTGCACACCGAAATCAACAACATGCAGCAAGGCCGTTGGCAAACCACGGCGGGCATCGGCATTCAAGGTAAAACCTTGGGGGTGTATGCCTTCGGCAAAATCGGCGCCATCGTCGCGCGCGTCGGCCAGGCCTTCGGCATGCGCGTGATGTGCTGGGGCCGCGAAGGCTCGACCACACGCGCGCGTGAAGCGGGGTTCGAAGTGGCGGCGAGCCGAGAAGCGTTTTTCGCAAAAGCCGATATTGTCACAATACACCTGCCGCTTAATAAAGATACGCGCGGCTTGATTACCGCCGCCGATCTCGCGCAGATGAAACCCACTTCGCGCTTGGTCAACACCAGCCGCGCGCCGCTCATCGCCGAAGGCGCGCTGGTCGATGCGCTCAAAAAAGGCCGGCCGGGCTTTGCCGCGATCGATGTTTACGAAAGCGAACCGGTATTGAATCGCGAGCATCCGCTGGTGAGCATGCCCAACGTGATTTGCACGCCGCATTTGGGGTATGTGACGTGGGAGACCTACGAGTTGTATTACAGCGAAGTGGTCAACAACATCTTGGCGTATCTCACGGGCACGCCGGCGCATGTGATGAATCCGGAGGTGTTGAAGAAGCAGTAATTTCGCTTCGCGCGCTCCATCCCGGATAAAAACACGCGCATCCTGACTTACTGCAACAACAACTTCGCCAGCGCCGAAGCGCCGTTCCCCAGTAAACTGCCGAGCGCGTCGTTGAATTTATCGACTTATATTGCGTTGTATAACTACGGGTATCGCAACGTTTACGAGTTGGCGCCGCTGGTGGATTTGAAGAAATCCAGGCTGACGTTTGCGTCGGCACGACGGTAGACCTTAACGGCTTCACCGCGGAGGCGCAGAGACGCAGAGTTTGCGCAGAGGGAAACCAAAGAGAATTTCTCTGCGGGTTCGCTGCGTCTCGGCGCCTGTGCGGTAAGGTTGTAGGGTGTGCTACTAGTGCAAATGCTTCCCCCGCGGATGCAACGGTATCACCGTCGATGATCCGCTGTGTTCCGCCGCCGCCGGTTTTTGCGGCTCGACTTTTTCGAAGAGGTTGCTGATCAGCGTTGCCACTTGATCGACCTCGGCTTTGCCCAGGTGACGCGACAGAAGGTTGGTGGCGTCTTCGATCACGCATTGGCGGCGAAATTCGTGGATCGCTTCGGGCGTGGGGCCGACGAAGACTTGAAAGTATTCCTCGTCGCCGTGATCGGGGTAATAGGTGACCTCGACTTCGGACGCGTATTCGGTGAGCGGGCCGATGTTTTGAAACGCGCCGCTCAACTTATCCTGAAAATTGCGGCCGACTTCGCCGGTCCAGCAGATGTTCAACGTGCGCTCGCGCGGGTCGAACACAAGCCCGGGTTCCTCGCGCTCCAGGCTATGCGCGTCGGCCAGCGTTTCGACGTCGAGGTAGCCGAGCCACGGCGCCAGCGCTTGCTCGACTTGCTTTAAACGCACGCCCTTGCATAAAAAAATCGAGCCGTGCACGTGTACTTCGGTTCTCATGAGCGTTTCCATTCGGTTAGACGCACATTATATCGCATTTTAAAAAAAATTAATAAAATCAATGAGTTACGTTTTTATACTCAGCCGCGCGAGCATCGTTGCCATGTGTGTTTGCTCGCGCGCGAGAGCGTCGGGGAGCGCGGCGCCGGTCACGCACATAGGTGTTAACGCTTGTTGTGCCAGCGCGTCTTGCCAAGCGCGCGCTTCGGTGGCGCGCGTCAAGGCGTGCGCCCAAAACGTGATGTGATCGGGGTTAAGACCGCGCGCGCCGTGCACGCCGCGCCACGCGCCAAGCGTGCACGGCACGTCAAGTTCCTGCCACGCCGGGGTGTGGCTGTAAGCGCCGTTTAAGCGCGCGGGGGCGGTGACGGCGAGCGCGCGCACGGCGCCGGCCTGGATTGCTTGCACCGCGCTCGCGGCGGTGATCACCGCGATGTCGGCGTTACCGGCGACGACGTCGGCCACCGCGTCGAGCGCGGAATCGAACACGCGTATCTCCGGCGCGCGCAAGTCGCCGCCGGCGTGTTGCGTCACTTCGGCGAGCGCGATGTGATTCGGGTTGCCGGCGGCGGTGGACAGCGCCACTTTGATGCTGGCGGCGGCTTCGCGCAGCCGCCTGACCAGGTCACCAGCGCTGCGATACGACGAATCGCGGCGCGTCACAAACGCGAGATACTCGTTGTACAAAATCGCCAGCGGCGAGTAGCTCGCGTGGTTAAAGCTCGCCACGCCGGTCAAAAAATCGGTGGTGAGATTGGGCGAGCTGATGCAAAGCACATGCGGGTCACCCGCGTGCGCGTCCACCGTTTGCCACACCTTGCGCGCGCCGTCGCCGGGGATGTTGACCACGCGCGCGCCGCGCGGCAACAGATGCTGTTCATCAAGCGCGGCAAGCAGCATGCGTGCAGTGCGGTCGAGCCCGCCGCCCAGCGGCGTGCCTGCGAGTATCTCGATCTCGCGTTCGGGTTGCCAGACGCTCGCCGTTTGATTCACAGTTTGAACAGCCGCCCCGCGCCCGGCACCTCGCGTTTATCGTTCATCAAGCGCAGCATCGCCCACATCATTGAGGCGTTGCTGGTGACCACCGGTTTGCCGTACTTTTGTTCGACGGTGTCGATGATGTCGAGCGTGCGAAAGTTCGAGCAGCTGATAAAAATCGCCTCGGTGTTGGGGCGCACCACTTCGTCCACCAACGCGAGGATCCGTTCGCGTGTAATCGTCGAATGCGCTTCGGTACTTAAGCCTTGCATGGCTAGCACCTCAAAGCCGTCGGTAGTCAAATACTGCTTGAGCCGTTCGTTGAGCCACGGCGCGTAAGGCGAAGCGAGGCTTAACTTGCGGGCGCCCAGCGCGCGCAATCCATCGACGATCGCGCGCGACGACGTGGCGCAGGGGATTCCGGTTTGCGCCGTGATGCGCTGCGCTAGTGCCTGGTCCTGCGCCGGCGTGTGCAAAAAGCCGCTGGCGGTGCAGCCGTAGCCGATGACGTTGACCTTGGCGTGCGCCAGCAGCGTGGCGGCTCGCGGCGCCTGTACCGACAGCCCCATCAGGCGCTCTTCGGTGTCCGCCGTATGCTCGATGCGCATGGCATGTACAGAAGCGCCGGTTTCACCCATCGCCGCGAGGCGCTGGGTTTCGTATTCCATCACCGTGTTCCACGACGGCACAATGAGGCCGATTTTTTGTTGCCAAGTATCCACGAGATAATGCTCCTTTGCGTGCGCGAAGAATAACAGATACGCTAGCGCATCCGCCGCAAAATAAACGGGAGCCAAGGTGAAATTTTCAACACGCATAACACGCATAACACGTATAACACGCATAACACGTATAACACGCATATTGACCGGGGCGCTGTGCGCGGTGACGTTGCCCGCGCTCGCGCAAAATTTTCCGGTAAAGCCGCTGCGCGTGATCGTGCCGTTCCCCGCGGGCGGCACCAGCGATATTCTCGCGCGCGCGGTGGGGCAAAAGCTGACGGAGGAATGGAAGCAGCAAGTTATCATCGACAATCGTCCCGGCGCAGGCGCCAACATCGGCGCGGAAATCGCGGCGAAGTCGCCGGCCGACGGCTACAACCTGTTTTTGATTTCCACCATTCACTGCATCAACCCCAGCCTCTATCGGAAACTCGCCTACGATCCGATTCGCGATTTCGCGCCGGTGACGCTGATCGCCGAAACTTCGCAGGTGCTGGCGGTGCATCCGTCGCTACCGGTGAAAACGGTGAAGGAATTTATCGCCTATGCCAAAGCGCGCCCCGGTCAGTTAAATTACAGCTCGGCCGGCAACGGCAGCCAGCCGCATCTCACCGCGGAGTTGTTCAAGACGCAAACCGGTGTCGATTTCGTGCATGTGCCGTACAAAGGCGCGCCGCCGGCGATGGTCGATTTGCTGTCGGGGCAAGTGGCGCTGACGTTTGCCACCGCGCCTTCGGCCGTGCCGCATGTGAAGTCGGGGCGCATTCGTGCGCTCGGTGTGAGCACGGCAAAACGCATCAACGCTTTGCCCGAAGTGCCAACCATAGCGGAAGGCGGCGTGGCAGGGTTTGAAGCAAGCGGCTCCAACGGTGTGGTGGTGCCGGCGGGCACGCTGGCGGCGATCATCGAACGGCTGAACAGCACCATCGTGCGCATTGTGCGCGAGCCGGCGATGAGCAAATATCTGAGCGAACAAGGCGCCGACCCGCGCACCATGACGAGCGCCGAATACGGTGATTACCTTAAGGCCGAAGTGGCGAAATGGGCGAAGGTGGTTAAGGCTTCGGGTGCGAAGGTCGATTGAGGCCGTGTAAGCGCGCTTCACCCGCGCGCAAAACTATGTAATACTCATCTACGAAATAAATCGGGCCGTGACAGACGCCCGGTAGTGGAAGACATGTGTCCAAGCTCTGTCCTTACCGCGCCGATGACCGGCCGTGCAAGGACGTGACTTGGACATTTTGTTTTCCAGTCCCTTTGTTCGTCGCCGCGCCACGGCCGCTTAACGCAAGGAGATGAACCGTGTCGCAAACCACTCGCCGCCGCGTGGCGCTGGTGTATCCGGGGGACCGCGAGGCGCGGCGTAACGCCACGCCGGAAAACAGCCGCTTTCTGAATGTGTTCCAGGCGCTCGCGGCGAAGGGCCTAAATGCCGAGCCCGCGATTTATCACGACGATTTTTGTGACGAGTTGCGCCGGCAGTTGCTGCAAGTCGATGGCGTGCTGGTGTGGGTGAACCCGATCGAGGGCGGTCGCGATCGCTCAATGCTCGATGCATTGCTGCGCGAGGTCGCGGCTGCAGGCGTTTTTGTCAGCACGCATCCCGACATCATCTTGAAGCTCGGCACCAAGGAAGTGTTGTATCGCACGCGTGAGCTCGGCTGGGGCAGCGACATCGATTTGTACGCAAGCTTTGACGACTTGCGCCGCGAGCTGCCGCGCAAATTGCTGGCGGGGCAGGTGCGGGTGTTAAAGCAATACCGTGGCCAAAGCGGCGACGGCGTGTGGCGTGTCGAGTTGGTGGAAAACCCCGGCGCGCGCGCGACGTCGTTGCCGGAAGAAGCGCTAGTCCACGCGCGCCACGCCAAACGCGGCGCAGTCGAAGCGAAAATCACCCTGCGTGAATTTTTTGCGCTCTGCGAAAGGTATTTCGCGGGCGCGGGCAAAATGATCGATCAGCTTTATCAGCCGCGCCTGCCCGAAGGGATGATTCGCTGTTATTTGGTGCACGACCGCGTCGAGGGTTTCGGCCATCAAGCGATTAACGCGTTGTATCCCGCGCCGCCCGGTGCGCCGCGCGAGAGCGCGCTACCGCCCGGCCCGCGTTTGTATCACCCGCCGACCGTGCCGGCGTTTCAGCCGTTAAAGCACCGACTGGAAAACGAGTGGTTACCGGCCGCGCAGCGCTTGCTCGGCATACCGCGCGAGCAATTGCCGGTGCTGTGGGATTGCGATTTTATGTTCGGCCCGAAAACGGCGGCGGGCGAGGACACTTACGTGTTGTGCGAGATCAACGTCAGCAGTGTGTCGCCGTTCCCCGAATCGGCGGCGGCGCCGATCGCGCGGGCGATGCGTGAGCGACTGCAGCGCAGTTAGTGCGTGGTTTGGGTCTGAGGTTCTTTGATCGACACCCGCCAGTGGATGCGGTCTTCCTCCGGCGGGTAGTCGCCCGCCGCTTTGTGATAGGAGCAGCGGTTATCCCAAATCACGATGTCGCCTTTTTTCCACTTGTGGTGATACTCGGATTCGGGTTGCACCATGTATTTGGCGAGCTCGTCGATCAGCGCATTGCTTTCGTCTTCCGGCAGGCCCTCGACGCGCAGGATTTTGCCGGGATCAAAGTAGAGCGCCTTGCGCCCGGTTTCCGGGTGCACGCGCGCGAGCGGATGAAACACCGGTGGTTTCGCGCGGTCTTCCGGGTTTAGCAGCGCGGTGTGCTTGCGCCGGCCGCCGTAGACATAGGCGCCGATTTTACCTTCGATACGTTGCTTTAAACTTTCCGGCAACGCGTTGTAGGCGGCGTACATGCTAGCGAATAGCGTATCGCCGCCGCGGCTGGGAATCGCTACGCCGTAGAGTTGCGTTGCCTTAAACGGAATCTGATCGTACGCGCCGTCCGTGTGCCAGCCCGATGCGCCGCGCGCATAGATATCCATGTTGAGCGTGCCGTCGGCGTTGTATTTGTTTACGCCGAGCAGCGTGATCTCCGGCACGTCGGGGTGGCGCGTGCTTTTCGACGGATGCGGGTTGATCGTGCCGAAGCGCCGGCTATATTGCAAAAACTCGTGAAGCTGCAGGTTTTGCCCGCGCACCACTAGCACGTTGCAATCAAGCCACGCTTGATAAAGCTTATTCCAGCATTCTTCGTCGAGCTTGCGTACATCGACACCTTCGGCGATGGCGCCGACTTGCGGCGTGTTGCGTTGGATTTCCAGCATGACGGCATCCTCCTTGATGGAGATAGCGACGCGGAAATCTTACCACCAGCACGTGGCGCCGAGGGCTACACGATGCGATCCAGCGGCACTTGAAACAAGCGAATGCGATCCGCTGGACGTCCAATTTGTGTGTTGGTGGCTTTAATGCCTTCGATCAGCGCGTTAAGTGGCGCTTCATCCTCGAAGGCGATCATCATCACCGCGTTGGTGCTGCCGTAGCTGCCGCTGCCCAGATGCGGCTCGGTGCCGTGGCCCTTGCCGGTGGTGTGATCCCAGCGCGTGTAGTAATCGATTTGCGTTTCCTTCAGCAACTGCATGACGCGCTCGGTTTGATAGGCGTTGTGGACAATGAAGGCGAGTTTCATCTGAGTCCCCTTTCGGTATCGCGGATGGTTCATGTTAGCGGCAGTGCATAGGCGCGCGGGGTGATCTGGATCAAACGCGCGGCATTTAGTGGCTCGCCCGTCGCCTTGACAAGGGGCCGCTGCGCAGGTGGACAATGAGCAAGAAATGTTTAACCCCTTTACCGCGAAGGCGGGAATCCATAGGATGCCTCAAGGGCCACGGTGTTATGGGTTCCCGCCTGCGCGGGAACGACGCATCGGCTAGTTCGTGATTGTTGCCAATTGCAGTTGAATAGTGACTAAAAGATTTAGGGATACGCTGATCAAGTAGGTAAAAGGTGCGCCCGAGGAAAGCGATGATGCCGATTAGGCGAAATGAATGCTGATTTCATCAGGCCGAAGGCGCTTTCGATGTTTAATTCGGTGTTTTTCGCCGTTTTAGGCTTCCGCTGCACGCACTTATCCCGTGAGCGGCCTATCCCATTTGTAAATGTTCACCATCGCCAGCATCGCAAAGGCGCGATTGGCGTTCT
>VGIF01000163.1 GCA_016868015.1 Betaproteobacteria bacterium
GCCCGCAACTCTCGAAATATTGCATCCAGCCGCCGTCATTCCCGCGCGGCTGTTTGGGGCCGTACGCTAAGCCAATCAAGCAAGCGGTCAACATCCCGGTGCTGGTGGCGGGGCGCATCGTCGATCCGCAAGACGCTGAAAAATTGATCGCCGACGGCGCCACCGATTTTGTTTCGGTGGGCCGCGCGCTCTACGCCGATGCGCATTGGACGGCCAAGGCGCTGGGCGCGGTGAAAGCGCCGATCCGCCAATGCATCGCCTGCAACGTGTGCTTCGAGCGCTTGACGCTGGAAAAAGATGTCGCGTGCGTGCATAACCCGGTGATCGGCACCGAATTCGAAGCGCTGGAACACGCCGAGCCGCAGTTGTTCCCCGCGCGCAAAACCAGATCCCCCAAGCGCGTGCTGGTGATCGGTGCGGGCGTGGCGGGCCTCGAAGGCGCGCGCGTGGCCGCCGCGCGCGGGCATCACGTCGAGGTGTGGGAAAAAACGTCGCAAGTCGGCGGGCAAATGCCGATGGCGATTGCCGCGCCGGATAAGCTCGAGGTCAAACCCGTGCTCGACTACCGCTTGCAGTTGTTGAATGAATTCGGTGTGCGCATCCGCACCTCGATGACGGCGAGCACGGCGGCGTTGAAGGCCTACGCGCCGGACTTCGCCATCGTCGCCACCGGCGCCGCGCCGCGTGCGCACCCGTTCGATGTGTCGCAATTGGCAAACAGCGTGCAAGTGATGCACGCGTGGGATGCGCTGCGAAATCCCGCGCGGCTCGCGGCAGCGAGTCGCATCACGATTATCGGCGGCGGCATGGTCGGCTCCGAAGCCGCCGATTTGTTTACGTTGCAAGGCAAACACTGCACCCTCGTCGAAATGCTCGCCGCCGTCGCCAATGGCATGGCGCGTAACAATCGCATGGAGTAGGAGGATCGTTTGACCGAGCGCGGGACGGCATTGCTCACGCGCGTGAAGGTCGAGCGCGCGGCGGGCACGACGCTGACGCTGCGTCACGACGACGGCACCACACGCGAGATCGAAGTCGGCGACGCGCTACTCTTTGCCACCGGGCCTGCGCCGGTGCGAGATGTGGTGCCGCTGTTGGAAGAAGCAAGCATTGAATACGAACTCGCGGGCGATTGTTATCGGCCGGGGGATTTTTTGTCGTGCCTGCGTGATGGGATGCTGGCGGCGTTGTCGGTGGATAATCGCTTTCGAAAAGAGCAAAGCGAAAAACGAGTCAAACATGGATGATCTGCATGTCTCGGGCGAATAACCAACCCTGTCGTTCCCGCGAAGGCGGGAACCCATGCGGTGTTGCCAGTGGCACGTGTGTTATGGGTTCCCGCCTGCGCGGGAACGACAAGGTTTAGTGTTGCGCTCTGATCAGCAACGTGTGTTTTGACGTTTTGTAGAAGAGGAATTACATGACCCTACCCAACTACGAAATCTACGCCATCAAATACGCCTGGCGCGATGCCAAGCGCACGGTGCATTTTGTCGGCGGCGATCCGCACGATGCGCCGATGCCGATGGATTACTTCGTGTGGCTGGTGCGCGGCAACGGCGTCGAATACGTGATCGACACCGGCTTTACGCAATCGATGGCGGAAAAACGCAAGCGCGTATTTATCCGCCAGCCGGCGGATGGGCTTGCGCTGGTGGGCGTGGATGCCACGGAAGTTAAAGACGTGATCATCACGCACTTGCATTACGACCACGTCGGCACTTTCCAGGATTTTCCCAAGGCGCAGTTTCATCTGCAGGATTTGGAGATGCAGTACGCCACCGGCCGCCACATGCGCCACAAGCAGTTCAATCATGGCTACGAAGTCGAGGAGGTGATCGGCATGGTGCGCCTGGTGTACGGCGAACGCGTGTCGTTTTACAGTGGCGATCATGAGTTAGCACCCGGCATCAGCATTCACCACATCGGCGGGCACACCATGGGTTTGCAATGCGTGCGCGTGCACACCGCGCGCGGCTGGGTGGTGGTGGCTTCCGACACTAGCCACTATTACGAGCATTTCGAAAAGGGGCGCGTGTTTACCACCACTTATCATCTGGGCCAGACGCTCGATGGTTACGCGCGGCTGCGTGAACTCGCCGATTCGGAAAAACACATCGTGCCGGGGCATGATCCGTTGGTGATGCAGCGCTATCCGGCGGCGGCGAAAGAACTTGAAGGCATCGCGGTTCGGCTGGATGCGGTGCCGAATTATTGATTCTATAATCCAACTGATTTCATTATGAACTTCACCCATCATTCCCGCGCAGGCGGGTATCTCATTCCCATCGGGGAAGGTGGGTTGGGGGCCGATGTGCCATACCGAACGGTGTTATGGGTTCCCGCCTGCGCGGGAACGACAGTGTGGCGTTCGCAGGCCAACGGTAGATAAGGTTGACGCACTGATTTTCGAGGTTACACCATGGATCAAACCACCATTTCGCTCAAGGCACTCACCAGCACGCAAGTCGCGCACTACCGCGAACACGGCTATCTGTCGCCGGTGAACGCACTCACCGCCGGCGAAGCGCGTGAAGTGCGCGCGCTGGTCGAGTCGGTCGAAGCCAAATACGATGGCCAATGGCCGCGCGCGTGGTCGCTCAAATCGCATTTGATTTTTACCGCGCTCGACCGCGTGGTGCATCACCCGAAAATTTTGGATGCGGTGGAAGACATCCTCGGCCCCGACATCCTGTGCTGGTCGAGCCGCTGGTTCATCAAGGATAAAAACGACGGCGGTTTTGTGTCGTGGCATCAGGACGTGCCGTACTGGGGCCTCGATGTCAGCGAAAACATCGTCACCGCGTGGGTGGCGATCACGCCGGCGACGCGCGCCAACGGCTGCATGAAAGTAATCCCCGGTTCGCAGCGCAAGCTGGTGGCGCACCGCGAGGGCGTGTCGAATAATTTGTTGCTGCGCGGGCAGGAAGTGGCGGTGACGGTGGATGAAAAACAAGCCGTCTACATGGCGCTCGCGCAAGGGCAAATGTCGTTCCATCACGGCTTGATGTTCCACGGCTCCGAGGAAAGCCACGATGACGAGCGGCGCTTGGGCTTCGCTATCCGCTACATCCCGACGCGCGTGAAACCGATCGACGGCCTGCCGAAGGATAGCGTGCAACTGGTGCGCGGCGTCGATCGTTACCACCATTTCAATCTGGAATCGCGGCCGTTTCGTGATCTCGATCCGGTCGATGTTGCGCGCCACAAGCAGGCCACCGACACCTATCACGAGATCAATCGGCTGGCGGTGGCCAAGCACGATGAATTGATCGCGCAGGGGGCGGGGGCACGCGCTTAACCTGCTGGCTCGTGCGCGGCATACCGCAGTAAAATAGCGCTCCACGTTCGCTCGCAGTCCACAAGCTGCGAGCGAGTCTTTTCAGGAGCACCCCGTGAGCAGTTCCAAACCGCCGCTACTCGAACACGCGACGCGCGACTTGGCGCGTTTTGCCTCGTCCATTCAATTTATCGATTTGCCCAAGGAAGTCATCGAGCGCATCAAGCTCTCGGTGCTCGATCACATCGGCTGCGTGCTCTACGGCGCGACATTGCCGTGGACTCAGAAAGTGGCCGAACTGGCGCTGGCGGAAGATGCCAAAGGTGTGGCCTCGCTCTACGGCATGGGCAAACAATCCTCGGTGGCGCTGGCGGCTTTGGTGAACGGCACTTCGGGCCACGCGTTTGAGCTCGACGACATCCACAAGGAATCGATTGTGCATATCGGTTCGTTGGCGCCGCCGGTGGCGCTGGGGTTTGCGGAAGCGGCGGGTGGCATGTCGGGTAAAGCTGCAATCACGGCGATGGTGGCCGGCTACGAAATTGGCGCGCGCGTCGGCAACGCGGCGACCATGGGGTTGTTCTTCCGCGGCTTTCATCCGCAGGGCACATCAGGGGTATTTGCTTCGGCGGCGGCGGCGGCGCGCATTTTGAATTTAAACGCCGATCAATTTCTGCACGCGCTCGGCATGGCGGGCTCGCAGGCGGGCGGCTTGATGGCGGCGCAGGAAGGCGCGATGGTCAAGCGTTTTCACTCCGGCCGCGCGGCGCAAAGCGGCGTGTATTGCGCGCAGTTGGCGCAGCGTAACTTTACGGGGATTACCGATGTGTTGGAGGCGGCGTATGGCGGTTATCTCACGGTGTATTCCGATACGCCGAATGCCGCACGGCTCACCGATGGCCTGGGCCAAGTGTGGGAAACGGCCAACGTCGGTTACAAACCGCATGCGAGTGTGACGAGCATACACACCGCGCTCGACGGCCTTGCGGAAATCATGCGCGAAATGAAGATTTCCGCGAATGACATCGCGAAACTGGAAACCGGCTTGAGCCCGATGACCCATGTGCATTGCGCGTGGACCTACAAAGCGCAAGGCGTCACCGCGGCACAAATGAATTTGTATTACGGTTTGGCGGTTACCGCGATCGACGGCATGGCGTTCACCGAGCAGTACAAACAGTCGCGCTTAAACGACCCGGCGATTTTTGACTTCATCTCGCGCGTCAGCGCGTACGTCGACCCCGAAATCGAAAAAATGGGCGCGCCGTTCCGTCACGCCGCGCGGGTGAAAGTGACCGCGAAGGACGGCCGCGTGGTCGAAAAGCTGTTGCATCACCGCCGCGGCAGCCCGGAAAAGCCGTTATCGCCGGAAGAGATCGAATACAAATTCCGCAACGTCGTCAGCGGCTGCGTGCCCAAGGCGAATATCGATAAGTTCGTCAAGCTCGCGGCAACGCTGGATCGGGCGGCGAGCACGAATGAATTGACTGCGCTGATGGCGAAGAAAGTGCAAGGCGCTTAAAACTAAACCCCTTCACCGCAGAGGCGCAGAGACGCAGAGACGCAGAGTTTTCGCAGAGAACAACAAAAAGCTATCGAATTGCTGTTCTCTGTGTGTCCTCTGCGCCTCCGCGCCTCTGCGGTGAAGTTCTTAATTTCGTAAACCACCCAAAATCATGCCCCAACCCACCCTAGCCACCCAAGTCGCCCACCGCTTCGCCAAGCTTTCCTATAACAATCTCCCCGCTGCGGCACGCCACGCGGTGAAGCGCCTGCTGCTCGATTACCTCGGCGTCGCACTCGCCGGCAGCCAAAGTGAAAGCGGCGAGATCGCGCGCGAGTTTGCGTTAAAGCACGGCGGCGGCACTCAATCGCAATTGTTTGGCGATAAGGGTAGGGCGTCGATCACCGCTGCGGCATTTGCCAATGCGATTTCCTCGCACTCGATCGAGCTTGACGACATCGACGTGCTGGCGTTGTTTCACTTTAGCCCCCCGGTGTATTCCGCCGCGCTCGCCGTGGCCGATGCCACGCACGCCAGCGGCAAGGACTTGATCGCCGCGCTCGCCGCCGGCTGCGAAATGATGGAGCGTGTGTCGCGCGCGGCGAACAACTCGCTGCGCAACCGCGCGTTTCATACCACGCCGACCTGCGGTGTATTCGGGGCAACGATTGCGGTGTCGAAATTGCTTAAGCTCAACGCGGAAAAAATGACCAACGCGCTGGGCATGGCCGGCGCGCAAGCCTCGGGCTTGATGGAAATGTATGGGCCGTCAATGCAAAAGCGTTTTAACCCCGGCCCCACCGCGCGTAACGGCGTCACCGCCGCGTTGATGGCGCAACTGGGTTTTACCGGCGCGGATACGATTTTCGAAGGCGAGCGCGGTTTTTTGCGCGCGTTCACCGACAAGAATCAACCCAAACGTCTGGTTGAGGGCATCAACAAGCCGTACAAACTCGAAATCGAGTTCAAGCCGTATTCGTGTGCGCGGCCGATCCACAACGCCATCGATTGCGCGCTGGCGATACGCAAACAACCCGGCTTTGAATTAAAGAAGGTCAAGTCGATTCATTTCGCGCGCCACTCCGACTGGGCGCACTATCACCAGAACAAAGCGCCGCGCACCTATCACGAAGCGCAGGTATCGCTGCCGTTTTCGGTGGCGGTGGCGCTGATCGAAGGCCAGGCGTTGCTCAAGCAATACAGCGACCGCAACATCAAAAACCCGCTGGTGAAAAAATTGTCGAACGCCCACACCATCGTGGTCGACGATAAACTGCCGCACGGCGTGTCGTGCAAAATGGTTTTGAAGCAAAGCGACGGCAAAACTTTTACGTCGCAAATCGATTACCCCAAAGGCTCGATTCAAAATCCGATGAACGATGCGGAGTTGCTCGCCAAGTTCACCAGCCTCGCCTCACCGGTGATCGGCGCGGCGCGTGCGGCATCGCTCGCGCGCTCGGTGATGAATATTGAAACCGCGCGCGACGTGTCGACGGTGCTCAAACAAATGGCTAAAAAATAATCAATAAAATCAAATACTTACAAAATGCGATTGTTGGTGTACGGCGCCGGCGCGATCGGCGGATTTTTCGGTGCGATGCTCACCGAGGCGGGCGAAGACGTGACGCTGGTGGCGCGCGGCGCGCAGTATGAGGCGCTGTCGAATCGCGGCATCATTCTGGAAGGCCGGCGCATCAAGCGTGCGCAACCCATACGCGTGCGCGCGGTGCGGCCGGATGAAGTGCGGGGGCCCTTCGATCTCATCTTTGTCACTTTGAAGGCGCATCAACTGGCGGGTGCGGCCGAGCACATCCGCACGCTGGGCGGCAAGGATGCGTGGTTCGTGTTTCCGCAAAACGGCTTGCCGTGGTGGTACTTCGACGGCATCGACACGCGCTTTCGCGGCGCCAAACTGAAATCGCTCGATCCCGACGGCGTGCTCTCGCGCACCTTCACCGCGGAAAATCTGGTGTGCGGCATTGCGTTTAAACCTTCGGACATCGTCGAGCCGGGGCGCATACGGCTCGCCGACACCGACGCCGATTCACTCACCGTCGGCGAACTCGATAACCGCATGAGCGAGCGCATTCAAACCATTGCCGGCATCGCCAGCAACGCAGGCTGGCCGGGCAAGGCGGTCACCGACATCCGCAAGGCCAAGTGGAACAAGCTTTTGTCCAATGCCATCTGGAACCCGCTTTGTTCGCTCACGCAATCGAATCCCAACGACACCGCGAGCTACGCACCGACGATGGAACTCGCGGCGCAGATGATCAACGAAGTGATCGCGGTCGCCGCCGCGGTGGGCGTTACGCTAAACACCAGCGCGTCTGAGCTGATCGCCGGTGCGGCAAAGCGCGCGCCGATTCCGCCTTCGACGCTGCAGGACGTGCGCGCGGGCCGCGCGATGGAGCTCGATGCGATACTCAACTCGGTGATCGAAATGGGGCAACTAGCGGGCGTTGCCACGCCGTCGTTGAAGGCGGTCGCCGCCTGCGCGAATTTGTTGAACCAACGCATCATTCACGATGGCGTGGCGATTCAACCGGCGAAGCTGCGCGCGTAGCCCGTATAAAATATTCAATAAAAGCAAATACTTAAGATACATCATCTCAAAATGAAAATTCTCGTGTATGGCGCCGGCGCGATCGGCGGTTATCTCGGCGCGATTCTTTCCGAAGCCGGTGAAGACGTGACGTTGGTGGCGCGCGGCGCGATGTATGAGGCGATGGCCGCGCGCGGCGTGATCCTCGAAAGCCCCAAACGCGCGAATTTGAATCCGATCAAAGTGCGCGTGGTGAAACCCGGCGAGGAAAAACCGCCGTACGATTTGATCTACGTCACGTTGAAATCGCACCAGTTGCCGCAAGCCGCGGCCCACGTGAAGCGCCTGGGCGGCAAGGACGCGGTGTTTGTGTTTCCGCAAAACGGCATACCGTGGTGGCAGTTCGACGGCATCGAATCGAAGTACAAAGGCACGCCACTCAAGACGCTCGATCCCGAGGGCGTGCTCGCGCGCACCTTCGCCGCGCGCGAGATCATCGGCGGTGTCGCGTTTAAGCCCACCGATCTGCTGGCGCCGGCCCACATCAAGCTCGCGGATGGCGCGGCCGATTCGCTCGCCATCGGCGAGATCGACAACCGCATCAGCGACCGGCTGCAAGCCATCGCTAAAATTTCCAGCAACGCCGGTTGGACCGGTAATGCGGTCGCCGACATCCGCAAGGCGAAGTGGACCAAGCTGTTGTCCAACGCGGTGTGGAACACGCTGGGCGTGGTGGCGCAGGCCACACCCAAGGAAGCGGCGGGTTTCCCGCAAACCGCCGCGCTCGCCACGGCGATGATCAAGGAAGTGGTGGCGCTTGCTCAAGCCAGCGGCACCACACTGCAAATCGACGTCGCAAAAATGGTGTCCGACACCGCACAGCGCGTGAACTTGCCCACCTCAACGCTGCAGGATTTACGCGCGGGCCGCTCGCTCGAACTCGATGCGCTGATCAACGTGCTGATCGAAATCAGCGCGTTGACCGGCACGGCCGCGCCTAATTTGTCGGTGGTCGCGGCGTGCGCCAACTTTGTGAATCAGTGCGTGGTGGCGCAGGGGTATGCGGTGAAGCCGGTGAAGGTTGGTGCGTAGTCATGCTACGCTCACGTGTAGATCGGTTTTAATCCATTAACGTTAAGGAGCACCACCATGACCGAACCCGGCATGCACAAGGGCGATGAGTTCGCCGGCAAAGTTGCACTCGTCACCGGCGCCGCGCGCAACATCGGGCGCGCCATCGCGCTGTCGCTCGCTTCCGGCGGGGCCAAGGTGGCGGTGGTCACGCGCTCGAACATCGAGCAAGCGCGCGGTGTGGTGGCCGAAGTCAAGGCGCTCGGCTGTGACGCCGAAGCCTACGCCGCCGACATGGCCGAGCCCAAACAAGTGGAGGCGATGTGCGACGCGGTGATCAAACGCTTCGGACGGCTCGACATCCTGGTGCTGAACGCCGCGGTGCGCGAGCACGTGCATTTCGATGAAATCAGTTATGACGATTGGCGGCGCATCCTCGCCACCAATCTCGATAGCGTGTTCGTCGCTACCAAGGCGTGTTTGCCGGCGCTTAAAAAAGCGGGCGATGGGCGCATCGTCACCTTCGCCGGCGTTACCGCGCTGCTGGGGTTAAAAGATCGTGCGCATGTGGCGGCGTCCAAGCACGGCATCGTCGGCTTGACCAAGGCGATGGCGCAGGATTTCGCCGAGTTCGGCATCCGCGTGAATTGCGTGTCGCCGGGGCAGATCGACACCAAACGCGGCACGTCGCAAGAGCGGCATCGCGCCAACCCCAACATTCCGCTGGCGCGCGAAGGCACGCCGCACGAAATCGCCGGCATGGTGCGCAGCCTGTGCGGCCCCGCCGGCGCTTACATGACCGGGCAAACCATCCACATCAACGGCGGGTTGTCGAACTCGGGCGTTTGAGCGCGCCGGAGCAGGCGTTATGCCGCCGGGCGATCGGGGCTGTCCGGCGGCGCTTCGCTAATATCGATATCGGGCGTGGCGATCGCACCGCCGCTTTGCGTGCGCCGGCGCGTGCGTTCGAGCGTTGCCGCGACTTCGATGTCGAACCAGCGCAAAAACGATTGCGCCTCCGGACTGCGCGAAATTTCCGCTAGCCGCCGCACGCCGGATTCGGGCAGGAATTTTTCCTTGCGCAGGCCGTAGACGCAGTATTCGGTGGTGGCGTAGTGGCGCACCGTGCGTTCGACATCGCGGTGGCCCAACACTTCGCAGATCGGTGCGGCGGAAAACCAGGCGCGGTTGCGGTGCATGATCATGCGCACCTGGGTGGCATAGCCGTACTTGAACACCCGCGTGTCGCTGTCGTAAGCGTGCTTGCGCGCGATGTAGTACGAGCCGCCGGCAAGGTTCATGATGTCGCGCGTGAGCAAAATACCGATCATGGGGCCGATCAGCGCCAGCGCCGCGATCTCGTTGGCGTGGACCAGCCATCCGATCAACGGCATGGCGAGGGCGAGTTTGATGAGGAGCATCATGAGTGTCGGTCACGCGCAAGCGTTGCCGTGCGCGTGGGCGGCGCGCACCGCGGCTTTAGCGCCGCAGGCATCGCGGCTTGTGGTTACAATCTGACGTCATAAAAAGATAAATAAAATCAAATACTTGCTAACTTTATCTGCAAGGACGTGAAGCTTCATGCGTGGGGCGCGACCGTTGCGTGCAAATGTATAGCAAAATCACTTATTCGGCACTGATGGTTTGTGATTAAGTGCGCGTTAGCGGCGTTTTTGCTCTCATGGTGGCTATTGATGACGAATTCATTTAAGGTCAGTAATGTCCGGACGTTAATCGAATAAATTCAATTGGTTAGCGGACATGTCCGGAATTTCGTCGGCGACGATTTTGTTAAGCAGTTGATCCAATGGCATTTTCTCGAACATCGTGAGGCTCAAGATTTGTAGCATCTCATACAGGCTCGCCGACAGGTTAAGCCGCTTTTTGACGATCGCCACCAGCACGTAGACCGAGACCGCGATCC
>VGIF01000164.1 GCA_016868015.1 Betaproteobacteria bacterium
AGAACGCCAATCGCGCCTTTGCGATGCTGGCGATGGTGAACATTTACAAATGGGATAGGCCGCTCACGGGATAAGTGCGTGCAGCGGAAGCCTAAAACGGCGAAAAACACCGAATTAAACATCGAAAGCGCCTTCGGCCTGATGAAATCAGCATTCATTTCGCATAATCGGCATCATCGCTTTCCTCGGGCGCACCTTTTACCTACTTGATCAGCGTATCCTTAATAACACAAGGAGGCTGCCATGGTTACACGCCGCGCACTGCTGATCGCCGTGACCGGTTTGATCGCATCAAACGCTTACGCTCAAACCTACCCCAATCGCCCGATCCGCGTCATTGTCCCATTGGCGCCGGGGGGCGGCACCGACACCGTGGCGCGCTTGGTGAGCAATAAGCTAAGCGAGCGCCTCGGCCAGCAGCTCATCGTCGACAATCGCGGCGGCGGCGGCGGTATCATC
The DNA here is from genome assembly GCA_016868015.1 of Betaproteobacteria bacterium. GTDB lineage: Bacteria > Pseudomonadota > Gammaproteobacteria > Burkholderiales > SG8-41 > UBA5216. The sequence goes on from VGIF01000164.1 coordinate 460, forward strand.
GGCACTGAAATCGCCGCCCGCGCCAACGCCGATGGCTACACCATACTCATGGGCTCGATCACCACCAACGCGGTGAATCCGGGGCTTTACAAAAAGTTGCCTTACAACCATTTACGCGATTTCGCCCCGGTATCGATGGTGGGCACGGTGCCCAATGCGCTGGTGGTCCACCCCGGCGTGCCGGTGAAAAGCGTGAAAGAGTTCTTGGCCCACGCCAAGGCCAATCCGGGCAAAATCAATTTTGGGTCTTCGGGCATCGGCAGCGCGCCGCATTTGTCGATGGAACTCATCAAAAGCATGACCGGCGTCAACATGGTACACGTGCCGTATAAAGGCGCCGGCGCCGCGGTCGCCGATGTGTTGAGCGGGCAACTGCAAACGATGTGTTCGAGCCTTGCGGGCCTCCTGCCCCACATCAAAGGCGGGCGCTTGCGCGCGATCGGCGTCACCACCGCCAAACGCAATCCGCAACTGCCCGAGGTACCGACGATCGCCGAGTCGGGCATCCCTGGCTACGAAGTGACGATCTGGTACGGGCTTTACGTGCCCGCCGGCACGCCCAAGCCGGTGCTCGCGCGGCTTAACGCCGAAACGGTGAAAGCGCTCAACAGCGCCGATCTCAAGGAACGCCTGACGCTGCAGGGGCTGGATGTGGCGTCATCCACGCCGGAAGAACTCGCCGCCTTCACCCAGGCGGAAACAGTCAAGTGGGCGAAGGTGATCAAGGATTCCGGCATTCAGTTGCTGGAATAAACAGGCGTGGACCTCACGCCGGTTTGCGTTTTAACAAAAACGCCTGCACGGCATCCTGCACCATTTCACCGCGCTGATTGAATACTTGCAGTTGGCGCTTCATCACGCCGCGATCGGCGCGCGAGGTTTCACGCTTTTCCAATACCTTTAATTTGGCGTGGATGGTATCGCCCGCTTTCACCGGCGCGGTGAACTTCAAGCTATCGAAGCCCAGAAAGGCGATCAGCGTGTCGTCGTACAGGTGCAACTGAAAAATCAGCCCGGCCGCGATCGCGTACACCAGCGGCCCATGCGCGATGCGCGTGCCGAACTGCGTGTTTTTGCAATGCTCTTCGTTGATGTGCAGCGGGTTGTAGTCACCCGACAGCCCCGCGAACATCACGATGTCGGTCTCCGTCACCGTGCGCGCCGGGCTTTCGAACTCGGCGCCGATAGCCCAATCTTCCCAGTAGAGCCCTCTCATATACACTCTCGTAAGTATTTGATTTAATTGACTATTTTATAATGCCCTGTTCGTGCAGTTGCGCGATGGCTGCCGGTGGCAACTTGAGCAACTCGCGCAACACGGCATCCGTATGTTCCCCCAACAACGGCGCGGGGCGCGACAAGGTTTTACCCATCCCGTCAAACTTGATCGGATTGCCCGGCAAGCGCACGCGCCCGACTTGCGGATGTTCATACTCGACAATCATTTCGCGCTCCGCCACCGGCGGCTCGGTGAACGCGCCGGCGAGATCGTTCACCGGCGCCGCGGGCACCTCGGCAGCATAGAGCTTGTCGAGCCACGCCTTTACGGTTTTTTGTTTGAGCAGATTTTCGAGTATCGGCACCAGTACGGCTCGATGTTCAAGACGTTGGGGATTGGTGGCAAAACGTGCATCATCAGCGAGTTCGGGATGTTCCAGCACCACACACAGTTTTTTCCAGAAATTCTCCTGCCGCGTGGCAATCACCAGATAACCATCTTGCGCCGCGAACGCCTGCCACGGCACGGTGAATTCATGCGCCGTGCCTTGCGGTTTGGGCACCTCACCGGTGCTCAAGTAGTGTGTGGCCATATAACTCAACAAATTCAACATGCCGTCGAACATCGAAGTTTCGACGCGGCATCCGTTGCCGGTTTTTTCGCGCTGATACAGCGCCGCGAGTATCGCTTCGCACGAAAAAATCCCGCCGCTTAAATCGGCGAGCGGTATGCCCACACGCGCCGGCGGGCGTCCCGGCTCGCCGGTGATCGACAAATGCCCGCCTATGGCCTGAATCACCAGATCGAGCGCGGGGAAACCCTTGTACGCGCCGTCGCTACCGAAGCCCGTCACCGAGCATTGGATGATGCGCGGGTTGATTTGCGACAGTGTCGCGTAATCGACTTTCAAGCGTTCCAATACCCCCGCGCGAAAATTATCGATCACCACGTCGGAATGTTTGACGAGTTGATAAAACAACTCGCGCCCTTCGTCCGACTTGAGATTGATGACAATGCTTTTTTTGTTGCGGTTGAAGGTGAGAAACAGCGCGGACACGCCCTTATACGGCGCCACCGACGGAATGCGCCCCAAGTCGCCTTCGGGCGTTTCGATCTTGATCACTTCCGCGCCCAGATCGGTCAGCACCTGCGAACCGTAGGTGCCGGCAATGATCTGGCCGAGCTCGAGGATGCGCACGCCGGTAAGCGGATGAGTCATTTCAACAACCCAAAGTCAAAATCGTTTGCCACAGATTTCACAGATGAACACAGATTAAAACCAAACCGGGTGAATTCGTAGTTGGGGTTAATCTGTGAAAATCTGTGAAATCTGTGGCTAAAAAAGGTTTCACAACCCCAACCCACGCGCAATGATATTGCGCTGGATCTCCGAGGTGCCCGCCCCAATCGTCGCCAGCCGCGAATCCCTAAAAAACCGCTGCATCGGATACTCCATGCAATAGCCGTAGCCGCCGAGGATTTGCACGCCCATGTCGGACACCGTTTTGTAGGTTTCACCCGTGTGCAGCTTCACCACCGCGGCGTCGTGGCGCGTGGCCTTGCCCTGATCCATCAGCCACGCGAAGCGGTAGACCATGGTGCGCGAAATATCCAGCAGCATTTTCATGTCGGCGAGCTTGTGCGAAATCGCCTGAAAATTGCCGATGGGCTGGCCGAATTGTTTGCGCGTCTTGGCGTAGTTCAACGCGTATTCGAACGCCGCAGTCGCCGCCCCCGTGCGCGCCGCCGACAAACACAGCCGCTCATACCAAATATATGCATCCACCGCGCGCCAGCCTTGACCCACCTTGCCCAGCACCGCACTCTTGGGCACTTGCACGTCGTTATAAAACACCTGCGTGGTGCCGATCGCGCGCTGGCCAAGTGTCTTGATTTTTTTGATGTCGATGCCCGGCGTTTTAGTGTCCACCAAAAAGGTGGTGATGCCTTCGTGTTTTTTTTCACCCTTGGCAGTGCGCGCCACCAGCAGGCACAGCTCGCTGCAATCCATGCCGGAGGTGAACACCTTCTGGCCGTTGATGGTGTAGCCGCTATTGTCACCATGGCGCTCCGCAGCGCGCGTGGTCAGCGACGCCGCATCGGAACCGGATTGCGGCTCGCTCAAACCAAAACACACGGCGATTTCGCCCTTGGCCACGCGCGGCAAAATCGATTGCTTTTGCTCCGGCGTGCCATCGCGCATCACGGCGTAACCGCCGTAAGTCAGCGTGCGAAACACCCACATCGCGAGTTCTTCGAACGCATAGCCGCATTCTTCGAGCAAGATCGCGAGGTCAATCGCCGTGCCGCCGGTGCCGCCATACTCCGGCGGCACGATCAAACCGAACCAGCCGTTTTTCGCCAGTGCATCGTACGCTTCGCGCGGCGGACGCGCGTCTTCGTCGCACTTGGCGGCGTATTCGGGCGAGCACACTTCGCGCAACAACGCGCGCAGGTGATCGCGCATTTGGTCTTGCTCGGGGCTAAAGGAGTGATCCATGTTCGTTAATGGCAAAGAAATTCACCGCAGAGACGCGGAGGATTCGCAGAGGACTTCAAAAACGATAACCGCTTTACTGTTTTTCTCTGCGTTAACTCTGCGTCTCAGCGCCTCTGCGGTGAAGCAGTTAACCTTGTTTCCCATCCAGCGAAGCCAACGCCAGCACCCGCTTCGCCCGCTGATACATCGCGTAGTCGATCAGTTTACCCTCGACCGCAATCGCCGCCACGCCGGTTTTTTCCGCGGCCTCGAATTCGCTCACCACGCGCGTATACCACGCCACTTCCGCCTCCGGCACCGCATAGGCCCTGCGGATCGGCGCGATTTGTTTGGGGTGTATCGGCGTGCGCCCCAAAAATCCCAGCCGCGCCGACGCCGTGGAATCCTTAATCAACCCCGCTTCATCGTTGATATCCGAGTAAACGCCATCGAGTGGATACGCCCCCGCCGCGCGCGTGTCGCACAGCACTTTGGATTTGGCATAAAGCAATTCCGTGCCCTCGATCGACCACGCGCAGCCCAGATCGGTCTGCAAATCGCCGTCGCGCGCGCTGCCGATGCACGTGGCCGTCACGCGCTTTGAGGCTTTGATCAACTGATAGCAGTTGTAGACGCCGAGCGCGCTTTCGATCATTAAACAAATGTCCACCGTGCCGGGGCGCATGCCTTTCGCCGTTTCGTATTTATTGAGCAGCGCCGCGCATTTGGCGATCTCGTCCACCGTTTCCGCCTTGGGCAAAAAAATCATATCGAGCCCTAGGCGCACCGCAGCGTTCAAATCTTCTTCCAGCATGCCGGTGGCCGGGCTGTTGGTGCGCACGAACACACCCGCCGTTGATTTGCCTTCGCCACGCACGGCTGCGACCGTATCGATTTGTGCGGCAACCAACTTGCGCGCGTCGGGCTTGGCCGCAATCGCCACCGAATCTTCCAAATCCAAAATCACCGCGTCGGCGCCGGATTCAAGCGCCTTCGCCATCACGCGCGAATTCGATCCGGGCGCGAACAAGGCTGTTCTAATGGGTTTCATGCGAAATTACGTAAGTATTTGATTTTAAACAATATTTTATTTTGCGTAACTCTCGACGCGCAACGGCGGGTTGCCCACCTCAGCCAAGCGCCCGTCTTCCTTGAGGATCTGCAGAAAGTGCTCCAGCGCGTGCCACGCCGGCGGCATGCCGAAGTTGGCACTGGTCATGAAAATGATCTCCATCACTTCGCGCGGATGCGCGCCTTGGCGCATGGCGCCGCGCATGTGGCCGCGCGCGTTGGTCGATTCACCCACCGCCAGACAATCGCCCACCATGCACAGCAAGCGCGTTTTGTTATCGATCATGCCGCGCGAATACATGTCGCGGTAGCAAAAGTTTTCCCACAAGCCGGCGAACTCGCTGTCCATCACATCGACCCAGTTCAGGATGTTCAAGTGATGATGCGGGCGCATGATGAGCCCCGTGCTCAAGCCCTGCCAGCCGTGTTTATCGATCAGCGGCTGCAAGCGCGGATCGGCGACATCGTCCGGGTGCCACTTTTTTTCTTCCTCGGCGCGGTTGCGTTTGCGATCGGTGCCGTCGAGCGGCAGCTGCGTTTTTTTGAGTTTCGCCAGCAGCTTTTTTTCCTTGGCGATTTTGTAAAACGTATCGATCGCCGGATCCACCGTGGTGTGCCCGCCGTACACCAAACACTGCAAAATTATCTCGGCGATGTGGCGCACGTCCACTTTTTCGGCCAGCGCCGCGCGCACGGTTTCGTCCAGATGCTTTTGGCTTTTCGCCATGGTGTATTGCCCGATGAGCACCAACAGCCGCGTGCGCATATCGAGCGCCGGGCGCTGCCCCAGGCCCTTCACCTGATAGTCGAGCCAGGCGCGGGTGAAATGCTGATCGATGGCGTCGCGTTGCGCGAGGCGCTTTAAAAACCCTTTGTTTTGCAGGCGGATGCCCGCGTTGTAGGCTGGGACGCCGTATTTGGCGCGTAACGCTTTGCTCATGAGTGTTCCCTGTGATGACTGTGATGATCAAGCCGGAAAGGCAAATTGTAACCCGATGGTGACGCTACGCCGCCAGGCGATGCTCGTAATACGGCCGCTCGCGATCGTCGAGTATGGCGTATAGCGCCGCGAGATTTTTCGGATCCGGGTTGAGCCACGCCGCGACGTTTTCGCGTTTGATCGGGATAATGCAACGGTCGTGCCCGGCGGCGGCGACCTCCGGCGGCGGCTCATCGGTAATCGCCGCGAAGGAATCGAGAGCCGGTTCGCCGTTGCCCGTCCAATGCGACCACAGACACGCGGCGTACATGGTGTGCGGCGGATTCGGTTTGAATTCCAAGATTACGTTTTCAGCCTTCTCGCCTGGCACCAGTTCCCGGCCTTCGACGCGATGGCGGTCGACGTTTTCATAAAACGCGCTCATCGCGAGGATGCCGTGACTATAACCAAACAGCGGCTTCCAGAATTTTTCCAGGTTGTCGCGCCGTGCATTGTAGGTACCGGGAAATTTCACGTCATACGACGAAGGCTTGCCGGCGACACGGCACTGGTAGCGCATCGGCTTCACCGTGAGCCGCCCGTTTTGCATGACGAGCACCGGCGCGTAGTAGCCGGGAAAAATCCGCGAGTCGCGTTCCAGCAACTCAGCGCGGCGCAGATCGGCGAGTTTCGCGCTCGCCCAGGCGATTTTGCCGGCGGCAATCCGTTGATTTTCCTGGGCCGCCTTGGTGGCTTTGCTTTCAAGCACGCGGTTCGCATCGTTTAAGCGCTTGCGCTGCTTGAACAGCTCCGCTTCGAAACGATTTTTTTCCGCCTCGGTGAATTCGTCGATGGCCGCCTTGATCTCACGTTCGCCATCGCTTTGCGGGTCACGAAACTGCGCTTCCATTGCCTTAGGAATTTTGATCCTGGTGTTGGTGCGCCGCTCCCAAAACAGCCGCACGTAATCGGCCAAGCTTAATTCCGCGCCGAACGCGTTGACGTATTTACGGTACTCGGCTTCGATCTTGGACGAATAACACATAAAACCATGCACTCAGCACGAAAAAGCACAACCGCGCACGCACGCACCGGGCGCACGCTCGGTAAAAATAAAAAGGGGCGCGGTATTGGCCGCGCCCCGCATAAACCGCAACGACACTACAGCTCCATATCTTTAACGTTCGGCCCCGCCACCATCGGCATCTCGGTCATGGTGATAATTTCATCCGCGGTAAAGCCCGGCGCCACCGCGTCGATCACGAACTGCTTGCCGTCCCAACGCATCACGGCGAGATCGGTCACCACGTAACTCACGCAGCCTTGGCCGGTCAGCGGATAGCTGCATTTCTTGCGCAGCTTGGGGCGGCCCTTGCTGTCGGTGTGTTCCATCACAATGATGAGATCGCCCTGGCCCGAGAGCAAATCCATCGCCCCGCCGATGCCGCCGCGAATCGCATCCGCCGTGCTCCAGTTGGCAACACTCGCGGTGGCGTCGACTTCGTATGCGCCCAAGATCACGGTATCGATATGCCCGCCGCGTGCCATTTCGAATGAGGTCACGCTGTCGAAAAACGACGCGCCCGGCTGCAGCGCGACGAATTGCCCGGCCGCGTTGTAGACATCCGGATCGATATCGTCCGCCTCGGTCACCATTTCGCCGTAACCCAACACGCCGTTTTCCGCGTGCAAAATCACGTCGCGGCCCTTCAAGTAATTTGACACCATGGTGGGGATGCCCACGCCCAGATTGCAATAGGTGTGCTCGCGCACCAGCTTGGCGGCGTTCTTGGCGATCGCCTGGCGCGTCACCGCGGGCTTGTTGTTGTAAAGCCGCGGTTTGTCGGACGGGCGCCGCTCCGGCCGGCGATACGATTTGCCGTCGGTGGTTTCCTTGGTCAACATCACGCGCTCGACGAAAATGCCCGGCAGATCGATCAACTCCGGCGGAATCACGCCGGGCTCGACGATTTCATCGACCTCCACGATCGCAATACGCGCGGCCTTGCCGAACGCCGGATTGAAATTCTGGCTGCCGCCGCGGAATTGCACATTGCCCAGCCGGTCGGCGCGATAACCGCGCAACAGCGCGTAATCGAGATGAATCGCTTTTTCCAGCACATACTGTTTGCCGTCGAACTCGCGCAGCTCGCGGCCTTTCACCAAATCGGTGCCGACACTGGTCGGCGAATAAAACGCTGCCAGCCCCGCGCCGCCCGCGCGGCAGCGCTCGACCAGAATGCCTTGCGGTATTAGCTCCACTTCCATCTTGCCTTCGTTGATCTGCTGCTCACTCGCGGTGGGCGTACCGGGGCGCACTGAAAACGCCACCACGATTTTTTTAACCTGATTGTTCTCGGCGAGAATTTGCCCGCGCGTCGCCCCCGCATCGCCCAGCGAATTGGCGACGATGGTGAGGTTTTTCGTGCCCTTGTCGCGCAGCGCCACGATCAACGTGGTGGCAAACCGGTGCGCCACACCAAAGCCCGCGATGGCAACCGTTGCGCCGTCTTTGATGTCGGCCAAGGCTTCTTCCGCGGAGTTAACGATCTTGTTCATAGCCACACTCTCGTCTCAAAAAATATATATCGTAAGTAATTGATTTTATTATGTTTTTTATGAAGGGCTCGAACGGCCCGCATGTTGTGCGCATGACCATAACAGCCTCGATTTGTGGCGTCAATGTGCAGTCCATAATGATTTCCGCAAAAGCTTCACCGCAGAGGCGCGCAGACGCCGAGGAACCGCAGAGAAAAGCTTTTTGGTATTTCTCTGCGCAAACTCTGCGCCTCTGCGTCTTAGCAGTGAAGGGTTTATTTTTTCCCCAACAACCGCCGGCTCAACATCCCGCCCGCGAACAAGCACCCGGCGTTGGTTAAAAACACCGCCGCGTAACCGGCGAGCGAACCGAGCGCGCCGAACGCGACGGGAATCACAAAGTGCGCAACTTGATTCACCGTGATGCGCATGCCGGCGGCTTCACCCTCGCGGCCCCTAGGCGAGGCGTTGTACACCAGCGTCATCGATAGCGGCTGGCCCACGCCGCAGCCCACGCCCAGAAAAAACGATACCGCCGCCAGCGCCCATGCACTCTCGAAAAACGGGAACATGCAAAACGCCGCGCACGCGACGAACATCGCGTACGTCAAAGTCTGCGTTTCGCCCACGCGCCGCACGAACAGCGGCAATACGATGCGAATCAAAATGATCGCAATCGCGAACGCGCTCACCACCAGGCCGATGGCAGTGGCCGACATGCCCAGCGAGCGGCCATAGATGGGCATGAAAAACTGGTAGACATCCCATGCCGAAGAAACAATGCCGCTCGCAATCAAGGTATTGCGCATGGTTTTATCACGCAGCAAATCGAACAGCCCGGCTTTGATCGCTTGCGCCTTGGCTTTCACTTGCGGTATCCAGCGCTTGCCGGTTATCGCCATCACCACCGCGCACAACACCGGCGCCGCCAAGCACACAAATGTCTTCACATGGCCCAGATGATCGATCAACACCCCGGCGATCAGCGGCCCGGTGAGATTGGCCGAGGCGTAGCCGAGGCTTAACATGCTGTAGTTCTTTGCGCGCTTTTCCGGCCCCGAGATGCCGCCGACCATGGTTTGCAGCGCCAACTGAAACACCATGAACCCCACGCCCAGCACGGTGGCGACGACATACAGCGAGTACACCGAGGGGAAAATCGATGGTATCAACAGCGCCACAAAAATCGCGCCGGTACCCATCACCAATAGCGGCTGATAACCGATGCGATCCGCCGCGCGCCCGACCGGTATCGCCAGTACCGCCGGTAACGCGGCATAAAGCGCGACGATGGTGCCCGCGACAAACGGCCCGCCGCCTTGGTCGACGGCGAACAGCGGCACCGCTAAGCGGCTGCCGGCGAAACCTAAGTGCGTTAGGACTGCCAAGGCGATGAGGAGATAGAGCGTCACGATGTGTCTTACTGTTTTGCTGCTATTGGGGCGTCACCCAAAATCTTTTTTGACGCGGATTAACGCAGATTTTCGCAGATTGTGTCGGGGTTAATCCGCGTTCATCTGCGTAAATCTGCGTCGAAGGTTTTCGCTGTTTGCGTTTAATTTTTCAATCGCACACGCAATTTGCCATAATGCCGCTCACAATACCTTGACCAAGGTCGTGCCCCACA
>VGIF01000165.1 GCA_016868015.1 Betaproteobacteria bacterium
CACGATTTGCTCGGGCTTTAATCGAACACCTTTTGGCATAACTTAATCCTTTCGAATGATAAAAACACTCAGTTTCTCTCACTCATACTGGATCAGTTTTTAAGCGCAGGTCAAACGTGCCGGTCATGCCGAGGCTTTGTTGAGCGGCGAGTCACGCCGCGCAACGCGAAAGCGCGGCAGTGGCCGGATAAAAGATGCTGATGCGGGGGTTTAAAAGCGGTTGTTTTGCGAGTCCTTGGATTGAGTTGGTTTCCCGCGAAATAAGTTCTATATCCAACGCACGCCCAGCGTGGCGTTGGATTTCATCGCATCGAGGCGCAGCGGAAAAATTGCCTGGCGCACCGAATGGTCACGGGAAACTATCGGCGGCCCGGTTACGCGTCTAGAATCCCGGCGTGCACTTTACACAGCGTTAATCGTTCGCTGCGAGGGCGACGATTGCGCGGCCCTGCGCCGATTACGGCATGCAAATTCATACTGAGTCTGATTTCAAAACCCGAAAGACCCGCCGCAGGAGCCTCGATGAAAGCCAATAATCCGCTGTTTTTGATTTTATGTTCATTCATTCCGGCATGGGCGGCGGCGCAGGTCTATCCGGGCAAGCCCGTGCGCCTGATCGTGCCCTTTGCCCCCGGCGGCAGCACCGACGTCATTGCGCGAACCATCGCACCGTGGCTGGCGCAAGCGTGGGGCCAACAGGTCATCGTCGACAATCGGCCCGGCGGCAACACCACGATCGCCACCGAACTGGTCGCCAAGGCGGCACCCGACGGCCACACCCTGCTGATGACCCCGGCACCCTTCACCATTGTGCCCAGCGTGATGAAAAAACTGCCCTATGACCCGGTGAAGGATTTCGAGCCGATCACGCTGATCAACACCACGCCGATGGGCTTGGTGGTGCATCCCGGCGTTCCCGCGAAAAATGTCCAGCAACTGGTTGCGCTGGCCAAAGCCCGCCCGGGGCAGATCAACTTTGCTTCCTCCGGCAACGGCGGCGTGCCACATTTGTCCGGCGAATTGCTCAACGCGATGGCCGGCGTAAAAATGGTGCACGTGCCCTACAAGGGTAATGCGCCGGCGCTGGTGGACCTCGTCGGCGGCCATGTGGACATGGCCTTTAACGGCCTGACCTCGGTGGTGCCCTTCATCCGGTCCGGGCGCCTGCGCGTGATCGGTGTCACCAGCATCGGCCGCACCGCCGCGCTGCCCGACGTGCCGACGTTAGACGAGCAGGGGCTGAAGGGCTTCCAGTCCGTGGCTTGGAACGGACTCACCGCGCCGGCACGCACGCCGAAGGACGTGATCGCGAAAATCGCCGATAGCGCGGTGCACATCGTCAAGTCGCCGGAACTCGCCGAGCAGCTCAAGCGCGACGGCTCCGATCCGGTCGGCAGCAGCAGCGCCGAGTTTGTTGCGCATCTGCGCAGCGAGGTCGAAAAGTGGAAAAAAGTGCTTGAGCGGGCCGGCATCACCGCATTCTGAGCGGCGGTCGCGGGAGCAAGGCATGCGTATCCGCGGCACGCTGGCGCACATCGCAAAAGGCCGCGCGATCTCTTGGCATCGTCTTAAGCGCATTGACCGCTTGCCTTGCGCGCACAGCGCGCGGTGGTGCTATCGGCGGCTCTACCCTACAAACTGCCCACGCGAGCGGGCAAAATCTTCATGCCGGTATCGCGCCGTCCGTGCCGCGTCTAAAATGGCGGCATCTTCCTCGCGAGCGTCATTCGCCGATGTCTAAACTGAGCTCCGCGCGCTACACCGTCGCCGATGACTGCGGCGCGGTGTTTGCCGATATGTACGCGCGCGGCTTTACCGATGGCTTGCCGGTGATCCCGCCGACGCAAACCGCCGTGCGCGCGATGCTTGACGCGGCGCAACTTAAGCCGGATGAATTGATCGCGGTGGTGCCGCCGGAGCGCGGGCCCGCGAGCGCGGAGAAGATAGCGATCAACGCGGTGATGGCGGGTTGTTTGCCCGAGTATTTTCCGGTGGTGGTGGCTGCGATGCGCGCGGTTTGCGAGCCCAAGTTCAACCTGCTGGGTGTGCAGACCACGACCAACCCGGTGGGGCCGGTGTTGATCGTCAATGGGCCCATCCGCAAGGCGCTCGATATCAATTGCGGCCGCGGCTGTCTGGGGCCGGGTACGCGTGCGAACGCGACCATCGGCCGCGCGTTGCGCCTGTGTTTGCTCAACATCGGCGGCTGCCCGCCGGGCGAGGTGGACAAAGCGATCCACGGCATGCCGGGAAAGTTTTCGTTTTGCTTTGGCGAGTTCGAGGAGCAAAGCCCGTGGCCGCCGTTTCACGCCGACAATGGTTTTGCGCGCGAGCAAAGCACGGTGACCGCGGTGGCGGGGCAGGGCACGCAAAATATCTACGCCGCGTTTCACGACCCGGCGGATATCGTGACGATGCTTGCGCACGGCATGGCGGTGGCGGGCAATAACGGCTATTTGCGCGCGCTGGGCAATCCGCTGGTGATTCTGAGCCCGGGGCATGCCAAAATTTTTGCCGACGCGGGTTGGGGCAAGCCGCGCATCAAACAAGCGCTGTTCGAGCAAACCAAAATCCCGCGCAAGCGCATTCCGCGCGCGCGGCAGTTATCGGTACCGGTGTACGATAACTACGCCGACGACGAGTTGTGCCTGATTTGCCAAAAGGCCGAGGACATTCTCATCGTGGTGGCCGGCGGGCCGGAGGCGTATCACATCACTTATGTGCCGAACTTCGGCACTACGGTCTATAGCATGGCGGCAATTTAGCAGGAGACTTGGCTTATGCGCACACGCACCATTGAATACCTCGATCCGGTCAGCCCCAACACCGACGAAAAGCTCTACGTGCCGGCGGTGGGCGCGCTAAAAGACAAACGTATCGGCTTTCTCAGCAACGGCTGGGCGAGCTACAACGCGATGGGCGCGAAAATCGAACAAGTGTTCCGCGAGCATCACGGCATGAAGGAGATGCGCACTTACAAAATTCCCACCTCGTGCGCGCCGCCGGAGGGCTTGCTCGAACAAGTTGCCGCCGAGTGCGACGCGGCGATTGTGGGCATGGCGAATTGAGGCTCGTGCACGTCGTGGAGTGTCCACGACACCGCGCAACTGGTAAAACGCGGCATGCCCGCGGTGGTGGTGGCGACCGAGCAATTCGAGAAATTGGCCAAGGTGATCATACGTTCGCAAAACGTGCCGGAATCGATTTGTGTGATGGTGCAAGGCAACCCTGAGTTTATTTCCGCTGAAAAGCTCGAGGTGCTGTGCGAGCAGGTGGCGGAAGCTGTTTTGCAGCGCCTGACGCGCGCCCACAGCCAATAACGCGCAATCTGACGAAAAATAAAATATTTAATTAAATCAAATACTTACGTAACAATCCCGCGAGGCTCGCATGCACTACCTGGTGATCAGCACGCCCAAAGCCGAACAACCGTCGCTGATGCGCGACACGCAAGTGAAGTGGTGGGATTGGATCAATGCGCTGAAGTCGGGCGGCGTTGCCCAACACATCTACACCAAGCTGGGCCGCGGCGCGGTGGTGATTTTTGATGTCGACTCGCCGCATACGCTGCACAAGCTCGTCAATCAGTGGAATGAACTGGTGCCCGCGACGTTTGAAGTCGAACCGTTGTTACCCGGCGAGCATCAAGAAAAAATCGCGCGCGCGAAAACGCATCCGTTGGCGCTGTAGCGCCGCAGCAGATTGCGCGTTTCGATCTGCGCGGGCATTACTTAAGCCGAAGCGGATTCCGCCAACTGCAGCGCGCGCGCGCCGATCTGCACGGTGAGCGCGCCGGTCATCGGCAGCACGCACGAAATCGCTTCCAGCACTTGCAGCTTGCTCAGGCCATAGCGATACGCGCGGCGGATGTGTTGCGCCGCGAACTCCACCTCGCCGCGCGCGCATAACGCGGCAATCGCGATCAACTCGCGCGGGCCGGGGCCGAGTAGTTCGTCCGCGGCGCCGTTGGGCAGCAAACAGTGATCGACCCACTGCGCGGCGCGTTTGGCGAGTTCCGGTTCCAACGCGGCGATGTATTTCCACTCCGGCGCTTCCAATAGGCTTTCGTTGGTCAACGTGGTTTTGGCGCGGCCGATGGCGAGTTCGGCGAAGGGCGTCAGCATTTTGGGCGCGCCGCCTTCGGGAATTTTGCCGAACGGGTACTTCGGATCGTTGGCGGTCAAAATCGCCAGCGTCACATGCGCAATCGTCGACCAGCCGACAATCGGCGCGATGGCGGTGGCGGCTTCGACCATTACCTTGTTGGTGACGCCGTGGCTCCACAAGCGCCGCACGTGGTTGGCGGCGAAACGGTCGTCGCCCTTGGCGCATAACTGGCACAACGCGATCAACTCGCGCATGGTGCCGGAGAGTTTTTGCTCGGCGCCGGCGGAGCCCGTGTAATGATGCATGTAGCCGGCGGTTTTGGAAATCAGATCGTAGGTGCGCGGCGACTCCTGCGCCAGCAGCCGGAATTCGTCGAAAATCTCGCCGCGCCGCGCGACGGCGCGCGCGATCACGGCTTCGGCGCTCATGTCCTCGTTGTCGGTGTCGTGTGTGTTCATGTATTTCTCCCTCGTCCGTAACGAAAGGTAAAATTATCCCGCAAACTCAACCAACGAAAGGAACCATCATGGCGAAATCCGCAGCGGCAATGAAAAAACTCAAAGCCAAGTATGGCGCCAAAGCCATCGACAACTTGGCGCGGCTGCACCCCAAGGATTTCGATGAGGTCATCACCTGGCGCGATGAGTGCGATCCGCAAGCGGCGCGGCTGTTGCTGGAATTCACCTATGGCGGGTTAATGGCGCGCGGCGTGCTGGATGAGCGCACGCGGCTATTGGTGGTGATCGCGCAGTGCGCGGCGGCCGGGGAGCTAGAATACATGGAAAGCGCCATGCGCGCGGCCCTAAACGAAGGCGTGGCCGCGCGCGACATCCTCGAAGTGTTGATTCAAACCACGGTGTACGTCGGCATGCCGCGCATCAATCGCGCGGCGAAAGTGTTCTACAAAATGATCAAGGGTACCAAGCACCTCGCGGCGATCAAAAAGTCGCAGCCGCCGATGGCGGGCCGCAACGCCGAGCGCTCGCTCGAAGCGGAGCGCAAGACCTGGACGGTCGCCGACAAGGATTTCCCCGGCATTGATGGCTTGATGAAAAAATACGGCTGGTACGGCTTGAGCGCGGGTATTCGTTTGCAGCCCACGCACCACGCGCACACGGTGTTGCTGATGGACCGCATGGATCAAAACTTTCTGAAATTCTGGCTCGACTATATTTACGGTGGGCTGTATGTGCGCGGCGTGCTCGACGACAAAACGCGGCTATTGTGCGTGGTGGGCGTGTGCGCCGCGCTCGATGAAATGCCGCAAAACGAAAACCACATTCGCAACGCGCTGATGGTAGGCGCGACCCCGCGCGAGGTGATGGAGGTGACGCTGCAATCGACGCAATATTGGGGCATGCCGAGGAGCCTGCGTGCCACGCGGCAGTTGCTAAAGGCGCTGGAGGAGCAGGGTCGGTTGCACGAATTGACGGATACGCAATTGCCGTTGCCCGCTTGATGCGCTGCCACTGATCAACACCCGTTCGGGCTGAGCCCTTCGACAGGCTCAGGGCGAACGGATTTCCTCCGCTGCGCTACAAGAGTATTGATGCTTCTAGGGAACGGCCTTTTGCACATCGGCGTCGATTTCGGCACCACCAACACCGTCGTTGCATTGAGTGATGACGCCGGCAACGTGCGCACGTTGCAGTTTCCCTCGGCCGGAGGTCTGCAATCGGCGTTTCGGTCGATCCTGTGTTACGTGGCCGAAGATGCGGATGGATTCAATCCCCAAACCACGGTGTACTGCGGCCCGGCGGCGATCGAGGCGTTTTTTCGCCATGGCGAGCAAGCGCGCCTGATCCAGTCGGTGAAAACGTTTTTGTCCAGCAAGTCGTTTTCCAAATCCACCATCCACGGCCGCGACTACACGCTGGAAGAAATTCTCGCCGACTTTTTGCGCGGCCTGTGGAACGCGGGTGCCGCCGGCGAGTGGCTCCCGGCTAACGCGCCGATCACCGTGGGCCGGCCGGTGAAGTTCGCCGGCGGCGGCGATGAGGCGCTCGCCGAAAAACGCTTGCGCAGCGGGTTTGCGGCGCTGAGCAAGGGGCGCATCGATTTCGCGCTGGAGCCGCAAGCCGCTGCCTACTTTTTTGTGCGGCGGTTGAAGGCGCCGGCCACCGTGCTGGTGGCCGATTTCGGCGGCGGCACCAGCGACTTTTCCGTGGTGCGCTTCGATCCGCGCACGGGTGCAACGCAAGCGCTCGGCCACGCGGGCGTGGGCATCGCGGGCGATACGCTCGACTTCCGCATCATCGACCACGTGATCGCGCCGCTGTTTGGCAAGGGCAGCCACTTTCGCCCGGCGGACAAAATGCTGGAAGTGCCGAAGTGGATTTATTTCGAGTTCGAGCACTGGCACCGGCTGTCTTTCTTGAAACGTCCGGCGGTGTTGCGCGAGTTGCAGCAAATCGAGTTATCGAGCGACAGCCCGCAAACCATCGCGCGCTTGCGGTTGTTTCTCGAGCAAGAACTGGGCTTTCATTTGTATCAAGCGGTCAACCGCTGCAAGGCCGAGTTGTCGGTGGCGGATAGCGCGGCGCTTACGTTCAAACATCCGCCGATCGACATCGCCTGTACCGTACAACGCGCCGACTTCGAGCAGTGGATCGCGCGCGATGTGGCCGCGATCGAAGCGGCGTGCAGCGAGGCGCTCGCCGATGCGCGAGTGACCGGAGCGGATATTTCCGTGGTGTTTATGACCGGCGGCACCTCGTTTGTGCCGGCGATCCGGCGGCGCTTCGAGGCGCGCTTTGGTGTGGAAAAAATTGTTGCCGGCGACGAGTTTGTGTCGGTGGGCAGTGGCCTCGCGTTGCTGGCGCGGGAGCGGGCGTTGCAAAAACGTTAGGCGGTAGGGTGCGCGCCGCGCACGCCGTGTCGGTGTAGCCGCTTGCGCGATGCGATCGGCTACTGCCGATATCGAGGTAGCGCGAAAAAATCACTTTGTCATTCCCGCGCAGGCGGGAATCCATAACACATCAGCCTTGGGCACAGATTTATGGGTTCCCGCCTCATTTGCGTGCAAGTCGGGAACGACACGGCGGTTTTGAAGTCGCTGTTTGCTTACGAAATAGCCGCCGCCACCGGCCGCATGCCCTGCTTTTCCATCACCGACTGCAGCACTTCGTAGTAGTGCCAGCCGTTGATGCGCGTGCGGCCTAAAAAAATCGTCGGCGTGTTGTGGATGCCGATTTTGAACGATTGCTCAACCGCGTCGAGCGCGCGCTGTGCATAGGTGTGGTCGGTCAACGCGCCGCGCATGTCGGTGGCATCTAGGCCGATGCGTTTACCGGCATCGACCAGCGTATCGACTTCGCCGATGTCGCGCTCTTGCTCCCACATCAATTCGTAGAGCGCGGTTTTGTAGGCGAAGTCGGCGCCGTGGTCGTACGCGTATTCCAAAGCTTCGAACGCGCGGAAGCTATATTGCCGCCGCTCGGGGATTCGCATGCGTGCGTAGTGCTCGGGCGCCATTTCCTTGATCCAGGCGTTGCGGCGCTCGGCCTTGGCGGCGGCTTCGGGGCCGGCTTCGCGTTCGCAGCCTTCGGGAGGCGTATCGGGGTGCAGCCAGTGTGGGCGCCACAGCGGTTGCACATCGTACTCTTTGGCGAGGCGGTCGATTTGCTCCACCGCGAGATAGCTGTACGGGCACACAAAATCCGCGAACACCGCGACGCGGAATTTTTCGGGTGGTTGATGCGTTGCGTTGGCTGTGGTCATGGTGGCCTCGCGAATTCGTTACGTTGTTACTTTAACGCACCTAAGTGTTTGATTTCACTGAAATTTAGCTCAACAAAAAACCCAATAAAATCAGATACTTACGTTATATCCTTTGCCAGCTAAATTGCCCTCGCCATCGCTTCTGCGGCTTCACGCGCGAGATTGCCGCTTTCGATGCCGCCTTCGAGCGAGTCTTTGTCGAAGGTCAAAAACGCCACCGTCGCGCCGTGCTCGCCGGTCAGCAACGGCTGCACGATATTGTCATTGCGCACGTAGCGAAAGCCCGGCGGGCCGATTTCTTTGCCGCCGGTGATCACGCTGCCCTTGAGCACTACTTCGTAACGTCCGAATGCCGGCGCCGGCATGCCGAGCGCCGCGTGTGCGGGTGCTTTGCACACCACCGCGGCGGGGCCGATGCTTGGCGGCATCAAAAATTTATATTCGGCGCCCTCGACGTTCGGCAGCGGTTTCCACTCGGCATCCGCGGCGAGCGCGGCGTAGAGCCGGCCATTTAAATTGATTTGCCGCCGCGCATCGTGATAGGCCATTGAGATAATGCCGCCCGCCTTCGGGTGCAGCACCAGCATGTCGTGTTTGTTTGACACCGCGAACGGCCCATAGGGCATGTTGTGATCGGTGTAGTGGATCGCCAGCGCTTCGAGGTGCTTCACCCCGCGCGGAAAATCCATCGCGCCCGCGAGCAGCAACTGAAACTGCGCGGTGAGATGCATGTGCGCATACACCGAGGGGCAATCGTCAAAGCGAAAGCGCAACGCCTCCGGGCCGCCGTCCTCGCCGTCCAGCAGTAACTGGCATTCGTAGTGGATGCCTTCGCTGGACGCACGTTTCCACGGCGCCGTGGCGCAGTCGACGATGTAGCAGGCGCGCGGGGTGGATGACATACGGTCATTGTAGGCAACCTTCGCGCTAGTTGCAAAACACTTAATCGAAGTTTCGTTACAGTAAAAGAAAACTGGTGTCCGCCAGATATCGTGGCGCCGTAAAACCAGTTCAGAGCCGTCCGGTGCCAATTTGGCTAGTGGCAACCTTCGATGGCTTTTCAGCCTCGATTTCGACCATGCGGGCCGAAAAGTCTTTGCCGAGCACAACACGCAGCTCAGTGCGAATAAGGGTGGCACTTGTCCGGGTAACGATAACATGGCCGCGCAAGCTCTGCCTAATCTGTTCGGCCTCCCGCTCGAAGCCCGCGGCGTATTGGATCTCTGTTGTGGCTTGTTGATAAGGTAATTGATTGGTCAAGTTGTGCACGGTAATCCCATCCCGCATCAAGTGCTGGCTTACGCGCCGGGCCAAGTTGGTAATACCGTTGCCGTTAGAAACTTCAAGCCGATATTTTTTAGGGGACTTAACGACCGGATTCGCCACGGGCGCACCGAGGCCCCGGTCCAATTGAGCAAGCCCCGCAGCCGGGCGAGGCTGCAGTGGCGTGGCTCGGTCAAACACCCCCACGCTCTGGCGGGCGTTTCGTTCGTCCGGCAATTGTGCGACCACGCCGGCCGCTGGCGCCGCATCAGGCGTGGCCAGTTTCACGGCGGTGGCGGGAGCGCGCGGCGTCGTGGCCACCGCCGATTCCGCGTTGACCTCATGCCCATTACCTTTACTAACCTCACCCCACGCTTCAAATGCCTTGACCGTGGTATCAGCACGTCGTGTCGCGGGTTCGACGTTGGTCGTCATGCGCCGCGTCAATGCTGCTTCGGCGAGCCGCAGGTTGTTGCGCGCCCACTCGTGACGCGAATCCACGGCCAACGCCGTGCGCAGTTCGCGAATTGCGGCGACAATATTGCCTTGTAGAAAATAAACATAGCCCAGATTGTTATGCAGGTAAGCGGACGGGGGAGCTTGTGCAATCACCTCGCGCAGCAGACGTTCGGCCTCTGAAAGGCGGCCTTCGTTTGAATACAATTCAGCCAGCGCGCTGCGCACTTCGACCTCGCGGTGTTGCAACCGAATTGCCTGCGAATAAGCCGCCATGGCAAGGGCTATCCTGCCGGAAGTCTGGTAGTGACGCCCTAACAGATAATGGTCGACCTGGGCGCCGGGGGTGTTTTGCGCCACCTCATGGGGTTTCACGGTGAGCTTCAGTTGAGGCGATAGCGCCTTGGTGCCGCAGGCGGGGAGCAGCGCGGACAACAATAGTAAGGCCGCTATCGGGCGACTTTTCGGCACTGAGTGTTCTGTCTTCATGACACGAGTCCAAGGGGCCATTGTTATTTATTGTCCACTGAGCATGGGCATGAGTACCCGTGCCATCCTCACGCCTGCAGGAGCTAATATCACCATGCTGATCGCCGGAAAAATACAAACGACGAGCGGAAACAGCATCTTGGTCGACAACTTCGCGGCCTGCTCTTC
>VGIF01000166.1 GCA_016868015.1 Betaproteobacteria bacterium
CGATCATCGGCACAAAGCCGAGCCCCATGCTCGCGAACTACGCTGACGTTCTTTTGCACGAGCAAGTCCATGTCATTGAGACCCACGCGCGCGTCGTCGGTGTGTTGGTGCTGTGTGTCGCCGAGGAGGGGTTTTTGCTGGAGAGAGTTGCCGTCCACCCGGCGTTCGCCGCACGCGGCTTGGGCGCTTTTCTTTTAACGTTAGCCGAGCAAGAAGCGCGAACGCAGGGGTATGCTTCCATCTACCTTTATACCCATGAACTGATGGTGCAGAACATCGCGCTTTACAACAAGCTTGGATACGTCGAGTACGCGCGCCGCGAGGAGTGCGGGTTTCGGCGGATATACATGCGCAAGGTATTTACGCAAGCCATTGAGTAAGCGCAGTTTAAAATGAGCGCGCAGGCGGTGTTTAGAGGATTAATATTCACTCGAACCTTATTACGTTCTGGTCTGTCAATCATGACGCCAAGCCAGTGTTTGAGGAGACTTTGATGGCGGCTCTTATTATTCGGTTACCCGACGCAAAACGCGACCGGCTGAAATTGCTGGCACGCTCGCGCAAGGTGAGTGTCACAAAATTGATCGATGAAATGACGACAGCCGCATTGGCGGATTTCGACGCGCAAACCAGATTTGAAGCGCGTGCCGCGCGTGGTGCAGGCAAAACAAAACGCGGCCTCGCGTTGCTCGCCAAAGCGCGTGGGAAAACGTTTGTGCGGCGCGCCGGCGCTTGAAGTATCGCGGTGGAATTTATGCGCGTTGTAGCGTTTCCAACTCCCACCGTGGCCGCACATCAAACGCGCGCGTCGCGTTAACCGCGGCGCCCGCACTCAAGCGCATCGCGCCCGCCAGTGCGATCATCGCGCCGTTGTCGGTGCACAGTTCCAGCGGCGGGTAAAACACCTGGTAGCCGTGTTGCGCGGCGTGTTGGTTCAGTTGTGCGCGCAGGCGTAAATTGGCGCCCACGCCGCCTGCTATAACTATTTGATTTAATTTAGTTTTTTCTAGAGCGTTTAAAGCCTTGGCGACGAGAACGTCGGCTACCGCGGCTTGAAATTCGGCGGCGAGGTTAGCTTTGTCGGCGTCGCTTAACGTCTTGCCGCGCACGGCGGTGAGCACTGCAGTTTTTAAACCGCTGAAGCTGAAATTGAAATCACCGCTCCCGATCATCGGCCGCGGCAGTTTGAATTTGCCGGGCTTGCCTCGCTCGGCGAGTTTGGCGATTTGCGGGCCGCCAGGGTAACCCAAGCCTAGCAGTTGCGCGGTTTTGTCAAAGGCTTCGCCGGCGGCGTCGTCCACCGTTTCGCCGAGGAGTTTGTAGTCGCCCACACCACCGACGCGCATCAACTGCGTGTGGCCGCCGGACACCAAGAGTGCTACAAACGGAAACGCCGGCGTGGGCGTGGCGAGCAAGGGTGAAAGCACGTGGCCCTCAAGGTGGTGAATGCCGATGGCGGGAATGTTCAACGCATACGCCAAGCCATGCGCAATGCTCGCGCCCACCAGCAGCGCGCCGGCGAGGCCCGGGCCTTGGGTGTAGGCGATGGCGTTTAAATCGCTGAGTTGGTGTCCGCAACTCGTGAGCAACTCTTGGGTTAACGGTAGCACGCGCCTGATGTGATCGCGCGAGGCGAGTTCGGGCACCACGCCGCCGTAGTCGGCATGCATCGCCACTTGCGAGTGCAGGCGATGTCCGAGGAGCCCACGCTCGGTGTGATACAGGGCCACGCCCGATTCGTCGCACGAGGTTTCGATGCCCAGTACGAGCAGCGGCTGGGGGTTTTGCACGGCGGCATTCATGGTGGCGCATGCTATCACGCGGGTGTTGGGGCGGTGGGTTTCGGATTATTATGGGAAGATCAAGAGTCACGAGGAAAAAGTGCGTTCACCCCCTTCGACGAGCTCAGGATAGGCTTCGACGGGCTCAGGAGGAACGGAACAATAAACTTCCGTTCGTGCTGATGCTGAGCCTGTCGAAGCATCGAAGCGCGAATGCAAATTTCTCTACTAAAAACACACCGCTCAACCAACTCTATCAGGGGAGTTTTTATGCGGATCCACATTACGCACCGCGCCGCGGTTTTGAGTCTAGGCGTTGCTGCCGCGGCAATCACCGCGCCTGCCCTCGCCCAAACCGACAGCTACCCCTCAAAACCCATCCGCTGGGTGGTGCCGTTCGCGCCCGGCGGCAGCGGCGATGTGCTGGCGCGGTTGTTAAGCCCACGGTTGAGTGAAGCGCTGGGGCAGCAAATCGTGGTGGAAAATCGCGCGGGCGCCGCCGGCAACATCGGCACGGTGGCGGTGGCGCGCGCGGCGCCCGATGGCTACACCGTGCTCTCGCACACGCTGCCGTTCGTGGCGAACCCGGCGATGCACAGCAAGGCGCCCTACGATGTGCAGCGCGATTTTGAGCCGGTGATGCTGATCGCCAATCAAGGTTCGATGATCGCGCTGCATCCGTCGGTGCCGGCGAAAAACGTGCGCGAGTTTGTTGCGCTGGCCAAATCACGGCCGGGCCAGTTGCTCTACGGCACGGCGGGGCCGGGCTCCAACCCGCATATCGCGGCGGAGCTTTTGACCATGCAGACCGGCGCGACGTTTACGCCGGTGCATTTCAAGGGTGGCGGGCCGGTGAATATCGCCATCATCAGCGGCGAAGTGGCGTTTAGCATTCTTGCCGTGGCCGGGGCGACGCAACATGTGGCCACAGGGCGCATGAAAGCGATCGCCGTAACCGGGGCGAAGCGCGCGTTTTCCATGCCGGAGGTGCCCACGGCGAAGGAAAGCGGGCTGCCGGATTACGAATTCTCCGCGTGGCTGTGGATGGTTGCGCCGAAAAATACGCCGCGGCCGGTCATCAACACGTTGAACGCAAAGTTAAGGGATGCGCTCAAGGCGCCGGATATCGTCAAACGCATGCGGGTCGAAGAGTTCGATATCGTGGCGAGTTCGCCGGAAGAACTCGGTACGCTGCTCGCCGCGGAAGTGAAGAAATACGCGCGCCTCGTGAAAGAGCGCTCAATGCGCATCGATTGAGCGTGTAGGGTGCGCATCGCGCACGCGAATCGGCAGGTAACGCGTGCACGGTGCGCGCCCTGCGGGTTACGCGTCGATGCGATACACCCGCGCCGCGGTATCATGAAACAGCGCCGCGCGTTCGGCCGCGGAATAGGGTTGCGACAGGCGCTTAAAGGCATTGAACACCACGGTGTACGAATACGAAATTTTATCCACCGGGAAATTACTTTCGAACATACACCGTTGCGGGCCGAATTGGTCGATGCAGTAGTGCATCAACGGCGCCAGCGCATCGGCGAGTTCCTGCGAGCCGATGGGTTTTGTGCGCGCGTGCCAGTCAAAGCCAAAACGTTTTTGCCCGACGCCACCAAGTTTCATCACGATGTTGGGGCACGCCGCCGCCGCCGCGATGCCGCGCCGCCAGTCGGCAAGTACTTCATCATCTTTATTCGCATAAGGCCCCACGCGCAGCAAGCCGCCGATGTGATTTAACACAATGGTGAGTTCGGGCACGGCGCGCGCGAACGCGGCGAGTTCCTCGAGCTGCGTGTGATAGAGCGAGTTGTCGAGCGTCAGCCCCATTTTCGCCAGCACCTGGGCGCCGGCACGGTACTGCGGTGTGGACATCACGCCTTGAATGTCGCGCTGCGCGAGTTCGGGGCTCGCATCCCAGCCCGCCGCGTGGCGGATGCCGCGAAAGCGCGGGCTCGCGGCTTGCATCGCTTCAAGCACCGGGGCGACACGCTCGCCGAGTTTTAAATCGGCGTGGCCGATGATCGATGCGGCGATTTTTGCGGGGCCGTGTTTGCCGCTCGCGGATTCGGTGGCGAGGGTTTCGATGTGCTCGACTTCGCCCAGCGGTTGCATTTCTGCTGGCCCGTCGCTGCGATAAAACGTTTTGACTTCGATGAATACGGTTGAGCGTATGTGGTGCCCGCTGCCGTTGATGTCGGCGGCCAAGTCAGGCAACAAGTAGCGCGCATAGGCCGGCGGATCGTGGCGTTGCGCCCAGATATGATGGTGCGGGTCGCAGATCGGCAGTGCCGGTTCCAATGCGGTCTCGGGCGTTTGGGTCAACCAGGCGGCATCTCCAATGGCCATGGCACGATCTCCAGGATTTAAAAATATTAATAAAAACAAATAGTTGTGTATGTTTTCTGCTTCGGCGCTGGCGCCTAGCGTACTTTGATTAACGGCGAGGCTGCGAGTATAATCCGCGCCTTTCCGTTTACCGACATCCAACCTGTTAGGGGAACCAAAGGCATCTATGACTACCGTCCGTCTCAAGGAAAATGAACCGTTTGAAGTGGCGCTGCGCCGCTTTAAGCGCACAGTGGAGAAAACCGGCCTGCTGACCGATCTGCGCGCGCGTGAGTTTTATGAAAAGCCCACCGCCGAGCGTAAGCGCAAACTCGCCGCCGCGATGAAGCGCACACACAAGCGCTTGCGTTCGCAGCAGTTGCCGCCGAAGCTGTACTAATTCCGTAGGGCGTGAGGTGTGAGGCGTGAGGCGCCATGGTGACATGGCCTCACGCTTTTTGCTTTTTAGGAGCTGGAAAATGCCACTCAAAGACCAAATCAACGACGATCTGAAAAACGCCATGCGCGCGGGCGACGCCAAGAAGCGCGACGCGATTCGTTTGCTCACCGCCGAGTTAAAGCGCAAGGAGGTCGACGAGCGCAAAACGCTGACGGATGCCGAAGTGGTGTCGATCATCGACAAAATGATCAAGCAGCGCCGCGACTCGATCACGCAGTTCGAAAAAGGCGGGCGCGAGGATTTGGCGGCCAACGAAAAATTCGAAGTCGGCGTGTTGCAGGCTTATATGCCGCAGGCAATGAGCGAGGCGCAAATCGCCGACGCGGTGGCGGCATCGATAGCCGAGGCCGGCGCCAAGGGCCCGGCGGATATGGGCAAGGTGATGAACGTGTTGCGGCCGAAATTAGCCGGGCGCGCGGATATGGGTAAGGTGTCCGCGCTGTTGAAAGCCAAACTCTCGAGCTAACGCGCTGTGCGCCCGCGCGCCGGCGCCCCACGCGTGATTACGCCGCACAAGCTTACGCACAGCGTGGCCAAGGCGCGCACCGACTGGCTAGAAGTATCCGCTCGGGGCAAACCCAAGCTCGCAGGGTAAGCGCTGGCTAACAAACATAAGTCTTTGATTTAATTGATATTTTTGTTTTTGGCGTGCAAGCGTGCCCGCTACACGCGCGCAACGCGTTTGGCGCACGCATAGCGGTAAACTACCACCAGCCGCGCCATGATCCCCAAGCCCTTCATCGAAGACTTATTGCATCGCGTCGATATCGTCGACGTGATCGACCGGCACGTGAAGTTAAAGCGCGCGGGCGCGAATTTTGTCGCGTGCTGCCCGTTTCATTCCGAAAAATCGCCCTCGTTCACGGTGAGCCAAACCAAGCAGTTTTATCACTGTTTTGGTTGTGGTGCGCACGGCACGGCGATCGGATTTCTGATGGAATTTTCGGGGCTCGGCTTTGTCGAGGCGATCAAGGAGCTTGCGCAAAACGTCGGCCTTAGCGTGCCCGAAGAGCGGCGCGCCGATGGCGAACCACCGCAGCGCCACCGCGGCGAAGGCGAAGCGGGCGAAGACCTCTACGCGATGATGCTGACCGCCGCGCAGTTTTATCGCGGCGCGCTGCGCGAGGCGCCGCACGCCATCGAGTATTTAAAGCAGCGCGGCCTGTCCGGCGAGATCGCCAAAAAATTCGGCGTGGGTTACGCGCCCGAGGGTTGGCAAAACCTGGAGCGCGCGTTTGACAATTATCAGTCGAAGGCGTTGCTCACACTAGGGCTTGCCAAGCAAAGCGAGGAAGGGCGGCGCTTTGATTTGTTTCGGGATCGCATCATGTTCCCGATCATCGACGTCAAGGGCAACGTCATCGGTTTCGGCGGGCGCGTGTTGGGGCAGGGCGAGCCGAAATATTTGAATTCACCGGAGACGCCGCTGTTTGAAAAGGGCCGCGAGTTGTATGGCCTGTATCAAGCGCGCCGCGCCATTCGCGATGCCGGCCGCGTGATCGTGGTCGAGGGCTACATGGACGTGGTGGCGCTGGCGCAACACGGCGTCGAGTATGCGGTCGCCACGCTTGGCACCGCCACCACGCCGGCGCACGTGCAAAAACTGCTGCGCCAAACCGACGAAATCGTTTATTGCTTCGATGGCGACAACGCAGGCCGCCGCGCGGCGTGGCGCGCGCTGGAAAATTCGCTCGCGCAGTTGGCCGACGGCAAACAAATCAAGTTTTTGTTTTTGCCCCAGGGCGAAGATCCGGATACTTACGTGCGGCAATACGGCAAGCAAGCGTTCGAAAAGCAGCTGCGCGAAGCGTTGCCGCTGTCGCAATTCTTGTTAAACGAGCTTTCCTCGCGCGGCGATCGCGATACCTCCGAAGGCCGCGCCCGGTTATTGCAGGAAGCCAAGCCCTTGCTGAAGCAGATTGCGGCGCCGATGTTGTCGCTGATGCTGCGCAAGCAATTGGCCGATGTGGCGGGCATCACGCAAGCGGAACTCGATCACGAGTTTCAAATCCAAAGTGTCGCCAAGCCCGGTTGGGGCGCGAAGGCGCCGCCGATCGTCAAACGCGAAAGCGTGATGAGTCCGCCGCAACGCCTGGTGACATTGTTGCTTGGCAACCTCGCGTTGTGTAACAGGGTTTCCGACGAGCAAGCGGCGATGCTTGCCGGCGCCGCGGATTACGCGGCGGCACTGGAGCTGATTCACTATGTGCAGACCACCGAGCAGCCGTCGGTTGCCGCTTTTTTGGAAACCGCACGCGATTCTCCGCGCCGGGCCTTGTTTGAAAACGCCGCCGCCCGCATATTGCACGATGTGTGGGACGCCGATGCCGCCGAGCACGACATCCAACGCATCCTGCTGGGCGTAGAGGAACAAAAGGTACTCGCCGATTACCGGCGGTTGATGCAAAAACCGTTAACAACCGAGGCTGAAAAAGACCAATGGCGGCGACTGTCGCGGCGGCTGGCCGAGTTCAAGGGGGTGAGCGCCAAGGCGGGCGCGGGCGGTTAGTCGTTGGGTGGCTGCGGCCAGTGGCGATTTTTTGCTTTAGAAACAAAGCGTTGGGCTTGCGATTCGAGCGTGAGGAGAGGCACGGATTGGGGTATAATATTCAGTTTTCTCCGTTATTCAAGCGCGCGGCCTTTTGCAGCGCCGCAGGCAGCGAGATTGGTTAAACATTCAGCGGAATTGCACTCATGGCCAAACTGAAGAAAGCGTTGAAATCCTCAAAGGTGAAAAGTATCGTCAAAAGCGCTTCCAAGGCCGCGAAAAAACCCGCTAAATCCGCCAAACCGGTGGCCACCAAGCGGCCCGCGCAAAAAACCGCGAAGGTGAGCGTCAAGGCCAAGCCGGTAAAGGCGCTGGCGAAGGTCAAACTCGCCAAGCCCAAGGTGGTAAAAGTGGCGAAAGTTGCCAAAGCGGCTAATGCGGCCCATGCCGCCAAGCTTAAAAAGCTGGCCGCGATGGCCGCGCAGAAAGAGGCGCGCTTAAAGGCAAAAGCCGCGGAAAAAACTGCCAAGGCGACGGCAAAAGCGGCCGCCAGGCAAGCCAAGGAAGAGGCGAAAGCCGCCAAGGCGGCGGCCAAGGCCAAACCGGTGTCGGAGAAAGACGCGCGCTTGGCGAAGTTAAAAGCGGTTGCCGAGCAAATGGCCAAGGCCAAGGCCGGCAAACTCGCCGCGGGCAGTGACGCCGCGCCCGCTGTCGCGGCCGCGCCCGCGCAAGCGGCGGGCAAGGCGGTGGCCGGCAAAAAACAACCCACGCGTGGTCTGACGGCGAAAGAAAAAGCGCTGGTCAAGGAATTCGAGCGCCGCGAGCTCAACCCCGAGGAGGCCGAGGCGCGCCGCAATCGCCTCAGAAACCTGGTCATGCTCGGCAAGGAGCGCAGCTACCTCACCTACGCCGAGATCAACGATCATCTGCCCGATGAAATGCTCGATGCCGAGCAGATCGAAACCATCATCGGCATGATCAACGACATGGGCATTCAGGTGTACGACGAAGCGCCCGATGCCGAAACGCTGTTGATGACGGATGCCACGCCGCCGGTGGCCGACGAAGAAGCCGCGGCCGAAGCCGAAGCGGCGTTATCCACCGTCGATTCCGAATTCGGCCGCACCACCGACCCGGTACGCATGTACATGCGTGAAATGGGCTCGGTGGAACTGTTGACGCGCGAGGGCGAAATCGAAATCGCCAAGCGCATAGAAGACGGCTTGAAACACATGGTGCAGGCGATTTCCGCCTGCCCGACCACCATCGCGGAAATTCTCGCGCTCGCCGACCGGATCGAGAAGGGTGAAATTCGCGTCGACGAAGTGGTCGATGGCCTGGTCGACCCCAACGCGCCCGATGAGGAAGTCATTCGCGCCATGAACGGCGGCGGCGAGGACGAAGGCGGCGAGGAAGGCGGCGAGGAAGCCACCGACAGCGACGGGGACGAGGAGGAAGACGAAGACGCTGCCTCCGCGGTGCAAGCCGCGGATTTGCTGCGGCTTAAGACCGACGCCGGTAAGCGCTTTGGCGTGATTCGCAATCACTACAACCGCATGATGCGCGCGCTCGCCAAAAACGGCTCCAAGAGCCCGTCTTATCTCGAGGCGCGCGAGGACATTTCCAACGAGTTGATGAACATCCGCTTCGCGGCCAAGCAGATCGAGGCGCTGTGCGACCGCGTGCGCGGGTTGGTGGACGAAGTGCGCCGCCACGAGCGCACGGTGCTCGACTTGTGCGTGAACAAGGCCAACATGCCGCGCGCGCATTTCATCAAGGAGTTCCCCGGCCGCGAAGTGAGTATGCGCTGGGTGAAGGGCGAAATCGAGGCCGGCCATCCGTGGAGCGAGGTGCTCGCGCGCTTCGAGCCGCACATCCTCGAGCAGCAACAAAAGCTCATCGATATCCAAACCCGCGTCGGTATTCCGATCAAGGAGTTGCGCGAAATCAATCGCCAGATGACCAATGGCGAAGCCAAGGCGCGCCGCGCGAAGCGCGAAATGACCGAGGCCAACCTGCGCCTGGTGATTTCGATTGCCAAGAAATACACCAACCGCGGCCTGCAGTTCCTCGACCTGATTCAAGAAGGCAACATCGGTTTGATGAAGGCGGTGGACAAGTTCGAATACCGCCGCGGCTATAAATTCTCGACCTATGCGACATGGTGGATTCGCCAGGCGATCACGCGTTCGATCGCCGATCAGGCCCGCACCATACGCATTCCCGTGCACATGATCGAGACCATCAACAAGATGAACCGCATATCGCGGCAGATCCTGCAGGAGACGGGGTTTGAGCCCGACCCGTCCACGCTTGCCGAAAAAATGGAAATGCCGGAAGAGAAAATCCGCAAGATCCTGAAGATTTCCAAAGAGCCGATCTCCATGGAAACGCCCATCGGTGACGACGACGATTCGCATCTGGGCGATTTCATCGAAGACGTGTCCACCGTGGCGCCCAACGACGCGGCGGTGTTCGCGAGCCTGCGCGGCGTGACCAAGGACGTGCTCGACACCTTAACCCCGCGCGAAGCCAAGGTGCTGCGCATGCGCTTTGGCATCGAAATGAACACCGATCACACGCTGGAAGAAGTCGGCAAGCAATTCGACGTCACTCGCGAACGCATCCGCCAGATCGAAGCCAAGGCGCTGCGCAAGCTGCGGCATCCGTCGCGTAGTGAGCGGTTGCGCAGTTTTCTCGATAACGAAAGTTAATCGCGCAACTGTTTTGTAGGGTGGGTGGAGCGAAGCGCAACCCACCGTTCGCGCGTTGCCGTTGATTGTGATGGGTTGCTACGAATATTGTAAGTATTTGATTTAATTGAATTATGTTGCATCCGGCGTGGCGCTGATTTGCGTCGCGCTGCACGTGATGTGGTGGATTTGATCGCGGCGCTTTAACCACCAGCCATAAGTGCGCGGCAACAAATCGTAGTAGTTCGCAACGCCCAGCGCGCGCGCCGCATGCACCGTCCAATACGGATCCCACAAAAATTCGCGCGCGATGCCGATTAAATCGGCACTACCG
>VGIF01000167.1 GCA_016868015.1 Betaproteobacteria bacterium
GTTTCATGTCTTGCCTCGTGGCTCGCGAATACGTCCTCCCAATCAGAACGTACCACTGGAATTCGCGTTTACAGAGCAATCGGGGACTTATTCAGCGCTTCCTTAGCTCGATTGCATCGACGTTGGGGCAAATCCAGCAAGGGCGGCTGCGCGCGATCGCGGTGTCGACTACCCAGCGCAGTAAGGTGCTGCCGGATGTGCCGACGGTGCACGAAGCCGGGCTTGCCGGTTACGATGCGAGCTCATGGTACGGCTTGATCGCGCCGGCCGCGCTGCCTGCCGCGGTTCACTCGCGCTTGAGCGCGGACATGGTTAAGACGTTGGAGCAGGGTGATGTGAAAGAGCGGCTGGCGAGCCAGGGCATCGTGCCCGCAGTGGGCGGCAGCGAGGAAATGCGCAAGTATGTGATGGCGGAAATTCCCAAGTGGACGAAGGTGATCCGCGAGGCGAAAATTCCGCCGCAGTAGGATATATGTAAGTGTTTGATTTTATTCATTTTTTTAAAACTCATTTCGACGCAGATTAACGCAGATTAACGCGGACCGACGGCGCAAAAATCTGCGTAAATCTGCGTTAATCTGTGTCGAAAGTTTTTGTCGTTGGCTTGAATCGGAGCAGCGTATGTATGTCAATTCCATCCCCGACGGTGCCGAATTCGATTACGTCGTGGTCGGCGCGGGTTCCTCAGGCTGCGTGATGGCGGCGAAGTTGTCGGCCGATGGCCGGCATCGCGTGTTGCTATTGGAAGCCGGCGGGCGCGACACCAGTTTCAACATCAAGGTGCCGCTGTTCGTTGCGCATGTGTTAAACGACGAGAACTTGATCTGGCCCTACATGACCGAGCCGCAGGTGCATCTGAACGGCCAGCCGCAGCGCTGGACGCGCGGGCGGGTGATCGGCGGCTGCAGTTCGATCAACGGCAATTTGTTCGTGCGCGGCGACCCGAAAGAATACGACCGCTGGCGCGACCTGGGCTGCGAAGGCTGGGGCTATAACGATCTCATGCCGATTTTCAAACGGCTGGAAGATTTCCCCGAAGGCGATCAGCGTGTGCGCGGCAGCGGCGGGCCGATACACTGCACGCCGCTTACCAAATTTGATCCGCTGTCGGATGCATTTCTCGATGCCTGCAATGAGGCGGGCTACCGCAAGCTTAACGATTACAACGATGGTTCGTACGAAGGCGCGTTTTACTTGCAATACTCCACGCGCAACGGCTGGCGTAACAGCACGCCGGTGGGCTATTTGAACCCGGCGCTAAAGCGGCACAATCTCACCGTGCTGCCCAACGCCATCGTCACGCGCATCGTGATGCAAGGCAAACGCGCCAGCGGTGTTGCGTTTAGGTTGGGTGATACGAACTTGCAGGTGAAAGCGCGGCGCGAAGTGATACTCTCCGCTGGGCCGCTGGCCTCGCCCAAATTGCTGGAGCTTTCGGGCATCGGAGCCAAAGAGGTGCTGCAACAACACGGCATCGCGGTGCAACACCACCTGCCGGGCGTAGGTGAGAATCTGCGCGATCATCCCAACACGCGCATCACGTATGAATGCGCCCAGCCGCTCACCATCAACGACGTGCTGCGCAGTCCGCTGCGTAAATTGAGGGAGGGCCTGCGTTTTGCCTTCAAGCGCGAGGGGCTGTTGACGATTTGTTCCGCCACCGCGCAGATGAATTACCGCAGCAGCGATAAGGTGGAGCAACCCGATCTGGTGCTGCGCCTGCTGCCGCTCTCCGGCCGCGACCGCTATGCGCGCACGCCGGAGAAGGGCCTCGATCCGCATTCGGGCTTTACCTTCGGCATTACCGTGCTGCAGCCGTTTTCGCGCGGCACCTGCCATATCAAATCGACCGACCCGCTGCAACAAGCGGCGATGGATCCGAAATATTTGTCGCACGAAGCCGATGTGCAGACCTTCCTCGACGGCATGCGCGTGGCGCGCAAGGTCGCCGAGCAGCCCGCGCTAAAACCGCTGATCGTGCGCGAAACGCGGCCGGGGCCCGATGTGCACGATGACGCCGCGTTGCTCGATTACATGAAGGGGACGATTCAAACCAGTTGGCATATGGTCGGCACCTGCAAAATGGGCGTGGACGAGATGGCGGTGGTCGATCCGCAATTGCGTGTGCGCGGGCTGGAGGGATTGCGCGTGATCGATTCATCGATTTGCCCGACGATTCCGTCGTCGAATACCAATATTCCCTCGATTGCCATCGGCGAGAAAGGGGCGGATATGGTGTTGGCGGCGGTGTAGTAATTTCCCTCCCCTTCAGGGGGAGGGCCAGGGTGGGGGTGGGGTGCTACCCAAACCCCACCCCCATCCCAGCCATCCCCCTGAAGGGGAAGGTGCAACCCTACCGGAGAAGCAAAGTGTTTTTTTCTAAGTATCTATTTGGTGTGTTGGCAATAGCTGTGAGCCCGGCATTTGCCCAGCAGTACCCCTCCAAACCCGTGCGCGTGATCGTCGGCTTCGCCGCTGGCGGCCCCTCGGACATTGTCGGGCGCATGGTCGCGCAGCAATTCACCGAGCGCTTCGGGCGGCCCTTCATCGTCGAAAACCGCGCCGGCGCCACCGGCATGATCGGCGCCGAAGCGGTGGCCAAGGCGCCGCCCGACGGGCACGCGCTTTACATCGCGAGCCAGACCACGCACGCGGTGGCGCCGTACATGTATGCCAAACCGCTTTACGATCCGATCAAGGAGTTCGCCACGATTTCGCTGGTGGCGCATAACCCGCTGCTGATGACAGTGCATCCGTCGTTTAACGTAAAAACGGTCAAGGATCTGATCGCGTACGCCCGCGCGCAGCCGGGCGTGGTGAATTTCGCCACTGGCGGCCTCGGCTCCTCGCCGCACATGTCGATGGAGCTACTCAAAAACATGGCCAAGATCGAGATGGTGCCGGTACACTACAAGGGCGATGGCGCAGCGGTGATCGATATCCTCGGCGGCCAGGTGCCGCTGTTCACCGCGAGCATCGCCGGGCTTTTGCCGCATGTCAAAAGCGGCAAGTTGCGCGGCATTGCGATCACCGGCGCCAAGCGCTCGGCCATTGCGCCGGAGTATCCGACGATCGCGGAAACCGGCTTGCCGGGTTATGAAGTGGTGACGTGGTTTGGTTTATTGACCACTGCTGGCACGCCGGGCGAGGTGATCAACCGCTTGCATGGCGAGTTGAGTAAATCGCTGGCGGAGCCGGTGGTGAAAGAGCAGATCACCAAGCTGGGGATGGAAATCGTCGGCAGCACGCCGGATAACTATGCCGCGTTTTTGCGCTCGGAGAATGTGAAGTGGGGGAATATGGTGCGGCAGTTGAAGTTGAAAGCGGATTGAAAGTCAACCCCGATTAGCCACAGAGGGCACAGAGAACACAGAGAAAACCCCTCAAAAAAACTCTGTGACCTCTGTGTCCTCTGTGGCAAAAGAGCTTTTAGGAATTTGAACCATGACAGAAAAACTTGCCGTCATCAGCCCCGAAGGCCTGCAAGTCACCCAAGCCCGCGGCGTCACGCGCCATCTGGATACGCTGGACGGCAAAACCATCGGCGAGGTCTACAACAATCACTTCAAGGGCGAGCAAATGTTTCGCGCTTATCGCCGCTTGTTGAAGGAGCGTTATCCCGGCGTCAAGATCATTCCGTACGATCAATTTCCGATTGTGTATGTCGGCGGCGACCCCACCGCGCAAAAACAAACGGCAAAAGACATCGCGCGGCTCGCCAGGGAATGGGATGTTGACGCCATCATCACCGGCAACGGCGGGTGAGGCACCTGCACTCCGTCCTCGGTGAGGCCGGCGGCAGAAGCGGAAAAGGCGGGCATCCCCGCGGTGGTGGTGACCACCACCGGCTTTACCACCATAGCCAAGGCGGTGGGCAAATCCGAAGGCATCGCCAACCTGCGGGTGGCGGAATATCCGGGCGCGGTGGGAGTGCATCCGCCGGAGCTGGTCGATGCCAATGTCGAGAATGTGTTGTTCGAGCGCATCGTCAGCGAACTCACACAACCGCGCGCGCAGAGCAGCGAAACGGCCGCAGCGGCCGCGGCGGGTGATGCCGTCGTGTGCGAAGGCACCTTCGAGGAAATCAACGCCTATTTCCGCCAACAGTCGTGGACCGACGAGTTGCCCATCGTGCCGCCCACACGCGAGCGCGTTGCGGCGTTTTTGCGGCACACGCAACGCGCGCCGGATGCGCCCATCGCCATTTTGCCGCAGGCGAATCTCGCGGCGACCCCGCGCAACATCGCCGCCAACGCGGTGATGGCGGGTTGCGCGCCGGAGATGATGCGGGTGTTGATCGCCGCAGTGGAGGCAATTGCCGACAACGAATACAACTTGAACAACATCGGCAGCACCTGGGGCGTAATGCCGTTCCTGCTGATCAGCGGCCCGCTCGCCAAACAGCTCGGCATCGAAAACGGCGCGCAGTTGGTGAACCGCGGCGCCAATCCGGCGCTCGCGCGCGCGCTCACGTTGATCATCAAGAACATTGCGGGCTATAAATACGGCAGCCGCTACATGGGCACTTTCGGTTATCCGCTAAACGTCGCGATTGCCGAAAACGAAGATGAAACGCCGTGGGAGCCGTATCACGTCGAGCAGGGTTTTAAGCGCGAAGACAGCACGGTGAGCGCCGGCGGCACGGTGACTTGGGGCTGGCCGCCGGCGATCTACGGCACGGGCCAGCAATCAGCGGCGGTGACGGCGTTAAAATTTCTCGCACTGGAAACCACCAAAAAACCCTGCCTCGCGCGCCTGGTGGAGCGCGGCGACAACGGCTTTCGCAACATGGTGACGTTTCTAATCGCGCCGCCGGTGGCGAAAGCGCTCGCCGCCGAGGGCTACACCAAACAAAAAATCCGCGAGTATGTCTACGAGCACGCGCGCGTGCCGGCGCGCGAGCTGGAGTTCTTGATCGAATTCGGGCACTCCGAAGCGTTCAAATTTCCCGATATGGTCGAGCGCGGTTTGCTGCCCAAAGAATATCTGGTCAAGCCCGATGAGCTGGTGCGCGTGCTGCCGAACCCGGATGTGATCAACATCGTGGTGTGCGGCGACCCGGACCGCAATCGGCTGATGGTGTTGTGGGGTGGGTATATTTCGCCGGTGACTAAGAAAATTGTTTGACGTCAAAACCTTTGACGCAGATTTACGCGGATGAACGCAGATTAAAAACAACGGGCGTTGTGCATAGCGCGGGTGCATCCATTCAAAAGAAAAAATCCGCGAAAATCCGCGTTAATCTGCGTCGAAAATAGCTTTTTAGAGTATTCAATAAAATCAAATACTTATGAAAATTGACCGCATCGAGATGTTCATCACCGAATTGCCGGTGCGTATCCAGCGCATTTTTTCCAGCGGCTCGTACGACACCGGGCCGGCGAATCAAATACTCGGCAAGCCGGTGCTGGTAAAAATTTTCGCCGACGGCGTGGTGGGTTATGGGCAGATTCGTCCGATCACGCCGGGGCATTTTTTGGCCGACACCACGCAGGGCATGGTGGCGGCGATTAAAGAAATTTACGGCAAGAATCTTATCGGCAAATCGATTTTCGATATCGCCGCCGCGAATGAGATGTTCGATCTTAGGCTAGCCGGCAACCCGTGCGCGCGCGCCGCGCTCGACATTGCGCTGCATGACGCGATGGGTAAGGCGTTGAAGGTGCCGGTGTATCAACTGCTCGGCGGCGCTTGCCAGCCGCGCATACCGTTGGAATGGTCGGTGAGCTTGGCCAACGACGTGCAAACCATCGTCAACGAAGCCACGCGCGCGGTCAACGAATTCGGCATCAAGGTGTTGTGTATCAAAGCCGCCGACCGGCGCGGTTGGAAACAGGATGTGGCGCACTTCGCCGCAGTGCGCAAGGCGGTGGGGGACGACGTGGTGATCGGCGTCGATCCCAACACCGGTTGGAGTCTGGGCGATTCGCTGCTCGCCACGCACGCACTGCGTGAATATGATTTGGGTTACATCGAACAGCCGATCGACCGCCGCGATCTGGCCGGCATGGCGGAAATCCGCCGTCAAGCGCAAGGCGTGCCGGTGATGGCGGATGAGGCGCTGTTCACGATACAGGATGCCTACGCGATTGCTCAAGCGCGCGCGGCCGATGCGTACTGCATCAAGCTTTACAAAATTGGCGGTCTCACACCGGCGAAAAAAATCGCCGCCATCGCCGATGCGGCGAATATTCAGTTGAACTGCGGCGGGCTTGCCGTGCAATGCCAGCTCGAAGCCGCTGCCGGCGCTCACTACTACGCTAGCACGCCGCAAAAGCGCATGATGGGTGCAGCGGAGTTTGTTTTTGGTTTGAATACCGTGGGGCCCGATCCGATCGTGCCGCTGACGGATTTTGTGGTGAAGGATGGCCACGTCAACGTGCCAACGGGGCCGGGGCTAGGTATCACGGTGGACGAAGCGGCGCTTAAAAAACACACCTTGATGCACGAGGTTGTGAGTTGAATATGACCTGTCTGGTACGCAAAATCGAGGCGCGTGATGAAGCGCGCTGGCGCATTCTGTGGGCGGGGTATTGCCAGTTTTACGAGCGCGAGCCCAATGCGGCGGTGGCCGATTACACCTGGCAGCGCATCCTGGAAGCGGCTTCACCCGTGCAAGCGATCGTGGCCGAAGCGCCGGGCATGGGCGTGGTGGGCATCGCCAACTACATGCTGCAAGAAAGCACGGCCGCGCTAACCCCCGTGTGTTACCTGCAGGATTTGTATGTCGATGCCGATGAACGCGGCGAGGGTATCGGCGAAGCGCTGATCCAGTGGCTGGTCGACGAAATGAAAGCGCACGGCTGGTCGCGGCTTTATTGGCACACCAAGGAGAACAACTATCGCGCGCGCGGCCTTTACGACAAATTCACGCCGCGCGATCCGTTTGTGCGATATGTGATTAACCATCCACCGGGGTAGCGGCGCATGCGTCTGTTGAGCGGGTTTCAGGCCGTGCAAATCGGGCCCGGTGCGGCTGCCGCGGTGTGCGGGCGCATCCTGGCCGATGTCGGCGCGCAAGTGACGTGTATCGGCGCCAATAGCGGCACGCCGCTGCTGGCGTTTTTGAACCACGCGAAGCCAGCCGCCCAGGATCCGCAGGCCGCGTTGGCGAGCGCGCAACTCATCGTGCGCGAAGGCGCGCATCCTGACCTAACCGCTGGGCCGTACAGCCGGCAGGCGCTGCGGCGGATCAACCCGGCCGCGGCCCTGGTCACGCTCTCACCCTACGGCGAAACCGGTCCGCGCACAGCCGAACCCGCCAGCGATCTCACGCTGTTCTACGCCAGCGGTCTCGCGCGTTTGTTGACCGGCCAAGTCGATGATCTTGCCGAGGCGCCGTTGCGCGCGGTGGGCGAACAATCGGCGTTTATCGGCGGCTTGGCGGCGGCGTGCGCCGGCATGCATGCCGCGCTGGGCCATCAACCCGGTGCGCTGATCGATGTCTCGCTGCACGAAGCGCTGGCGACGATGGCGATGACGGAACTTACGCGCGCGGGGCTCAGCGCAAAGAGTTGGGAACGCAAACGCGTGGCCGACGGCAACGGCGCCACGGTAACCATTTTGCCGGCAAGCGACGGCTACACCGCGATCTCGCCGCGCGAGGAAAAACAATGGTCGTCGTGGCTCACCGCGATGGGCTCGCCCGACTGGGGCGCCGATGCGCGCTTTGTGCCCAAGGCCAATCGCGTTAAGAACTGGGATGCGCTGCACGCGTTGATGTCGCAGTGGAGCCGCCAACACGACAAGCAATGGATCGCCGACACCGCGCAAGCCGCGCATGTGCCGAGCTTTCCGCTGCGCGAAGTGAGCGAACATCTGGATACGCCGCAAATGCGGCATCGGCGTTATTACCGCGCGCTTCACCTGAACGGCAAAACCGTGCAGGCGCCGGGTGCGCCGTTTGGGCTTCACATCAGTGCCGCGGCCGGCGCAAAGCCGCGCGCGGGGGCGGGCGCGCTGCCGTTGTCGGGCATCCGCGTGCTTGATTTCAGTTGGGTGATCGCGGGCCCGACGGCCACGCGCTACCTGGCCGCCATGGGTGCGGAGGTGATCAAGGTCGAAGCGCCGGGCAAGGGCGACCCGGGGCGCGGCTCGGCGCTGCACACGGTGTTGGGCCAGGCAAAGAAAGCCATCGTGCTCGATCTTAAAAAACCCGAGGCGGTCGAGTTGGCGCGCGCGCTGGCGGCCCAATGCGACCTGCTCATCGAAAATTTCGCGACCGGTGTGATGGATCGATTGGGGCTGGGCGCGGACGCGCTCAAAGCGCTCAACCCCGGCCTGATTTATATCTCCG
This sequence comes from Betaproteobacteria bacterium, assembly GCA_016868015.1. Lineage (GTDB taxonomy): Bacteria > Pseudomonadota > Gammaproteobacteria > Burkholderiales > SG8-41 > UBA5216. The sequence continues at coordinate 8,297 of VGIF01000167.1, forward strand.
CCTCGGGCATGGGCCGCAGCGGCCCAGGCGCGCACGCGGTGGCCTATGGCACGCTGTTGCAATGCTACGCAGGCTTCGCCGGGCTTAACCGCCATCCGGGGAAAGCGCCGCGCGTGGGGTTTGCGTGGCTGGATCCGATGTGCGCGCTGATGCTCGCCTTTATCGCGGCCGCCGCGCTGTGGCAGCGCCAGCGCGAGGGCGGCGTCGCACGCGTTGATTTTTCGATGATCGAGGCGATGTTGTGGACCATGGCCGAGCCGCTGCTTGCCGCGCAATGTGATGCCCCGCCGCAACCGATGGGCAACGCCTCGGCGCACGACGCGCCGCACGGCGCGTGGCGCTGCGCGGGTGAGGATGATTGGCTGAGCCTCGCGGTGTGTAACCAGGCGCAGTGGCGCGCCTTGTGCGGCATCGTGCCGGGCTTGTCGACGATGGCGGTGTTCGATCTTGATCAGCGCCGCGGCGCGGCGCGCGCCATCGACGCGGCGCTCGCGGCGTGGGCCGCGCCGCAAGCGGCGGCGAACGCCGCGCGCAGCCTGGTGGATGCAGGTATACCGGCGGCCGCGTTGGCGCGCTCGGCGGATTTGGTGAGTAGCGCCCATCTCGCCGCGCGCAACTTCTGGGAGCAACACGGCACGGGCGTTTTACCCGGCTTACCCTGGCGCGCGAGTTTTGGCCGCGTCAGCGGCCCGGCGCCGGCGCTGGGCGAACATACGGATGCGGTACTGAGAAACGTGCTGGGCTTATCGCCAGCACGGATTGCCGCATTGCGCGCCAGCGGCGTAATCGGCTGATGGGATGCTAGAATAAAAATATTCAATTAAATCAGATACTTACGAAATATGCCGTGGAGGCAAGGTCAAAACTCCCCGCTGCGATAAGCCTCATCCAGGCGCTGGGCATCCTCTTCGGAAAAATCCGGCCAGGCATCGCCGCGTTGGCGCAGGCGGCCGTCGAATTGGGGCTTGCGCTTTTCGTTAAACGCCTGGCGGCCTTCTTCGCCGTCGGTGGTGGTTTGGATGAGCAGCGAGTTGATGAGGTTTTGTACATGCCACGCCTGATCGGTGGGCAGGTCGCCAAAGCGCACCACGAACTCCTTCATCATGCGCACCGCCACCGGCGGCAGCGTGCAGATGTGGCGCGCCATCTTCTCGGCGCGATCCATCAACTGCGCGTGCGGCACCACTTCGTTGATCAGGCCGATGCGCAGTGCTTCTTGCGCATCGAAGGGCTCATCGGTCAGCAAAATTTTCATGGCATCGATATAACGCAGTTGCTTGGCGAGCAGGCTTGCCCCCGGCCCATGGCCGAGCCAACCCTGGGTTAATAACGCGAATTTAAAACGCGCGTGCTCGGCGCTGGCGATGCGGATGTCGGTCGAGGACAACAAAATGTAGAGCCCCGCGCCCGCCGCCCAGCCGTTGACCGCGGCGATCACCGGCTTCCACACGCGCGGATAATGGTCGCCCATGCGGCCATCGACGCCGGTTTTTTGCCCGTGCACGGAGCCGGCGAGCGGCCAAAATATCCGCTGCGTGCGCAAAAACTCGCGCTCTTCGGGCGTGATGTCTTTGCGCGGCGCGAGGTTGTGCCCGCCGCAAAAATGCGTGTGCCCGGTGCCGGTAAGGATCGCGCAGCGGATCGAGCGGTCTTCCCACATGTCGATCCACGCCTGCGAAATATCATCCGACGTCTGCTTATCAAGGATATTGGCTTTCGCCGGATTGTTAAGCGTGATGTACGCGACGCCGTCGGGCTTGATGTGTTGGA
>VGIF01000168.1 GCA_016868015.1 Betaproteobacteria bacterium
AGATACATGCGCAGCATGCGTTCGATGCCGATCGGCGGGCGGCCCGCGCCTGTCTTCGGGTAATGCGGTTCGATCAACGCGCAGAACTCGCTCCACGGCACCAGCGTTTCCATGCGTGCCAGGAACGACGCCTTGCGCGTGGCGCGGCTGTGCTTTTCAAATCCGCTCACTGCTGCCAGCGTCATTTGTTTCATGTCTTGCCTCGTGGCTCGCGAATACGTCCTCCCAATCAGAACGTACCACTGGAATTCGCGTTTACAGAGCAATCGGGGACTTATTCAGCGCTTCCTTTATTGATATTTTCCAGCGATCGCCGCCGCCACCGCGCGCTGCGCCAAGACCCCGATCAAGTGCGCGCGATACTCGCCGCTGGCGTGAATGTCGCTTAGCAATTTATCCGTGGCGATTTTAGATTTGGCAATCGACTCCATCGCGAATTTTTCGGCGAGTTTTTTCTCCATGTCTTTCATGCGAAAAACACCGGCGTTGCCCGCGCCGGTAACCGCCACGCGCACATGGCCCGCGCCTTCGCTGACGAACACGCCAACCAACGCAAAGCGCGATGCCGGTTGTTTGAATTTTACGTACGCCGCGCGCTTGGGTAGCGGAAACTCCACCGAGGTGATGATCTCGCCGGGTTTCAAAGCGGTTTCATAGAGGCCGGTAAAAAATTTATCGGCGGCAAGCGAACGCCGATTGGTGTGGATGGTGGCACCCAGGCCCAGCACCGCGGCGGGATAATCCGCGGCGGGGTCGTTGTTGGCGAGCGAGCCGCCCAACGTGCCCATGTTGCGTACTTGCCTGTCGCCGATGCCCGCGGCGACGCGCGCGAGCGCCGGCACGCCGATTAGCACATCCTTGTGCGTGGCGACTTCGCTGTGGCGCAAACCCGCGCCCACGGTCAACACCGCGGCTTCGAGCTTGACCGCTCGCAACTCCTCAAGCCGCGTAACATCCACCAGCGCCGGCGTTTGCGCGAGCCGCATTTTGAGCGTGGGAATCAGGCTTTGCCCGCCGCCCAACACGCGCGCGGTTTCGTTTTTTTTCAAAAACGCCGCCGCATCCTTCAACGTGGCGGGGCGTTGGAAATCGAATGCATGCATGGCGGTCTCCGTTATTTGGCTTTCTTACTTTTAGTGTTCATCGCGCGCCACACCCGTTCCGCCGTGGCCGGCATCGCGATGTCTTTCACCCCCAGCGCATCGGTAATCGCGTTGATCACTGCCGCCGGCGCGCCGATGGCGCCAGCTTCGCCGCAGCCTTTAACCCCCAACGCATTATGCGTGCACGCGGTAACCTTGGTATCGACCTTGAACGAGGGCACATCGTCGGCGCGCGGCATGGCGTAATCCATGTAGCTGCCGGTGATGAGCTGGCCGGACTCGGCGTCATAGGCGCAGCCTTCGAGCAGCGCCTGGCCGATGCCTTGCGCGAGCCCGCCGTGCACCTGGCCCTCGACGATCATCGGGTTGATCACATTGCCGAAATCGTCCACCGCGGTGAAGCTGACGATTTTGGTGGCGCCGGTATCGCCATCGATTTCCACTTCGCAAATGTGGCTGCCCGCCGGGTAGGTGAAATTGGGCGGGTCGTAAAACGCGGTTTCGTTCAAGCCCGGCTCGAGTTTGTCGAGCGGGTAGTTGTGCGGCACATAGGAGGCGAATGCCACTTCGGCGATGGTTTTTTTCTTATCGCTCCCGGCAACGCTGAACACGCCGTCTTTGAAGGTAATGTCATCCGCCGAGGCCTCCAGCAAATGCGCGGCGATTTTTTTGCCCTTGTCGATGATTTTGTCGATGGCCTTCACAATCGCCGCACCGCCCACCGCGATCGAGCGCGAACCATAGGTGCCCATGCCGAACGGTATGCGTCCGGTGTCGCCGTGCACGATGGTGATGTTTTCGATGGGAATGCCAAGTTTATCGGCGACCACTTGCGCAAACGTCGTTTCATGGCCCTGGCCGTGGCTGTGCGAGCCGGTGAACACACTCACGCTGCCGGTGGGGTGAAAGCGCACTTCGCCCGCTTCGTAAAGCCCGGCGCGCGCGCCCAACGAGCCTGCGATATTCGACGGCGCGAGGCCGCAAGCTTCGATGTAGGTCGAGTAGCCCAGCCCGCGCAGCTTGCCGCGATCGGCCGCTTGTTTGCGGCGCGCTTCAAAGCCGGCGGCATCGGCGAGTTTCATCGCCGCCTCGAGCGTGGCGCCATAGTTGCCGGTGTCGTAACACAGCGCCACCGGCGTCTGATACGGGAACTGGGTGATGAAGTTGCGTTTGCGTATCTCCGCGGGTGCGAGTTTCATTTCGCGCGCCGCGGTTTCCACCAGGCGCTCAATGACGTAAGTGGCTTCGGGCCGGCCCGCGCCGCGATAAGCATCCACCGGCACGGTGTTGGTGAACACCGCGGTCACTTCGCAATAAATCGCCGGCGTGGTGTATTGCCCAGCCAGCAGCGTGGCATAGAGGATGGTCGGCACCGAGGAAGCAAACGTCGACAAATACGCGCCGAGGTTGGCGGTGGTGTGCACGCGCATCGCCAGGAACTTGCCGCTTTTGTCCATGGCGAGTTCGGCTTTGGTGACATGGTCGCGGCCATGCGCGTCGGTGACGAACGATTCGCTGCGCTCCGCGGTCCATTTGATCGGGCGATTCACTTGCTTGGACGCCCAGGTGATAACGGTTTCTTCGGCATACAAAAAGATTTTGGAGCCGAAACCGCCGCCGACATCGGGCGCGATCACGCGCACTTTGTGCTCCGGCAAGCCCAATACAAACGCCGTCATCAGCAGCCGCTCGACGTGCGGGTTTTGATTGGCGACGTGCAGCGTGTACGCTTCATCGCCGCGCGAGTACTGCGCCAGCGCTGCGCGCGGCTCGATGGCGTTGGGGATCAAGCGATTGTTGTTGAACTCCAGCGTGGTGACGTGGCTCGCGCTGGCGAAGGCCTTGTCGACGACATCCTTGGCCCCGATCGCCCAGGTGTAGCAAGTGTTATGAGGCACGTCGTCATGCACCAATGGCACGCCGGGTTTACGCGCATCTGCCGCGTTAACCACCGCGGGCAGCATTTCGTAATCGACTTCGATCAATTCCGCGGCGTCTTTGGCTTGATGGAGCGACTCCGCGATCACCACCGCGACTTGATCGCCGACGTGGCGCACCTTGCCTTGCGCCAGCAGCGGATGCGGCGGCTCTTTCATCGGCTGGCCGTCAACCGAGGTGATTAACCAGCCACAGGGCAGGCCACCGACTTTGGCAGCGGTCAAATCCTCGCCGGTGTAAATACCGACCACGCCGGCCGCGGCTTTGGCTTTGGCGAAATTAATGCCACGAATTTTGGCGTGTGCGTGCGGCGAACGCAAAAAGTAGGCGTAGGTTTGGCCTACGACATTGACGTCGTCAGTGTAGGTGCCGCCACCGGTGATAAAACGCTGGTCTTCGGTGCGTTTGATGCTTTGGCCGATATAGGGTGCGTTCATGATGTCAGCCTTTCATGTTGGCGGCGCCGGCGATCACCGCTTTGACGATGTTGTGGTAACCGGTGCAGCGGCACAGATTGCCGTCGAGTTCGGCGCGCACGGTGTCTTCGCTGGGGTTCGGGTGTTTTTGCACCAGTTCAATCGCATTCATGATCATGCCCGGCGTGCAAAACCCGCATTGCAGCCCGTGATGTTCGCGAAACGCGGCTTGCATCGGGTGCAACGCACCGTTGGCGCCGCCAATGCCTTCAATGGTGGTGACGGCGGCGCCGTCAACTTGCGCGGCGAAGATGTTGCAGGCCTTCACCGCGCGGCCATCGACATGCACGGTGCACGCGCCGCACTGGCCGGTGTCGCAGCCGATGTGCGTGCCGGTGAGATGCAAATGGTCGCGCAGCAATTGAGAGAGCAAGGTGCGCGGATCGATGTCCACGCCAACGGCTTTGCCGTTCACGGTAAGAGAAACGGGGATAGTCATGATTGCTCCAGCGGACGGTTCTTTTTGAGAGTGGCGTGACACACGGCGATTTTGCCAGGGCATGCTAACGTAGCCGATGAGCGCGCGCAACAACTCACAGCGCGTGCCATAATGCGCCGATGGGCATCGCCGCGTTTGCGGTATCAGCGCGTTTCGCGCCGGCGAAGCGCTGCCCCCGGCGTGCGCGGCTTGCAACGCCAATCATGTTTAAGTGGAGGAACGCAGCATGTCGAATCGAGCATCGATGGCCGCCGTTGCCGCGGTCTTGCTGCTGGGCAGCGCCACGGTGTTGGCGCAAGCGCAGCGCGCTTACCCCTACAAACCGATACGCCTGATCGTCGGGTTCCCGCCCGGCGGCAACTCCGACGCCGCGGCGCGTTTGATGGCGCAGCGCATGAGCGAGCCGCTGGGCGCGAACATCGTGGTGGAAAACCGCGGCGGCGCCGGCGGCAGCATTGCCGGGCAAATTGCCGCGCGCGCGCCCGCCGACGGCTATACGCTGCTGTGGTCCAACCCCGGCGCGATGATCATTGCGCCGATCCTCGACAAAAAACTGCCGTATGACCCGGTTACATCATTCACTCCGGTGGGGCGCACCTTCACTTTTTGCAATGTGTTGATCGTGCGCCAGGATTCGCCGCTGGCGAATCTGGCGCAGTTCATGGCGCTTGCCAAGGACAAACCGGGGCACCTGCAGTTCGGGTCGCAGGGCATGGGCTCGGCCGGGCACTTGTCGGGACAAATGTTCGAACATCTGAGCGGGCTGCGTTTAAGCCACGTGCCGTTTAAGGGCGCGACGGATATTCTGACAACGGTGATCGGCGGCGATCTGGCGGCCGGATTTGTGAGCCCCACCGCCGCAGTGAGCCAGCGTGCGCGCTTGCGTGCGCTGGCGGTCACCAGTGCGCAGCGCGACCCCAGCCTGCCCGAAGTGCCGACCATGCAAGAAGGGGGGGTCAAAAATTACGACGTGACATTTTGGTTTGGCGTGGTGGTGCCAGCGGGCACGCCGCCGCCGATCATTGCGCGGTTGAACAAAGAATTGCGCGACGCCTTGGGCGATGCTGAGGTTTCGCGCAACACGCGCAGCCAGGGCCTGAACCCCGCGCCCAGTTCGCCGCAGGAATTCGCCGCCGTGATGAGAGCCGAATCCGAGCGCTGGAGAAAAGTTTTTGCGCAGTTGCCGCGACCATCGCGCGTTGTCCGCACAACACGCAATACAGCGCCCGGCCGTACGGTATAATGGAATATAGCGTGTAACGTAACATATTGATTTTAAAGGATATTTTATGGACAGCGTAGACCTGCAAGTGTTGAAGTCGGCAGCCGAGTGGGTAAAGTCCGGACATCGCGTGGTGATGGCCACGGTGGTCAAAACCTGGGGCAGCGCGCCGCGGCCGATTGGCGCGTTAACCGCGATTCGCGACGATGGCATGGTGGTGGGGTCGGTGTCGGGCGGCTGCGTGGAAGACGACATGATTCTCAGGGTGCGTAACCGCGAACTGGTGCAGGACAAACCGGCGACCACGCAATACGGCGTCTCCGCCGAGGAAGCGACGCGTTTTGGTCTGCCCTGCGGCGGCACGCTGGAGCTGGTGCTCGAGCCGTTGAGCGCCGACAGCGGCATTGATCAATTGCTGGCGCATGTCGAGCGTCACGAGCTGGTCAAGCGCACGCTGAACATGAAAACCGGCCGCGCCAGCATCGAGCCCGCGGTGAATGCCGATCAACTGACGTTTGATGGCGAGAAGTTTGTCACCATCCACGGGCCGCGCTGGCGTTTGCTGATCATCGGCGCCGGGCAGTTGTCGAAGTATCTGGCGCAAATGGGCCAAGCGCTCGACTACAACGTGATCGTATGCGACCCGCGCGAGGAATACACCGAGGGCTGGGATGTGCCGGGCACCGAGTTAAAGCGCGGCATGCCGGACGATGTAGTCAGCGAGCTTAACCTCGACGGCCACAGCGCGGTGGTAACCTTGACCCACGACCCCAAACTGGACGACTTGGCGTTGATCGAGGCTTTAAAGTCGCCGGCGTTTTACGTAGGCGCGATCGGTTCGCGTAAAAACAACGAATCGCGCCGCAAGCGCTTGGCCGAGTTCGACCTGTCCGCCGCGGAAATCGACCGTCTGCACGGCCCGGTGGGGTTGAAGCTCGGCGCCAAAACGCCGCCGGAAATCGCCATTGCCATCCTCGCCGAAATGACGGCTGTGAAAAACGATGCGCAGATTCCGCAGATCATCGAAAAGCCCAAGGCGACCGTCGCGGGCTGCGCAGTGACGACTTAATCGCGGGCGGTTAAATCGGTATGAAGCGTTTGCTGGGCATCGTGGCGGCGATGCTGGCGGCGCACGGCGCTTGCGCGCAGGAGCTCGCCAACGGTGCGTTTCTGGTCGCGCAGCAAACATTAAACGATCCAAATTTTCGTCGCAGTGTCATCTTGGTGACGCAGGGGCGCGACGGTGGTTCGCTCGGCGTGATTCTGAATCGGCCCACCGAGACCACGCTGCGCGCAGCGTTTCCCCAACACAAAAATCTCGCGGCGCTGCCGCAGCCGCTTTATGCCGGCGGCCCGCTGCAGCCTGATGGGCTGTTGTTTTTATTGCGCGCCGCCAAGCGCCCACCGGCGTCGGTGCCGGTTTTGCGCAATGTATATCTGGTGAGCGATGCCGATTGGGTGGAGCGCGCACTGGGTGAACCGAAGCTTCTCACCGCGGTGCGCGTTTACGCCGGCCACGCCGGCTGGGCGCCTCGCCAATTGCGCGGTGAAATCGAGCACCAGGGCTGGCACTTGCTGCCCGCCGATGAAGCCACGCTGTTCGAGCACGATCCCGCCATGCTCTGGCCGCTGCTGATGAAACGCGCGGTGCTGCGTACCACCCAATTTAAAAATATCAATAAAATCAAATACTTATACAATATACCTTGGCAATCAGCCAAAATGTTTCACGTTGCGAGTTAACTGGCGTTAGGTTGTCGCTGTCGCAGCGTTGTCGTGAGGGTGCGAATGAAGGGTGTGTGAAAGGACTGCGGATGCGCGATAAAAGATGGTGCGGTTTACTTTTCATTGCGGGGCTCGCGGGGGCCTTAAGTGCGTGCTCGCCGGAAATGTCGCGGGAGACGCCCAAAGGCGTCTACCACGATAAAGCCGCCGCGCCGCCCACGGCGCAGCAGCCGGCGGATGGTGTGCAAGTCGGCAAGGCCTCGGTGCTACGCAATCTGGTGCCCGCGCAGACTCTCGAAAAACAAGCGGCGCAGCAATTTCAGCAACTGAAGCAGCAAGTCGCGGCGAAAAAAGCGCTGGCGCCGGACGCCAATCCGGAGCTCATCCGGTTGCGCGCGATCGCCGATCGCATCATCCCGCACGCCGAGCGTTTTAACCCGCGCGCCAAGGATTGGCAGTGGGAGGTGATTTTGATCGGCTCCAATCAAATCAACGCGTTTTGCATGCCCGGGGGCAAGATCGCGTTTTTCACCGGCATCTTGCGCCAACTGCAACTCACCGATGACGAGGTGGCGATGGTGATGGGGCACGAAATCGCGCACGCGCTGCGCGAGCATGCACGCGAGCAGGCGGGCAAAAACGTGTTGACCAAAATCGGCGCGGTGGGTTTGTCGATTGTCACCGGCGGTCAGTACGACGGGCTGATCAATGCCGGCGCCGGGCTGCTCTCGCTGACCTATTCGCGCAGCGACGAAATCGATGCCGATGTGGTCGGCCTGGACATTGCCGCGCGCGCCGGCTACGACCCGCGCGCCGCCGTCACGCTGTGGCAAAAGATGAGCGCCGCCAACAAGGGCGCGCCGCCGCAATGGCTGTCGACTCATCCATCGGGCGTCAACCGCATCAAGGAAATTCAAAGGCAATTGCCGCGGGTGTTGCCGCTTTACGAGAAAGCCCAAAAACCGCCCACGCCGGCGCTGCGCGCCAAGCCGCCGGCGCCCGCCAAGCAGTGAGTGGAGTACAGCGCCGCGGGTAGTTGCGCGGTGCGCCGCGGCCAATCCCGCGTTGCTGGATTCGAACGCGTAAAAGCATTATAGTGACCCGTGCCGCACTTGGATGTTCTGTCCGCATTTTGTTGTGCCGTTTTTTCGTTGGATATGTCGTCCCACCACTCTTTCAGCTAGGGAGTACTGACTATGGCAAAGGTAACGGGCGCCCAAATTATGGCGCGTGCTTTAAAGGATCAGGGTGTCGAGTATATGTTCGGCATCGTCGGGTTTCCGGTGCAGCCGATTGCGCGCGAAGCGCAAAAGGCCGGCATCAAATATTACGGCTGCCGCAACGAACAAGCGGCCTCTTACGCCGCGGGCGCGGTGGGTTATTTGACCGGGCGGCCCGGCGCGTGCGTGGTGGTGTCGGGGCCGGGCGTGGTGCATGGGCTGGCGGGGCTCGCCAACGCCAAGGAAAACTGCTGGCCGATGATTTTGATCGGCGGTGCTTCACCGGTGCGGCAAAATGGTTTGGGCGCGTTTCAGGAAGAGCGCCAAGTACTGATCGCCACGCCGTTTTGCAAATTCGCGCACGCGGTGGAAACGCCCAGCCGTATTCCGTTTTATGTCGAAATGGCGGTGCGCAATTCGATTTACGGCCGCCCCGGCGCGGTTTACCTCGACATGCCGGACGACATCATTCTGGGCGAAGCCGAGGAGAGCGAGGTGAGTTACCCCAAGCGCTGCGCCGATCCACCGCGCATCGCCGCGCCCCAGGAATACGTCGATCAGGCAATCAACGTGTTGCGGTCAGCCAAGCGCCCGCTGGTAATCGTCGGCAAGGGCATGGCGTGGTCCGGCGCGGAAGGCGAAGTGCGCAAATTCATCGACCGCACCGGCTTGCCGTTTTTGGCCTCGCCCATGGGCAAGGGCGTGATGGATGATAGCCATCCGCTGTCGGTGGGCGCAGCGCGCAGCCACGCTTTACAACAAGCCGACGTGATTTTCCTGATGGGCGCGCGGCTAAACTGGATCATGCACTTTGGTTTGCCGCCGCGCTTTAACAAGGACGTGCGCATTGTGCAGCTCGATATCTCGCCAGAAGCGATCAGCCAAAACGTGCCGGCGGAAGTGGCGCTGGTGGGCGACGGCAAGGCGATTGTGGGACAGTTGAACAAGTCGTTGGAAAGCATCGAGTGGATGTATCCCAAAGACACCGATTGGCACAAGGCGATTGCGCAAAAATCGGCCGCCAACGCCAAGCAAATCCAGCCGATGATCGACGACGAATCCGCGCCGACCAATTACTACCGAGCGTTTCGCGACATCACACCGTGGCTGCCGAAAGACGCCATTATCGTCGGCGAGGGCGCCAACACCATGGACATCGGCCGCACGCAAATGCCCAACAATGCCCCGCGCACGCGGCTCGATGCCGGCAGCTACGGCACCATGGGCGTGGGCATGGGCCTGGTGATGGCGGCGTGCGCGGTGCATCCCGACCGCCCGGTGATTTCGGTGTCGGGCGACTCGGCGATCGGTTTCTCCGGCATGGAAATGGAAACGGTGTGCCGCCACAAGATGCCGGTAAAGATCGTGGTGCTGAACAACGGCGGCATCGGCGGCGGCGCGGCGAAACTGCCTGATAATCCGCTGGAAGCGCTGCCGGGCCATCTCACCGTCGGTGCGCGTTACGACAAGATGATGGAGGCGTTCGGCGGCAAGGGCTACTTCGTCACCGACCCGAAAGACCTCAAAGCCGCCCTGGAAGGAGCGATGGCGTTCAAGGGGCCTGCTCTGGTCAACGTACAACTGCAGCACGACGCGGGGCGCAAGCCGCAAGAGTTTAAGTGGCACACCTAAACAGGCTTAAGCGCACGTAGCTGACGGCCGCCTGCCGCGGTGTTCAAGCCGCAGCAGGCGGCTAGCAGGGTTAAGTCCGAAAGGCTGCTAGGGTTTACCAAGCGTGGCGCCGCTTTGCTTGAGTAACTTGGTCCAGTGGTCGGTATCGCGCTGCAGGAACTTGGTGTATTCCTCCGTGGTGGAGCCCACCGCTTCGGTGCCGGCAAACAGCAAGCCCTTGATCA
>VGIF01000169.1 GCA_016868015.1 Betaproteobacteria bacterium
ACTGCCCGATGTAGGGCGTGACCACGCTGCGCGCGCAGCTTTCCGCCTACACCAAGGTGCCGCAGGAGAAAATCCTGCTCGAAGCGAACGACGTGGGCGGTGGCTTCGGCCAGCGCTCCGGCGCCTATCCGGAATATGTGGCGATGATGCTCGCGGCCAGGGAACTCGGCGCGCCGGTAAAGTGGACCAGCACGCGCACCGAAGGATTTCTCACCGACGCCCATGGGCGCAACATGATCGCGCAGGGCGCGCTCGCGCTCGACAAGGACGGGCGCTTCCTGGCCATGCGCCTCGACTGGTTCATCGACCTCGGCGCCTATTTGTCGCCGGGCGCGCAAGGGCACTATCGCAATACCGTCAACTGCATGACGGGCGTCTACCGCATCCCCGCGCTCTACGCGACGTATCGCATTCCGCTGACCAACACCACGCCGCTCTCCTCCTATCGTGGCGCGGGCCGGCCGGACATCGCCTACGCGGTCGAGTGCCTGGTGAATCAGGCCGCGGCGGAAATCGGCATGGACCCGGCGGACCTGCGCCGGCGCAACTTCATTCCACCCGCGGCGTTTCCGTATACCTCGCCCAGCGGCGGCAGTTATGAAATTGCCGACCTGCCCGGTATGCTGGAAAAAGCCGTGCGCGTGGCCGACTGGAGCGGCTTTGCCGCGCGGCGCGAGCAATCGAAGCGCGCCGGCAAATGGCGCGGTATCGGCATTTCGACCGTGATCGAAAACACCGGGCTGGGCAACGCACCGGTGGATGAAGTCGAGATCGCACTCGATGCGAGCGGCACCGTCACCGTCTACAACGTCGCCAAGTCGCAGGGGCAAGGCCACGAAACCACCTTCGCGCAGATCGTCGCCGACGCACTGGAGATCCCGCTGGCGCAAGTGAAAATCGTGCAGTGCACGCCCGGCACCACGTTAAAGGGCAACGGCACCGGCGGCTCACGCAGCACGGTCGGCGCCGGCAGCGTGTGCCACCTCGCCGCGCACAAGCTCATCGACGAAGGCAAGGCGCTGGCGGCACTGGCGCTGCAGGTGGAGCCGTCGCAGGTCAGCTATGCCAAAGGGTTATTCAAATCCGATGCCGCGGGCCGCAGCGTGAAGCTCGGCGAACTGGCGAAAGAAAAAACCGTTAGCTTCATGGCGTCCGGCCGCTTTGAATCAACCTATCCCAACGGTTGCCACATCGCCGAAGTCGAAGTCGATGCCGACACCGGCGCGACACAGGTAATGTCGTATTACGCGGTGGATGATATCGGCGTCGTCATCAACCACGCCGTCGCCGAAGGGCAGTTGCACGGCGGCGTGCTGCAGGGCGCAGGCCAGGTGTTCGGCGAGCAGGTGGTGTATGACCCGCAGACCGGGCAATCACTCACCGCGAGCTTCATGGACTACTACATGCCGCGCGCGGGCCTGATACCGCAGATACACGGCGAGGAACACGCCACGCCCAGCAAGATCAGCCCGCTCGGCGTGAAGGGCGTCGGCGAATCCGGCTGCACCGCCTCCATCCCGGTGCTGGTCGCCGCGGTGACGGACGCGCTGCGCCCGCTGGGGGTCAAGCAACTGGACATGCCGCTGACGCCGGGGCGGGTGTGGCGGGCGATGCGGGCGAGCGCGCTACTACATCAATGAAATTTAAGCGAGCGCAACCTAGTCCGCCACAAGAAAGCGCGCTATGACGAACTGGGAGCTGTCCACTTCGCGCTATCGAAGGCGAACAAAGCGGGCAGAGCGACCCATCCGATTTCATCTCCTCGCCGAACACTGCTAGTCTGAAGTCGTTCCGGACGCGACTCTTGCACCACCCTACGACGTGCTTTCTGCTTCGGAGTTACCGCGTTGCCTCTCGATATCCCGCACTAAAGAGAATCGAATATAGGCGCACTCCGCCGGAGGGTCAAATACGGGCGGTGCATTTGAATCCTTGACGTGCGCAGACGATCCGAGACGTTTCTTGAAGCACACTATCGCGAAAAATACTTTAGTATCTATTCGGCCACACGCAAATGACATGGTCGTTTCATTACCAAGTCTAACTGGCGTGCCAAACTATTCGAATTCACCTTAAGGGAACCCCATGAAAGTCTACCAAGCCATGGCAAACGCCTTCATGAAGGAAGGCACCGATACCCTGTTTGGCCTGCTCGGCGACGGGCAGATGACCTGGTGGGCGGCCATGGCGGAGAACAAGGATCTGAAAATTATCGATACGCGCGACGAGGGCTGTGCCGTCACCATGGCGGAGGGCTATTACATGGCCACCGGCAAGATCGGCGTGGCCAGCTCCACGCAAGGGCCAGGGCTGGCGCGGATGACGACCTCGCTGTTGGTGGCCGCGCGTTCGCACACGCCGCTGGTGGTCTACACCAGCAAGACGGCGGCCAACAACGAGTTCAACGTGCAATACCTGAACCAGGACGCACTGGTGACTGCCGCCGAATGCGGTTACATCGAGGTGCAGACGCCGTCGTATGCCGAGGAGGCGGTGCGCGATGCGTTTTACCGTGCCCGACGCGAGTCGCGGCCCATCGTGCTGTGCTGCCCGATCGACCTGCAGAATAAGGACTGCGATGCAGAAGGCGACGACTACCGGCCGTCGACCGAGCTGTTTTCAGGGCAGCACGCGATCCGTCCCGCGCTGGATCGCGTGCGCACGGCGGCGGACATCATCCGCAACAGCAAGAAGCCGGTCATTCTGCTGGGGCGCGGCGCCATGACGCTGGCGGCGCAGGCCGCGGCCCTGCAGTTGTCGCAACGCACCGGTGCCCTGTTGGCGACCACGCTGGTGGCCAAGGGCACGCTGGCGGATGCGGAGTATTACGTGGGCGTGTCCGGCCTGTTTGCCGCGCGCGAGGTGCTGCAACTGTTCGAGGAGGCCGATTGCGTGATTGCCGTTGGCGCCCGCCTTTCGACCCACACCATTGCCGGCGGCACCGCCTATCCCAAGGCGCGCTTTGTGCACATCGACATCGAATCACACAAGCTGATGGGCAACGCCAACGGCGCCGATTGTTATGTGCAGGGCGACGCCACGGCAACGCTGGAGGAATTGCTGGCGCTGCTGGGCAAGGAGAGCAGCAACCGCGGCTACCACACGGCCGAAGTGCGCCGCATGATTGCCGGCGCCGGGCGCGATCCGGCGGAATACGAAATCGAAGACGGCACGGTGGACCCGCGTGAGGCCATTACATTGCTCGATGAAAAGCTGCCGCCGGAGATCAACCTGGTGTCGTCCGGCAATGCACACGCGTGCTCGTTCCGCGTGATGCTGATGAAGCGGCGACGCGGGCTGCAGATTTTCTGCACGGCGTTCGGCTGCATCGGGCAGGCACTGTCCACTGCCGTCGGCGCGGCGGTCGGCGCGCCCGGCCCCATGGTGTGCGTGGAGGGCGACGGCAGCGCCTTGCAGAATATTCAGGAACTGGACACGGTGGCGCGCCTTGGGCTCAAGTTCCTCTACGTGGTGGTGAACGACGAAGCCTACGGCGCGGAGTTCCACAAACTGCGGGCGCATGAGCGGAATCCGCAACTGTCATTCGTGCCTTCGCCGGACTTTGCCGGGCTGGGTCGCAACTTCGGCTGCCGCGGCAGCATTGCACGCACGATAGAGGAGTTTTCCAAAGCGATTGACGAATTTCTCGCCGGCAATGGTCCGATGGTGATCGACCTGCGCATTTCGCGTAACGTGATCAGTATTCCGTATCGGCGGTTGCACTTTGGGATGGATGTATAGGTGGGCGGGGGAGCGACAGGTGAGACGGTACGCAGTGGAGTTGTCACGCGTATAACGTGATCGAATATTGACAGGCTGATTCCAATGAAAGGAAGTTTCCGGATTCCAACGATGGTTTGCAACGCGGTGATGCTGGTGGCGGCGCTATTCAGCCTTTCAACCGTGGCTGCCGCCTACCCCGACCGCCCCATCCGCTACGTGGTGGCATTCGGACCGGGGGGGTTGAACGATGTCGTCGGGCGGGTTTTTTGCCAGAAGCTGTCCGAGGCGTGGGGGCAACCGGTGATCGTCGACAATCGTCCGGGCGCGGGCGGCAACGTCGGCGCCGAATTGGTCGCGCGCTCCGCGCCCGATGGCTACACCATGCTGAGCATCAGCACCGCGCACGCCATAGGGCAGACGCTCTACCAGAAACTCAACTACAGTCTCGAGCGTGATCTTGCGACGGTTGCCATTCTGGGTTCG
The DNA here is from genome assembly GCA_016868015.1 of Betaproteobacteria bacterium. Classification (GTDB taxonomy): domain Bacteria; phylum Pseudomonadota; class Gammaproteobacteria; order Burkholderiales; family SG8-41; genus UBA5216. Next base: position 4,207 of record VGIF01000169.1, read on the forward strand.
GCGCCGCTGATGATGGTGGTTAATGCCGGCGTGCCGGTGAAGAGCGTGCCGGAACTTGTCACCTGGGCCAAAAGCAACCGCGCCGCCTACGCCTCAGGCGGGATCGGCGTGATCAGTCATCTGTCGATGGAGATGTTCAAGCAGGCTGCCGGGATCGACATGACCCATGTGCCGTACAAAGGGGGCGGCCCGGCGCTGGTCGACCTGCTGGCCGGACAAGTGCAGGTTCACGCCAACGACATTGGTCTCGTGCTGGCCGGCGTGCGTTCGGGCAAGCTGCGCGCGATAGGCATGATGACGGACAAGCGCCATCCGCTGCAGCCGGATCTGCCGACGTTCATCGAGCAGGGTTACAAGACATTCGTCATGGGCAACTGGATCGGCGTGGTGGTGCCGGCGGGCACGCCCCGGCCCGTCGTCAATAAACTCGCCACGGAATTCTCGCGCATCGCGCAGTTGCCCGACGTGGTCAGGCGCTTTGCCGATCAGGGGTTCGACACCAGTGGCGGCACCGCGGAAGCGGCGGCGGCCCTGGTGAAAAAGGAAACACTGCGCTTCGGCGTCGCGGTCAAGGCGTCGGGGGCGAAGGCTGACTAATCCATTGCGGATGTAGTGTTTCGCTCCCACACCAACGTGGCACGGCAGCGCGCGTAAGCAGCAGCAGACGGACTATTTCAGGCAGGCGCATAACTCGGTCCGCTGATGGCAGGCAGGGGTGGCGCGCAGCGCGCCAGCGGCTTGACCAGCAGCATTTGCACGTCGCCAATTACGCGCTCCATGAAGCCCGCTTCGCAGTAGCACAGGTAAAACTCCCACATGCGGATGAAGCTTTCGGGATAGCCTTGCGCGCGCACTTCGGCGAGGTTGCGATGAAAATTCTCGCGCCATCGCCGCAAAGTCAGCGCGTAGTGCGGCCCGATGTCTTCAAGGTGCGTCAAGCGCATGTCGCTGGCGCGCGCCACGGCTTGACTGATCGCCGTCACTGAGGGGATGCAACTGCCGGGGAAGATGTAACGCTGGATGAAATCCACAGAGCGCTTCGCCACTTCGTAACGCTGATCAGCGATGGTGATCGCTTGCAGCAGCATGCTGCCTTCGGGTTTGAGCAAGTCGCCGCACTTGCGGAAAAACGTTTCGTAATACTGGTGCCCCACCGCTTCGATCATTTCGATCGATACCAATTTGTCGTACTGACCGGTGAGATCGCGGTAATCCTTGAGCAACAACTCGATGCGCGCGTTCAGACCCGCGGCATCGATGCGTTCGCGTGCCAGGGCATATTGGCTGGGCGAAATCGTAGTGGTGGTCACGTGGCAGCCGTAGTGACGCGCCGCGTGCAGGGCAAAACCGCCCCAGCCGCTGCCGATTTCAATGATCCGCTCGCCGGGTCTTAGATCGAGTTTTCGGCAAATGCGATCTAGCTTGGCAACCGAGGCTTGCTCCAGCGTCATGTCCGCGCGCTCGAAAATCGCCGCCGAGTACATCATCGTGGGGTCGAGAAACAGTCGAAAAAAATCGTTGCCCAAGTCGTAATGCGCGGCGATGTTGCGGCGGCTGCCGCCGCGCGTGTTGCGCGCGAGCCAGTGCAGCGCTTTTTGCGCGGGCGTTGACAGCCGCGCCCAACCCGTTTCCAGGCCATCGAGCACGCCACGATTTTGCAGCATGACGCGCATCACCTTGGTGAGATCGTCGGCTTGCCAGTACCCTTGCATATAGGCTTCGCCGGCGCCGATGGAGCCGCCAAACGCGATTTCACTGTAAAAGCGCGCATCGAGCACGTGCACGGTCGCGCCGCACGAGTGCTGCGTGTTCGCGTCGCCATAACGCTCGGCCAGCGCGCCTTCGCGTAATGTCAGGGCGCCTGCGCCCAGGCGCGACAGTTGCCGATTCACCGCGCGCCGGGCCATGGCGTCGAGGAAGCCGCCCCTGGTTGCCGCGGGGCACAGGCTCACGGTTTCACTGGCTGGTGTAGTCATGCGTGTTTCTCCGGTGTGGTGTTTGCGTTTGCGCCTGGGGCCGCTTTGCCGCGCGGCGGCTTGCCGGGATGGGTATAAAGCGGCACGCGCTTCACCCACAGCCTGAGCGCTTGCCAATGTATGGCGGCGATGACTTGCGCACTCATCAGCGGGAAGCGCAGCAACACCCGCGCCAGGTTCGTGCCGGTAACGGGCTCGCGTTGCAGCCGCAGCGTGGCGTCGAACACCTTCGGGGCATCATCTTGCGCGCGCAGGCTCATGTGTACATTCAAGACATCGCCCGGCATGGAAAACCCCCAGGTATAGTTGAGCGCCATCGGCATAAACGGCGAGACGTGAAACACCTTTATGCTGTCGTAGGTTTGGTAGTGGCCCGCCACGCCACGCAAAGGGTCGCGCAACACATAACAATGACGCTCGCCCCACGGTGTGTTGTTGACTTCCGCCACGATGCATTCGACTGTGGTGCCCGTGGCATCGAAGCAAAAATAAAAACTCACGGGGTTAAAGCCGTAACCGAAGTAGCGAAGATGCGTCAGCAAGCGTATTGGGCCGCTGGGCCGGCGCCCGCTTTCGCGCGCAATCAGATCGCGCACCGCGTGATCGAGCGGTACGTTTGGGTCGCCCAAGTGATCGGCACGGTCGAACCGCGCCAGCGCCGCGCGCCGCGCCGACCACAGCCAGCGCCCGCGAAATACCTGGTCGAGTTCGGCCAGATCGAGATACATCATGAATAACGGGTAGCGAAACGCGTGGGCGCTCGGCGCAAAGCGCCGGTGCCTAAGCCACCCGCGGTAAATGGCGCTGTGCATGCCGGGCCTGCTCGAAATGTTTAAGTGCGTTGAGCGCGCTGACGACACCGTCTTCGTGAAAGCCGTTACGCCAGTACGCGCCGCAGTAAAAGGTGCGATTTACGCCATTGATTTTGTGCTGCCGCTGCTGTGCGGCCACCGCCGCCGGGGTATACAGCGGATGTTCGTAGGTTAGGCGCTTGATGATTTTGGCAGGCGCGATGTCGGCGCTACGATTTAATGTCACGCAAAAAGTGTGCCGTGATTTCAGCGTCTGCAAAATATTCATGTTGTAGGTGAGCGTGGCGGCGCCCCGGTCAGGACCGACGTGGTAGTTCCATGCCGCCCAGGCGCGGCGCGCGCGCGGCAACAAGGCGGTATCGGTGTGCAGCACCGCTTCGTTGCGCTGATAGGCGATGGCGCCGAGCACTTCGCGCTCCATCGCACCGGCATCGGTCAGCATGGCGAGCGCCTGATCCGAGTGGCACGCGATAAACACCTGGTCGAACGCTTCGGCTTCGGCCTCGCGCGTTTTGATCAGCACGCGATCCGGCAAGCGGCGCACGCTCGCCACCGGCGTGTTTAGGCGTATGCAGTCGCGATACGGCGCGATCAGTTTTTCGACGTAGCGCGCCGAGCCGCCGCGGATCGCGCGCCACTGCGGGCGTTCATTCACCGACAACATGCCGTGATTGTGGAAAAAGCGCACAAAAAACCGCGCTGGAAACTCGAGCATGCGCGCCGGATCAGTGGACCAGATCGCGGCACCCATCGGGATCAGATAGTTATCGATAAAGGCGCGCCCATAATGGCCACGGCACAAAAAATCGCCCAGTGAAATTTCTTCAATTAAATCAAATACTTGCGTAGCCTCTCGATTAAAGCGGACGATGTCACGCAGCAAGCGGTAAAACGACGGCCGCGCGAGATTGCGCCTTTGCGCGAACAAGGTGTTCAACGTGCTGCCGTTGTATTCAAGGCCTATGTGTTCGTTGCGCACACTAAAGCTCATCGAGGAAGGCTGCGAAGGCACGCCGAGCTCTTTGAGCAGCGCGATGAAATTCGGATAGGTCCAGTCGTTGAACACGATAAAGCCGGTGTCGATTTCATGGCGCTCGTCATCAAGCTGCACCGCGTGTGTGTGGGTATGGCCGCCAACGTGGCCGGCGCTTTCGAATACCGTGATGTCGTGGTCACGGTGCAAATGATGCGCGACGACGTTGCCCGCGATGCCGCTGCCGATGATGGCGATTTTCATGCCGAGCGCCCTCGCACGCGGCGGGCCTCGCGCATGGCATGCGGCACCTCTTTCAAGTCCCAGATGATGCCCAACGCCGCCAGTACCTTGAGACCGTAGTACGTCAAATCGATTTCCCACCAGTAAAAGCCTTGGCGCGCCGCGCCGGGGTAATGGTGATGATTGTTATGCCAGCCCTCCCCCAAGGTCAGCAACGCCAACCACGGGTTGTTGCGCGAATCGTCGCGCGTGGCGTAGCGCCGGCGGCCATAGCGATGCGCCAGTGAGTTGATGGTGAAGGTGGCGTGATACAGCGCGACAGTAGAAATAAAAAATCCCCACACCAGCAACTGCGGGCCATTGGTGTTCAGTTGCGGCGCGTGCGCCGCCAGCGTTTCACCGGCGGCGAACAGCACTACGCCCAGCAAAAACGGCACCAGCGCATCGTAGCGGTCGAGAAAACGTAGTTCCGGGTAGTGATACAGCGGCTCGATCAACTCGCGGCGCGTGGCAAAGTTTTCGCGCGCCATGAACCAGCCCATGTGGCTCCACAAAAAGCCGTGCTGATGTGCGGAGTGCGCATCCTCGTGCCGATCCGAGTGCAAGTGGTGATGCCGGTGCTGCGACGCCCACCACAACGCGCCGCGCTGCACGCCGGTTGCACCGATCAACGCAAACACAAACTGCGCCGCGCGCGAGGTGCGAAACGCGCAATGCGAAAAATAGCGATGATAAAAACCGGTGATGGCGAACATGCGCAGCACGTACAGGACGACCGCCGTCACCACGGCAGTCGTGCTAACGCCGACCCAAATCACCGCCAAACACGTCAGATGCAGCACGATAAACGGCAGCACGCGCAGCCAATCGATGCCGCGCGCATCGGTTGACGCTGCCGCGCGCTCGCTATCGAACCAGCCGAGCAAGCTCGCCCAGCGCTTGGCTTTGGACAGGGGTGGCGGCGTCATTTCCATTGTTGCGGCACCCGTTGTACTTGTTTCACGTCGCAACCCTGCCCGTCAATCACCTTGAGCAGCCGATGATATTCGGCGTCACTGATCACCGGTGCGCGCGCCATGATCCACACGTAGTCGCGCTTTTGGCGGCTGATGATGGTGTGGCTGTAATCCGCATCGAGATAGGTGATGCGAAAGTCGGCCTTGATCGGCCAGATAAATTGCATGCCCCACAGCGCGTTGGAAGCGGTGTCACGCACAAACCCGCGCGGGTGATAACGCTTTTGCTCGCCGTCGAACGCGCCCGCGCGAAAAGTGAACGTGACGGAGATGGTACCGTCGCCATCCAGCCGATAAGACTCCACCGCGTTGTGCGCGCCCTTTTCGATGAACGTCGGAATGTTGGCGATCACGTACCAATCGCCCATGAAACGGTTGAGGTCGACATGCGACACCGTCGGCAGCGGCGCCAGTGGCGCGCTTTGACAGGCACCGAGCAGCAAGGCGCTAGGGAAGCGCTGAATAAGTCCCCGATTGCTCTGTAAACGCGAGTCCCAGTGGTACGTTCTGATTGGGAGGACGTATTCGCGAGCCACGAGGCAAGACATGAAACAAATGACGCTGGCAGCAGTGAGCGGATTTGAAAAGCACAGCCGCGCCACGCGCAAGGCGTCGTTCCTGGCACGCATGGAAACGCTGGTGCCGTGGAGCGAGTTCTGCGCGTTGATCGAACCGCATTACCCGAAGACAGGCGCGGG
>VGIF01000170.1 GCA_016868015.1 Betaproteobacteria bacterium
CTTGCCTCGTGGCTCGCGAATACGTCCTCCCAATCAGAACGTACCACTGGAATTCGCGTTTACAGAGCAATCGGGGACTTATTCAGCGCTTCCTTAGCTGAGGTTGCCCGTCGATCACCTGCAACAGGGCCGCTGATGCGGCCCTTCTCGTTGCTGGTGGTGGTGAGCTGTAGGCGGCGCGCAGGTGATCCGGCGTATCAAGCACCGGGCTTGTTAACCCTGGAAACACAGTTGACCGCTTGTTTTGCGCGCAGGTTATTGATGGATGGCACCTACTTCACGCGCACTGTCTTCGCCCACTGGGTGAGGCCGCTAGGGTAACAACTGTTATGCAAATAAAATATAACGTCACGAAGGCGTCAATGCCGCTTGCGATTGATGCTGAATCATATGCCATACGAATCATCGGCAACGCTATGACTCGCGACGCATCGGCCGCGATACTGTCGGAAAATTTTACACATTGCGCGCTCGCGCATCGTGGCAAAAGCCAGCATGTCGGACCCAAACTCTTGTAAATCAATACCTTAATTAATGCCGCCGATTAATGGCATGAATTGTGCTTGCTTTTCTGTAGTGAAGCGGTACCTGACCTCGAACGCCGTTATGTTACTGAATTATAAAAACAAGAGTAACCATGCTGGAGCAGCGTGAAGTGGCGCGGCAAGGCGTTTGAGGGCCAACCCAACATGGGTGTTTGCCTCTATTGCGTGGGGGTTCGCGACTTTGATATCAGAAGGGTTGGACGCGATGACAATGCAGTATATAGGTACGCCTCGCCTCTGGTTGAGCGCCGTGCGCCGGCTCGATCAACAAAAAGAAAAACGGTGAACTGATGCGTTATCACAATAAAACCGTGTTCGCGTTGACCCAAAAGGGCCAATGGGATGCGAATAGCACCATGCTGCCCAAGGACATGCGCCGTGTGATCGCGGCGGTCGACGGCAAGAGCACGGTCGAGGAGTTGGTTTACAAGTCCGGGGTGCGCGGCGATTACATCCATACGCTACTTTCGCAACTGCTGGATGAATGCTACATCGAAATCCGCGGCGGCCCGGATTACGGCGCGGATGCGGCGGCGACCGACTTGGGTGCCGCAGCGGCGTCGGTGTCACGCTTCGCAGCCAATGGTGCGGGCCGTTGCGCGCAAGCGGCCATGATGACCACCACCGAGCTGGTGATGCGATCGCGTGAACGCGCCGCGCAGCAGATGCCCGTCGGGGACGGCGACGCCGCAACCGCCCAAGGCGCTGCCGTGGTAGGCCAGCCCGCGGGCGCCGTCAACTCGGGTTACGAGCATGACGAACAGCAGGCACATCTCGCGCAGCCGGCGATGATGGCAACCGCTTTGCTCGACGCGCCCGGCACCGCGCGCGTAGGCGTGCCCGCCAGCGGCGCGGCTCGCGCAATCGAATTCGAGTTGCCCGCCCTGCAGGCGGCCGAATCCACGGCACGCCAGGCGCTTGAAGCGCAAATGAAGGCCATGTCCGATGTGTTGGCGCTGGCGGCCCATGAGACCAAGGCGCGCGGCGCGCTCGAATTGCGCATCAAAACCTTGGGCGACGCGCTCACCGAGGCGCAACAAGCCGTGGCGCAAGAAGTGGCGCGGAATCAACAATTGCAAGTCGAATGGCAGGCGCGCGGCGAAACCGAACGCGCCGCGCGCGAGGCGCTCGAGCAGCGGCTATCCGTTTTGGAAGCGACGCTGGAGCAAGCGCGTGGGGCGCAACAGGCCGAGGCGCAGTCCCGTGCCGCCGCCGAGACGCGGGTAGCGGCTGAAAGCGAGGCTCGCCTCGCGGTTGAGGGCAAGCTCACGCGAGCCAGCGAAGTGCTGGCGCACGCGCAGAAAATGGCGGCGGTCGAAACCAAGGTGCACGAGGAGCTCGAAGCCGAACTGCAAGGGCAAATCAAGAGCGAACGCGATGCGCGCGAGCAGGCCGAAGAACTCGTGCGCAACGCCGAATCAGCGCTCAGCGAAGCCAAGGCGCAGGCCGACGCCATTGCCCGATCGAAGGCAGAAGCCGAGGCGCGCGCGGATGCCGCGAGCGCCGCCCTCGCGCAAGCGCAAAAGCAAGCGGCCGAGGATATCGCGCTGCGCCAAACGGAAGTGTCGAACCTGCAAGCGCAGATGCATGCCGAACGCGCGGCCCGCGACCAAGCCGAGCAACTGGCCCAGAACGCGCAAGCGGCACTGGCGCAAGCCAAAGCCCAGTCCGAAGCCTTGGCACGCTTGCAGGCGGATGCCGAGGCGCGGGCGAACGCCGCCAACGTTGCGCTTGAACACGCACAACAACAAAACGCCGAGGCCAGTGCGCTGCGTCAGGCCGCGGAATCGAAACTCGTCGCCCATGAGCAGTTGCAGCGCGAGGCGCGCGAAGCCGAGCAACACCGCGCACAAGTGGTGCAGCAGGCGTTTGGCGAGACCGCGGCGCTCACGCAAGCGCTGACGCAAGCGATGGCGGACGCCGAGGCGAAAACCCGAGCCGAAGGCGAAAAGCGCGGCGAAGCACGGGCGTTGGCGGCGCAGATCGGTGCGGCCGCGGCCCAGGCGCGCGAGGCCGCGTTGGGCCAGTTACAGGCGCTCACGCAAGGCTTGGTGCAAGCGCAGCGCCTGGCCGTGGATGAAACAGCAAGGCAAGAGCAACTTCAGGCGAGCATCGAGCAGCGGCTGCAAGCGCAGCACGAGCTGCGACTGGAAGCCCAGGCGAGCGCCGACAGCGCGGCTCAAGCCTTGGCCGCCGCTCGCGATTTAGCCCAGGGCACCGCGCGATCGGTCGCTCAACTCGAGCGCACGGTGCGCATCGATCCCGAAACGGCTGCGCTGTCGCGCACGGCCACCTCGGCGAGGGACGATGCGCATGACGCCGCGCGCGCGGCGCTCGAGACGCAGCTCGCCGGCTTATCGCAGGCGTTGGCCGAGGCGCAGGCACGCCTCGTGCAAGAAGCCGCCACGCAAGAGCAACTGCGGGCGGATGCGCAAGGCGCCATCGAAGCGCAGCGCCAAGCGCGTGAAGCCGCGCAACGGCACGCGCAAGCAGCGGAAAGCGCCGCTCAGTTGGCGCGCACCCAAGCCGAGGAAGCGTTGCTGGAAGCTCGTGAGAGCGCCGCATTGGAAGCGCAACTCGCCACGCTGTCGCAGGCGCTGGCCGAAGCACGAGAACGCGTTGCACAAGAGATGGCTACGCGAGAGCAACTGCAGACGCAAGCGCAAGACGCCATCGACGCGCAGAGCCATACGCGTGAAGCCGCCGAACAACAAGCCCAGGCGGCACGAGCCCAAGCCGAAGAAGCCCTGGAAGCCCGCGCGCGCGCAGAGGCCGAATGGCGCAGCCGCTTTGATGAACAACGGCGGGCGCTGATTGGCGAGCAGCAAGCCCATCAGCAAGCGCTGGTGTCGGCGCAATCACGTGCAAGTGCGCAAGCGCATGCGCCTGCGCCTGCGCCGACCGAGTCGAACGTGCGCTGGGAAGAGCAGCAGGCGCATTACGTGAGCGAACTTAAGCGCGTGGGCGAGGAATCCGCCGCGCGCGAAGCGCAAGTTAAATCGCTGCACGAGCAGATCTATGAGATGAAGCTTAAAGCCGACGAGCAAATCGATGCGCTGCGCCGGCAAGCCGGCAAGGCCGAAGCGCACGAGCAAACGCGGCTGCAGGAAGCGCGCGCGCACGATATCGCCTTGCTTGAGCAAGAGCGCAAAGCACGCATTGAAGCGCAGTCGCTGCTCGCGCAGGAGCGCGAAATGCGTGCTGCGGAGTCCTACCCGGCGCACGGCCCGGTTAACCGGAAGTTGTGGGTTGGCGCGCTCGGGGCGCTCGGCGTGGCGGCAATCGCCGCGATAGCGGTCAAGCCATTGCCGTGGTCGTCCTATGCTCGGCTGCCCGGCGCCGCCGGGCAGCCGAGCGAGAGCAGCCCGGCGCTGGGTGCCGCGGCCAACGCGCGGGACGCGCAGACGGGGGTTGCATGTTTGCCCGACGAAATGCTGCCGCCCACGACGACTGATGCGGCGGGGTTGGCGGATGCGGCCGCTATCAGCGCAGTGCCGGTTGACCTGACGCCCGAGCGCCTGGAGTGGGGCGTGGGCGCGCGCGAAGGGCTGGTGAAGTGCAAGTAATGATGGGTTAGCGGATCGGCGGGTTTTACCGGCGCCTTCGCGCGATCAGTGCCGTGATGCGCCTTGCGCCGGGTACGGGATTGCCCGCTAGAATGGCGCACCGGATTAACGCGAGGAACCGCCCGTGAGCCAAAAACCCAGGAAACAAGCCAAAACCGCCGCGGCGCGCGCCGCAACAAAATCCAGCAAACACAACGTGCAAGCGCGGCGACTCGCCCAGCTCAAACAAAAATACGGCGCGCGCGGCATCGATGGCCTGTTGCGGGCACAGCCCCACGCCGCGCTGCAGCACATCGAATGGTGTGACGCCGTCGATGCGCAATTCACCCGGCAGTGGCTCGACTTCGTCTACGGCGGCATGACCGGCCGCGGCGTGCTTGACGAACGCACGCGCTGCCTGATCCTGGTCGGCCAGTTTCTGGTGATGAACGACGAAGCGCAGTTTGCGATGCATATCCGTAACGCGCTCGATCACGCCAGCGCGCGCGAAGTGCTGGAAGTGATCCTGCAGGCAACGGTGTATCTGGGCTATCCGAAAATCATGCCGGCGGTGAAGGTGTTCACGCGAATCGCTAAAAAACTCGGCCGCCTGAAGGAAATCACCAAAAGCCCCTTGTCGATCGCGGGCGGGGGCAAGCGTTCGCTCGAAGCCGAGCGCGCGAGCTGGGGCTTAAGCGAGCAGGATTTCCCGCGGCGCGAGGAACTGATGCGGCGCTTCGGCTGGGAGGGCATCAGCACCGGCTTGCGTTTGCAGCCCAGCCACCATCACAAAACGGTGGAGCAATTGGAACGCGTCGATCCGCATTTTCTGAAGTTGTGGCTCGACTGGATTTACGCCGGCATGTACGTGCGCGGCATCCTCGACGACAAAACGCGCATTCTGTGCGTGATCGGCGAGCTGATGGTGATGGGCGAATTCATTCAGGCCGAAAATCACATCCGCAACGCGTTAACGCATGGTGCCACGCCGCGCGAAGTGATGGAGGTGGTGCTGCAATCGACGGTGTACGTCGGCATGCCGCGTTTTGTGCGGGTGGTGGCGCTGTTGGAGCGCATCTTCAAGGAGCTTGGCGTGTTCGATCAGATCACCCGAACCATGCTGCCGGTGTCCCCATAACCTGTTTTAAAAAATAGTTTAAAATCAAATACTTATGAAAATATTCCGATTGCGTATTTGCGCTTGGTCGGTGGCTGTGCGACGCGCGTGCTGAACGACTCAGGTTTCTTTGAGTGTGTCGCTCAACAGCGCCAGCGCATTTAACGCCGGCGCATAGCCGCTAAACGGCGCGGTTTGAATAATCGCTTCGATCACTTCGGTTTTTGAAGCGCCGAGGTTTAACGCGGCTTGTCCGAATTTTCGGGTTTGGCTGTCGAGCTTTAACGCGGTAAAGCTTGCCACCGACAGCAGCACGCGTTGCTTATGCGTGAGACCCGGCCGAAACCAGATCGCGCCGTAGCCGTACTGAATCGCCACCGGATAGAGCGCGCCGGTGACCGTGTTGCCGGGCGCGGCGTAGCCCTGGCCGCTGGCGTCGCGGTGTAAATCATTCATCATCTGGCGTCCTTGCGCCATCAGCGCTTCGAGCGACTCGTTGCGCGGTGGCGGCGCTACAATGGTGATCGCACGCTGCCTGAACACGTCCGCGGCAACCGCCAACGCTTCCTCAGCCGCGGTAAAGCCGGCGTAGATGCCGATTTGTATCACCGCTTCTTGTAGGGCGAGCGGCGTGAGGCCGATATTGAGCGCCGCGCCGAGGTAACGCTTAAGCGCGCCCAAGCGCTGCACTGAAGCGAGCGTGCCGAGCGTGCACACCATGCGATCTTCGAGGGCGAGCCCGGGTCGGCACCACACGATGCCGAATTCGGTTTCCAACAAAAAGTCGTCAAAGCCGGGCGCGCCGGTGTGGTTGCGCGCTCCCAGGCCAAACAAGCGGGTGCGCATGGCCTCACTCCGGGCGCGCAGCGTTTCGCGGCTGTTCATCGGGCATCCTTAATTGAAGCGGTATGCGCGGAGTATACTGAGTGCCGTTTGGTCACCGCAACGCATCGTCATGGAACAACTTGCATCGTTGGTCAACGCGAACAAGCGGCTGGTGTGGCGCGGGCGCTATGTCGACACCGCGTTCTTGCTCGAGGTGGGTGATGAAGCATGGCTCGTCAAGATCAGCGCGGGCCGCGTGGCGTCGGTTACGCGCGTGGGCGCGGTGCGCCCGTCGTGGACCTTCGCGCTGCGCGCCGCGCGCGAGCACTGGCAGCTATTTTGGCAAGCCGATCCTAAACCGGGCTATCAGGATCTGCTGGCGATGGTGAAAAAACGCACGCTCAGCGTCGAGGGTGATTTGTATCCGTTCATGTCCAACTTGCTGTACTTCAAGGAGTTGATGGCGAGCCTGCGCGGGCGGCTTGCATGAACGTGCACTTCGAACCGGTCATCGGCCGCTATATGCACGTTGAGTTGCTCGGCAAGCCGCACCGCGTGTATGTGGAGGAGGCAGGGCCGGCGAACGGCATACCGCTCATGTGCTTGCACACGGCGGGCGCGGACACGCGCCAGTACCGCGCGGTGATGAACGATGCGCGCATCCTCAAAGACTATCGCGTGATCGCTTTTGACATGCCGTGGCACGGCAAGTCTTCGCCGCCGGCGGGTTTTCAAAACGCCGACTATCAACTCACTTCGCGCGACTATCTCGATCTCATCATTGGCATGTGCGACGCGTTGCAACTTGATAGACCGGTGGCGATGGGCTGCTCCATCGGCGGGCGCATCGCATTGCATCTCGCGCTGGAGTATCCGCAGCGCTTTCGCGCCATTATTGGTTTGCAAGCGGGCGCGCATGTCGATCCGTACTACGATTTGAATTGGCTGCACCGCCCCGACGTGCACGGCGGCGAAATGGCCGCGGGCATCGTGTCGGGGCTGATGTGCCCGAAAAGCCCCGAGGCCGAGCGTTGGGAAACGTTGTGGCATTACATGCAAGGCGGCCCCGGCGTGTTCAAGGGCGACTTGCATTTTTATGTGATCGACGGCGACATCCGCGCGCGCGTGGGCGAGATCGACACCACGCGCTGCCCGCTGTATTTGCTCACCGGCGAATACGATTACTCGTGCTCGCCGGAGGATACGCGCGATCTGCAACGGCGCATCAAAGGCACCCAGGCGGTGATCATGGAAAACCTCGGCCATTTCCCGATGAGCGAAAACCCGTCACAGTTTTTGCGCTATTTGATGCCGGTGCTGGATCAAATTCGCGCTGCGAATTCATCTAAAAATATATAATAAAATCAGATAGTTACGATTTATCATGCAACGCTTGGGCAAGGCGGTTGCGGCAAGGCCATGGCGCGTGCCGGTGGCTATCGTGCGACAGGTTGTGAGTGTCGGGCTTGCCGCGTGCGTGCAACCTGCCGCGTTACCGTTGCAACGCCCGGTCCGATACGAATGGATTCGTTTGCCGCTCGTCACCGAAGCTCGACACCGGCCCGTGGCCGGGGATGAACGTCACGTCGTTGCCCAGCGGCCACAAGCGCTGGGTGATGGAGCGTATCAGCGTCGCGTGATCGCCGCGCGGGAAATCGGTGCGGCCGATGGAGCCGGCAAAAATCACATCGCCGACGAACGCCAGGCGCTGCGCTTGGCAAAAAAACACGATGTGGCCCGGCGTGTGGCCCGGACAGTGGCGCACCTCGAGTACGGCGGCGCCCACGCTCACCGTATCGTCGTTCTCCAGCCAACGGTCGGGCTCGAACACTTGCGCCGGGGGGAAGCCATGACGCGCCGCGGCTTCGGGCAGTTGCGAAATCCAAAACATATCTTCGCGCTGCGGCCCTTCGATCGGCACGCCGGTGCGCCGCCTTAACTCGGCCGCGCCGGAACAATGGTCGAGATGGCCGTGGGTGAGCAGAATTTTTTCCAGCGTGGCGCCGGTTTTGGCGAGCGTTGCCAGCACGCGATCCAAGTCGCCGCCGGGGTCGACGATGGCTGCCTGGGCGGTGTGTTCATCGACGATGATCGAGCAGTTTTGCTGAAACGGCGTAACCGGGACGATGGCGACTTGCATGCGCGCCATTTTACAGGCGTGCGGCCCGCATGCGCGCGCGGGCCGCGGCGAACGCTCAGGGCGCGCTGCGTTTAAACGCGATATCGCCGTAATACGCGAGCACGCTCTCGCCGGTGTTGTCGGTATCGGTCATGATCGCCACCGAGGTGATGCGCCCAGGCGCTTCGCCAAAAGCGCGGCGATAATCCTCGTAGACATTGCGCGCAAGGCTTTGCCACTCGCCCACCCGGGCCGCGCCCGATTCGGCGACGATCATTTTGATGCGCGAGGTGTGCGGGTTGGGCAGCACGGCGTCGCGCGGTGCATGGTTTTCCCAGATGTACATCAGCGTCGCGTAGGGCAGATCTTGCCGGGTGAGCAGCTTGACGTTATCCGCAAACAGGCGCTCGGCGAGCGTCCAGTTGGCTTTGTCGCCATCGAAGGTGATTACCACGCGCAGCGGCGAATCCTCCAAGTGCTTGGTGCGATTGTCAGCGGTTTTGATGAGCGCGGTGGTCTTCCACTGCCAGGCGAGCACGGGATAGTCGCGCGGATCGATATCAAGCTTGTGCACGAGCCCCGAAGCGGACGCCTGCGCGTTCGCCTTTACCACCGTGCGGCCGTTGTAATCGACGAGTTTGTAGCTGGTGGGTTTTTTCAGTTTGGACAGTGTCCAGCGCCGCCAGCCTTCGGGCAGCTTATCGTCCGGCGCGGGCTTGTTCTTGGAAAAGATCTTGACGTAGGGCAGCGCGATTTGCGCCGGGCTCGCGGGCGGCGTTGCGCAGCCCGCCAGCGTCAATGCAAATACCGAAGCGGCTACGTAAGCTAGTAGCCGAGCAAGGCGCTTCGCCGTCGTTCGCTTGCCCCAATGCCGATTGCGCAACTTGCTCCTCCCGGTGGCGTCGCGTGCGGGTATTTTCACTGCGCAGCAGTGTAGAGGCCTCGCGCGCGGCGAGCAAATCGCCGCTACGCCGCGGCTTTCGCGGTTAAAATGTAACAAATTGATTTTATTGATTATTTTTTAGCGATGACTTCGCGTGCCAAGGGCGGATTGGCGGCGAAGTAGCGCCGGATGCCGGCGGCGAGCGCATCGGCCATGCGCGACTGGAAGGCGTCATCGCGCAAACGCTGCTCTTCGAGCGGATTGGAAATGAAGGCGGTTTCCACCAGGATCGAGGGAATGTCCGGTGACTTTAACACCGCGAACCCTGCCTGCTCGACATACGTTTTGTGCAGCCGGTTGATGCGGCCCATTTCATTGAGCAGTTCCTTGCCCAGTTTCAGACTGTCGTTGATGGTCGCCGTTTGCGACAAATCGAGCAGCGTGCGCTTCAAATACGGATCAGCCACATCGAGACTGACGCCGCCCACAAGGTCGGCCTGATTTTCACGGCGCGCGAGCCAGCTTGCCGTCACCGAGGACGCGCCGTTCTCCGACAACGCATAGACCGACGAGCCGCGCGCATCGGGCCGCGTGAACGCATCGGCGTGTACTGAAACGAACAAATCCGCGCGCGCGCGCCGCGCCTTGACCACGCGCGCGCCCAGCGACATGAAGTAATCGCCGTCGCGGGTCAGCAACGCGCGCATGTTCGGATCGCGGTCGATGCGCTCCTTTAACTTGCGCGAAATCGCCAGCACGATGTGTTTTTCATAGGTGCCGTTGGGGCCGATGGCGCCGGGGTCTTCACCGCCGTGGCCTGGGTCGATGGCGATGGTGATCATGCGTTGGGGCCGCGCGCCGCGCTCGCGCCGCTTCGGC
>VGIF01000171.1 GCA_016868015.1 Betaproteobacteria bacterium
GGCCATCCGGAAATCATCTCAGTTTCGCAGTACCCTGGAAACACCGTTCTTCACTCGGGAAACGCTCGATTTATTCGCGAAATTGACCCACACGACTTCCCGAAGACCCAGTTTAAATAACTCGCCGGCCATGTGCGGGGTGGTGCCCGCGCCGGCGGAGCCAAAGGTCAATTGCCCTGGCCGCGCCTTGGCCAGCGCGATCACCTCTTTCACGGTGCGCACCGGCACCGACGGATGCATCACCAGCAGCAAATACGCATTGGCCACTAGCGTGATCGGCGCAAAATCGCTGCGCACGTTGTACGGCAATTTCGCATAGAGCGCGGCGTTAATCGCGTTGGTGCCCACCGTGCCGAGCAGCAAGGTGTAGCCGTCCGCAGGCGCTTTAGCGACGAGCTCCGAACCGACGCTGCCGCCCGCTCCCGTGCGGTTGTCGACGATCACCGGCTGGCCCCAGGTCTCGTTCATCTTTTGCGCGATGGGGCGGGCGAGAATGTCGGCCACGCTCGCCGGCGGGAAGGGCGCGATGATGCGCACAGGTTTGGTGGGGAAGGTTTGTGCGCTAGCGGTGGATGACAGCGCAACAGCGGCGGCAAGTGCAATGATGGTTTTCATGGGTTAATAATGCGGTGGAATCTCGTCTTTTAAACTACGCGGCTCGTTGGGCAATGCCGCCGGCAATTGTTCGCGCAATTTAAGCATTTCCCGCTGCAAACGCTCGATCTGTTGTTGCTGACGATGCACGGTTTTGTTGAGTTCATCGAGCTGGTCTTCCGCAAGAGTCAGCTTGCCTTCGAGTTTTTCCAGCCGATCGTCCACGCTCGCCCCGTTGGCCATTTATTCCCCGCGTATATTCGCATCTTTAATGAGCTTCGCCCACATCGCCGTCTCCGTGCGCTTTTGCTCGGCGTATTGCCGCGGCGTGGTGTTGGCGGGCGTGTAGCCGATGCGGTTCATGAGTTCGATCACCTCGGGCGATTGGTTGGCCTTCACCACTTCGTCGTAAATGCGTTGCACGATGGCGGCGGGCGTGCCGGCGGGCGCTTCGAGGCTGTTCCACGCCTGCACGTTAAAGCCGGGAAAGCCCGCTTCGATCATCGTCGGTAACTCGGGCAGATGCGGCGAGCGCGCGGGGCTGGTAACCGCGAGGCCGCGCAAACGGTTCGCGCGCAGTTGCGGCAAGGTGGTGGCAAAACTGCCGAAGATCACTTGCGCTTCGCCCGCCATCACCGCGGTGGCCGCGGGTGCGCCGCCTTTGTAAGCGATGTGCACGAGGTTGATGCCGGCGCGATGTTTAAGCAGCTCCGCCGACAAATGCAGCGGGCTGCCGACGCCGCCCGAGGCGTAGTTCATGCCCGCGGGCTTGGCCTTGGCGAGCGCCACCAGTTCGCCGACCGATTTGGCCGCCACTTGCGGATTGACCGCGAGGATGAACGCCGCCGTCGCAAACAGCGTAATCGGCGCGAAGTCTTTCATCGAATCGTAAGGCAGCTTGATCAAACTCGGCGTCGCGGTGACAAACGTCGACGAACCCATGAACAGCGTATAACCATCGGGCGCGGATTTCGCGACCGTGTCGGCGGCGCTAACACCGCCCGCGCCGGGGCGATTGTCGATCACAATCGATTGCCTGAACCCCTGGCTCATCTTGGGCAGAATCGCGCGCGCCAAGCCGTCGGTGCCGCCGCCTGGCGGGAAGGGGAGGACGGCGCGGATGGGTTTGGTGGGGTAGGGTTGTGCCATCGTCAATGCCGAGTGAAATGCTGCGCACCCGAGTATGGTCAAGAAAAAGAGTTTTGGTCCGAGGGCATGGACGCGGCGCGTAGCTGGTATCATGTAGTTATGGCAAAGAAATTGTCAGTGGCAAATAGTTATCTTCGCGATCCCGGGGTGCGCAAAGCGGGCCTTTGGGTGTCGGCGAAAACCTCGTCTGCGGTCGAGGGCATACGCCGGCCTTTTTCCAAGGGTCTCACACGCGCAATGGTTCGCGATAGTGTTACCGGGCGGTTTGTCTTAGAGAACGGCGAATCACCTCGCCGAAAATAGCCGTCATTGGCGCATAGTCTCGGTCGACGGCTGCGTGTATCGCTGCGATGTAGTTGCGCTTTCTTGTTCCGCTCAGCGCGCCAAAATCTAGTGGCGGCAGTCCTGCTTGAAACGCCATCAACAGCGCGAGTAAGCGCGCGCAGCGGCCATTGCCTTCGCGAAACGGGTGAATCAGCACCAATTCGGCGTGTACGATCGCTAAAGCTGTGGCGATTGCAGGTGGATCGGCATCGCGGCAGGGGGTAGACCGTTTTAGTACGTTTTGTTCGAGTTGCTGCATGAGTCTTGGGACTTGAGCTGCCGCGGCAAACTGAAAGTTGCCCTTCGCGATATTGACACTGCGATATTGGCCCGCCCACTCGTAAATTGGTCCAAGCCAAATGCGGTGAATATTGCAAACATCGTTAGCCGTAAAGCGATGATCCACGGTAAACGTATCGACCAATTTTTCTTGTGCTTGCAACAGTGCTCCAGATTCCGCGAAGACCATTTCGCGGGCGGACCGTATGCCTAACCGGTTTCGCAACACGCGGCGACGTGAACCGGGCTCGTATTCGGCTTCGATTCCCTGCGCCTGATAACGGTTGCTTGTGCCTTTGGGCATAGTGTCAATCGACCTTCATCCCCGAAGCCTTAACCACTTTCCCCCAACGCTCGATTTCATTACGTACTTTCTTCGCCGTGTCCTCCGGCGACAGCATCGCAGGCTCAGTACCCGCCGCAACGAGTTTGGCGCGCACGTCGTTATCACGTAGCGCGCTGGCAAAATCGCGGTGCAGCCGCTGCACAATGGCAGCAGGCGTTTTGGCGGGCGCGAACACCGCGCTCCAGCCTTCGGATTCATAGCCGGGTAGCGCCGCTTCGGCAAGCGTCGGCAGATCGGGGAAGATTTGCGAGCGCTTGGCGTTGGTGACGGCGAGCGCGCGCAGCCGGCCTTCCTTGATGAACGGCACCACCGCCGGTGCGCTCAAAAACGCGAGTTGCACTTGGCCGGCGACTTGTTCGATTGCGGCCGGGCCGCCGCCTTTGTACGGCACGTGCAGCATTTGTATGCTGCTCATGGTTTTTAACAACTCGCCCGCGAGATGCGAAGGCGACCCGTTGCCGGCCGAGCCGTAGATGAGCTGCCCCGGCCGCGCTTTCGCGAGCGCGATCAGTTCCTTCACCGTTTTCACCGGCAGCGACGGGTGCGCGGTGAAAATACTGGTGGTGATGTAAAGCTGCCCCACCGGCTCGAAGTCGCGCACCATGTCGTAGGGGATTTTCGGAATCAGGCTTACGTTGATGGTGTTGGTCACCGTGCCGAGCAGCAGCGTGTAGCCATCCGCCGGCGACTTCGCCACAAACTCCGAGCCGATGATGGCGCTGCCGCCGGCGCGATTTTCGATCACCAGGTTTTGCGCGAGCCCTTCCGAAACCTTGGGTGCGATCACGCGCGCTGTGATGTCCGCAGGCCCGCCGGCGGGGAAGGGCACGATCAGGCGCACGGGTTTGTTCGGGTACGATTGCGCGTGCGCGGCGGTGCTTAACAACAGCGTGCACAGCACTAAAAGGCGATATTTCATAAGTATTTGATTTTATTGAATATTTTGTTATGCGTTCGACGGGCCATCACCGTGCAAATTTTACGGCGAGTCGCGCATTAGAATGATCGCATGATGCCTGATTACAACACGATGCAGGACGACGCTTTCCGCTCGGAAGTGCGCACGTTTTTCGAAAGCGAGTATCCGGACGAGCTGCGCTACATTTTGCGCCGCGCGCGCTGGCCGGAGATGAAACCGTGGTGGGACAAGCTCCACCAAAAGGGCTGGGTTGCGCCGAGCTGGCCGCGCGAGTGGGGCGGCATGGGGCTTGATCAGAGCAAGATGTTGATCTATTTCGAGGAGATGGAGCGCCATGGCGTTGCGCGCCCGCCCGATCAAGGCATCACCCACATTGGGCCGATCCTCATGCACTACGGCAGCGACGCGCAGAAACAATATTATTTACCGCGCGCGCTTTCAGGCGAACATATTTGGTGTCAGGGTTACTCCGAGCCCAACTCCGGATCCGATTTGGCGAGCCTGCGCACCAGCGCCGTGCCTGATGGCGATGACTACGTGATCAACGGCCAAAAAATCTGGACCTCGCTGGCGATGGATTCGACGCATTGTTATGTGCTGACGCGCACCGATGCCAACGCGAAAAAACAGGAAGGCATCAGTCTGTTTTTGGTCGATCTCAAAACACCGGGCATTACGCTGCGGCCGATCACCAACCTGGCGAACCACGCCGAGTTTTGCCAGGTGTATTACGACAATGTGCGTGTGCCCAAGGCCAATCTCGTCGGCGCGCTGAATAAGGGCTGGACCATCGCCAAAGCCTTGCTCGGTTTCGAGCGCCTGGCGATCGGCAGCCCGCGGCGGCCGGCGTATGCGTTGCAGCGCTTGAAATTGGTGGCGCAGGCGCGCGGGCTTTTTGCCGACCAAGGGTTTCTCGACCGTTACACGCAACTCAAACTCGACGTCGAAGACCTGGGCTCGCTCTACGGTCGTTACGTCGAGCAAGTCAAACGCGGCGAACAAGTCGGCCCCGATGTGTCGATGCTGAAAATCTGGACCATGGAGGCATGGCAGCATTTGGCCGAGCTGCTGCTGGAGATCGGCGAGGAAGAAGGCGTGCTCGACGGTGTGCGCAACTTCGGCAGCGCCGACAAACCCGTTGAAGTTGATGCGCTCACCACGTTTTACATGTCGCGTCCCGGCACGATTGCCGGCGGCACCAGCGAGGTTCAGCGCAATATTATGTCGCGCTATGTGTTGGGGTTGCCGGTGGAACGGCAAGGGCAGCAGCAGCCGTAGGGTGCGCATCGCGCACGCGCAACAATCGCTGACGCGTGCGCGATGCGCACCCTACCCGTAAGCGCCTGATTTCGCATGCGACGATAGGGGGAATGATCGGGGCACGCGAGGGCGTTACTTTTCCACCAGCATGCCCAAGTGCTTAAACAGCTTGCGCATACGCGCGTCTTCCTCTTTGAGTTTGGCGCCGAGACCTTCGGGCGTGCTGGTGATCGCCTCGGAGCCGCCGCCGGCTAGCCGCGCTTTAACATCAGCTTGCGCCATCATCGTCACCACATGCTGATTGAGCAGCTTGATCAACGGCGGCGGCGTCTTCAACGGCGCGACGATAAATCCGATGGTTTCCAACTCAAAATCGCGCAGCCCCTGCGAGGCAACGGTGGGCACGCCGGGCATCAGCGAAAAAGGCTTGGGGCTGGTCACGCCGAGCAGCTTCAAGCGGCCTTCCTTCACGTGCGACATCGCGCCGCCGGGTGTGGCGAACACCAGTTGCACTTCGCCGGTCAGCAGCCCCAGCAGCGCCGGCCCCGTGCTTTTATACGGGACGGCCGTGATCTGCGTGCCGGTCATCAGCTTGAATTGTTCGAGCGCGAGAAACAGCGAGCCGCCGGGCCCGCCGGTGCCGGCATTCAAGCTGCCCGGCTTGGCCTTGGCCAGCGCGATGAGTTGCTGCACGTTGCTCACTGGCACCGCGGGATGCACCACCAGCACATTGGGCGAGCGCTCCAGCATCGAAATCGGCGCGAAATCCGCCAGCATGTCGTAATCCATTTTTTCGCTCAACGGCAAATACTGCATGGTGCTGCCGCCGATCACCAGCGTGTAGCCGTCGGGCGTGGCGCGCGCCCCGAGCCCGCCGACAAAACGGCTCACGCGATTGTCGACGATCACCTGCTGCCCCAGCACCGTGCTTAACCCCGGCGCGACGATGCGTGCGAGAAAATCGTTGCCACCGCCGGGTGTGGCGGTGACGATGCGCACGGGGCGCGTGGGGTATTGCTGGGCCAAGACGTGGCTCGCGCTGGCGAGTAAACAGGCTAAAACGAGCAGCGGTGAGTGAACGGCGGATCGACGGAATGACACAAATGCTCCTTCGCGGTGAGGTGCGCCTATTTTCCCTTACCGTTAAGTGCGGGTGTGATGCGCAGTGACGTTACCCAAGCTGGCAGTGTGCAGTATGCTACATCGCACAAGCGCATCGGTTAACATGCGCGAAGCGGGCATCGATAGGTGGTTACCGTCACTTACAGCTTGCACGCACCCGCGGCGACACCGCGCGATATCGTCAGCAAACTTTCGGATGCGGCGGTGAAAGCGGTGCGCGCGCCGGATACGCGCCAGCGCATACTCGATCTGGGTGCGGAGCCTGTCGGTTATACGCCGGCGGAAAGCGATAAGTGGTTGCTCGAGGAAGTGGCGATGTGGGCGGCGGTGGTTAAGGCGGCGGGGGCGACGGTGGATTAAATGTTTTAAAAAAATACAATAAAATCAAATACTTATGTTTGAGAGAAATTGCGTTCATCCTTCGATGCTTCGACAAGCTCGGCATCAAAACGAACGGAAATTACGATGTGGTTCGTTGGGCGGGCGGTAACTCAATCGACCTTCAACCGATAAGCTTGATTCGCCGCACCAAAAAATAAATCGCGTTTTTCGTCCGCGGAATATTTCGCCGCGATGCGCTTAAACGCGTTCCAGATCACGTGGTAGTCGCACGAATCGCGATCGGGCGGGAAGTTGCTTTCGAACATCGAGCGCGCCGGGCCGAATTGATCGATGCAATGTTGGTAGAACGGCCCCCATTCCTGCGCCAGTTTTTCCGATGAGGCGGGCGCGGGCAATTTATCCAAGCCCATGCCGAGGTAGGGCATGCCCAGTCCGCCGAGTTTGACGTACACGTTCGGGCATTTTGCCAGCGCGGTGATACCCATGCGCCAGTTCTCGATCGCTTCCGCTTTGCGCGCGACGTAGGTGCGGGTGTGCGCGACCAAACCACCAATATGATTGACGATGATGGTGGTGCTGGGGAACGCGCGCGCGAGATCGGCGAGCTCCAGCAACTGCGGGTGATAAATCATCGCGTCGAAACTTAAACCGCGCGGCGCCAGCGTGGCGAAGCCGGCGCGAAACTGCGCATCGGCCATCAAGCCGCGCGGCACGATGTAGCGGCCGGTGTTTAAATCCTCATCGTCATCGACCTTGGTGGTGACGCGAATGCCGCGAAAACGCCCGCCGCCGGCGGCGATCAGCGCATCGAGCACCGTGCCCACATCGGCGCCGACGCTGATGTCCGCGGTGCCGACGATGCCGGCCGCCATGCGCGTATCGCCGTAGTAACCGTTCGCGGCCATCGCCGCCATGCCGTTGGCGAACTCGACTTCGCCCACCGATTGCATTTCGACGGGGCCGCTCTTGCGGTAAAACGAGCCGCACTCGACAAACACCGAAGCCTTGATGTTGTGGCCCGCTTTCGCGTCGGCGAAAAAATCCTCGACCAAATATTTATTGCCGGGCCGCACCCACAAATGGTGATGCGGGTCGATGATCGGCAGCTCCGGTTCGAGGATCGCCTCGCGATGCTGCGCGCGCCACGCCGCGCGCGTTTTGTCGGGGTCGGCGTTGGCGCTGGTGCTGGGTGTGTGGCGGCGGTGGTCGTCGGCGGGGCGTAGGGGGAGTTTGGTGGGCATGGTGTTCGCCTTATTTTGTGACGTAGGGTGCGCATCGCGCACGCGTTGAGAGTGTATCCGCGTGCGCGATGCGCACCCTACCGCTTGCTGATGATTCAGGAATATTTTCCGTTCATCCTGAGCGTAGCGGCGAAGCCGCGAAGTCGAAGGACCTGCGAGACCAAAAACTTTCAAGCGTTTATACTTCGACTTCGCTTCGTTTCACTACGCTACGCTCAGCACGAACGGGGAAAAAGCAGTGCGGTGCTTACGCTTTTAGCGAAGACGGATTAGGCCGTCAGTCCCTTACGCTTGATGAAATCCGGAAACGCGTCTTTCGCCTTCGCGCCGCGCAGCACGTGGGTGGTGTAATCCTTCTCCGCTTCGAACTGCTCTTCGAGATTCATCGACATTTGCTTCAACATCAGCGCTTTCACGCCTTGCACCGCGCCGTGGTGATTGGCGGCGATCAGCTTGGCGATTTCCATGGTTTTTTCGCGCAGTTGCGCGCGCGGTACCAGGTGATTGAGGAGCCCGATGCGATAGGCTTCTTCCGCGCCGACGATGCGCGCGGTGAACAACAACTCTTTCGCCATCGGCCAGCCCACTTGATTGGGCAGCGTCCAGGTGGAGTTGATGCGCCCGTACGCCGCGGCGAGAAAACGAAACTTGGTCGCTTCGCAGCCGATGCGAAAATCAAGCGACGAAGCGAGCACCGCGCCGCCGCCGTACGCCAGCCCATTCATCATGCCGATCACCGGCTTGGCGCAGGCGGCGATTTCGTAGCTGCGGCGGCTGTCGCGCATGGCGTCGAGTTCGTTTTCGCTGTACCTGGCGTCGTTGCTCAGTTGCTCTTGAATATCGCCGCCGGCGGTGAACGCTTTCTCACCCGCGCCGGTGATCACCAAGCAGCCTACGCTATCGTCGGCCTCCGCTGCTTTCACCGCTTGATGCAGCTCTTGATTCAGCTTACGGTTCATGGCGTTTAATTTGTCCGGGCGATTCAACGTAATGATCGCAACGCCGTCTTCGGTTTGAGACAATATGTGTTCGTAGTTCATGAGAGGCCTCCTTGTAGTGGCTTGCAGCGTATCATGGCTGCCGTTTGCCTAGCGTGATTCGCGCCGGGATGCTATAGTGGGAATTTTTGTAACTATTTGATTTTATTGATATTTTTATGAAACGTTTAAGTTTGGGTTTTTGTAGTGCGTTGTTACCGCTAACTGCGCTTTCCACATTCAGTCACGCGCAAAGTTATCCCGCGAAACCGGTGCGCTTGATCGTGCCGTTTGCCGCCGGCGGGCCGGTGGATACCGTGGCGCGGCTACTGGCGCCGCGCTTATCGGAATCTTGGGGGCAGCAAGTCGTCATCGACAATCGCGCGGGCGCTAACAGCATTATCGGCAGTGAGGTCGCCGCGCGCGCGCCAGCGGATGGCTACACGCTGCTCATCGTGTCGGCGGGTTTTGCCATCAATGTGAGCTTGCAGCCGAAGCTGCCATACGATTCGCTGCGCGACTTCACGCCGATCACCACGGTGGCGTTCGGGCCCGGCATATTGGTGACGCACCCATCGCTGCCGGTGCGCAATCTCAAGGAGCTGATCGCGTTCGCGCGTGCGCGGCCCGGTGCCCTCACCTACGGCTCCTCCGGCGCCGGCGCGCCCACCAGCCACTTGGGGATGGAGCTCTTGAAATCCACCGCCGGGCTTAACATCGTGCACGTGCCGTACAAAAGCATGGCGCCGGCGTTGACCGACATCCTCGGCGGCCAAGTGCACATGGGCATCCCCACCATCAACGTCACCGTGCAACACGTGCGCTCGGGGCGGCTGCGCGCGATGGGCGTGACTTCGCTCACGCGCTCGCCGATCATGCCCGACGTGCCGCCGCTCGCCGAAGCCGGCATGCCCGGCTACGAAGCGACCAACTGGACGCTGATTCTCGGCCCGGCGGGCTTCCCCGCGGCGATCGCCGAAAAAATCCACGCCGACACCGCCAAGGCGTTGCAAGCGCAGGATTTGCGTGATCGCTACACCGCAGCCGGCATGGAAGCGCGCAGCCTGCCGTTCGCGCAAGTGGCCGAGCATGTGCGCAGCGAGATTGCCAAGTGGTCGCGGGTGGTTAAGGCTTCGGGGGCGAAGCCGGAGGGTTAAGGGACGCGCCTTTGGCTGAAGTCGCATTTAGCCAGATGTGTCGTTCCCGCGCAGGAGGCTGTTACGAAACTCATTTTGAAGTTTGATTTTGGGGTCGTCAGACCATTGCCGAGGTGCCAATCGTCGATCCTGGCGCGATCTGAGAGGTCGAAATTTTTGAGTACCCCAACTTTTCTGAGTT
>VGIF01000172.1 GCA_016868015.1 Betaproteobacteria bacterium
CCAGGGAAAAGGGCGCGTGCCCGCCGCTTTTTTCGTCCCACGGCAAGTGCAATACTTGCACGTGGCCAGCGTCGGCGGCGCTCACGGGTTCGCCGAGCACGTCGAGTCCATCGCGCAGCGTGTAACTGACCTCGGCGTCCAAGGCGGGCGCCGCGCGCTCAACGGCGTAGGCGGCGACGATGTCCCCCTTTGCCGGCTTGCCGGCAAATGATTTGACCACACCATCACCTAACGGCAGCGCCAACAACAGCGCAGCCGCGAATAACAAACGGCCATGGCCACGTTTTTTGTTGTGCGCATGCTCGGCTGCGGGGTGAGTCATGGTATTGCTCCGGTTCAAATACCCCGCATCGAGCATTACCCGTGCCAGCTTCGGATCGCGCTGTGCACTAAGTCACAATATTAATGTAACCTATTGATTTAATTTACATTTTTAAAAATAGATGGCTGGGTGGGTGTAACCCTGCCTGAAACCTGGGCCGCGCGCTGTCGGGCTTTTGGCGCTTCGCCTTGAGCGATGTCGGAATTTCGGCGGCGCCGGGCTTGCGGCTTGTAGCGCGAGGAACGAGGCACATTGCGGGCAAACACCTTGTACTCCCCACCGACAATTTCCGGAATGCGCGCCAGCGTAGTGTCCGATTCTTGATGAAACATTTGACAATGCGTACTGATGCGCGTTTGTGTCAATGCCACCGCCGTCATTCTGACGAAAGCAGAATCCAAGTCGTAATCCGGGCCGAAGGCCACGAATGATGATGCTTCGCATCGGGTTGCGAACTGGGTTCCAGCTTTGTGAGCAGCCGCTTTGTACGGTTGTGGGCGCCTCGCTGTTTGCATACGCTGGCGCAAAACTCCTTGCGCCCATTGCAGAATCGACAACGCAGGTTCACGACGCCCAGCCGTTAGCTCGTTTCGTAAAGCTACCGCTCTTTTGCGCCATGATTTCCCTTCTGCTTTCGCCATTGCCATGGTTTCTTTTGGTACGCCGGTTTCACCCGATAATGTTTCTATCAGTGGTCCGATTGTTTGGACATTGGTGTCCAATCGAAGGCTATCGCTCGCTGCGCATTCTTAAATTGCTGCAAATGTTGGGAAGGCGATCAAACGCCTTTGCCCATCGCATTGGGTCATGCTGGCTCTTGCACCACCCGCTGCGCAAACCGCATATCCGCCACATCCTCATACGCGGGCTTGGCGCGGATCGCGCCGCAGCCGATCATCGCCTCGCGCAACCAATCGAGCCCGGCACGCTGCTGTATCGGATTGACGTTCCAGATGCCGCCGGCTTTGTAGCCGGCGATGCCGGCCGTTAGCGTGTTGATCGGAATATCCGGCAAAAAACTCGCGATCAATTCGGCGAACGCGCGCGCATCGTGCGCGGCGATCCATTGTTCGGTGCGATACATCGCGCGCGTCATTTTGAGCACGGTGTCGGGTTCGCGCGCAATGAATTCGCGCGTGGTGTTTAGCGTGGTGTAGGTGGTGGGGCCGCGGCTGGCAGCGGCGTACCATTTATGCCCGACGCCTTCATCGACGATGTTTTGCGCCAAGGGCTCGAACACTTGGATCACGTCGACTTCGCCAGCTTTAAGCCGCGCGGCGTTTTCCGCCATGGTGCGCCCTTCTTCCACCTTGACCTGCGTGAGCGCCACGCCCGCCAGGCGCAAATCGTGCTGCAGGCAATACCAGGGGGTGGGCACTTCGCTCACCACGGCGAGGCGCTGGCCGATGAGATCGCGCATGTGAAAGTTGGGCTTGGCTTCGCGCCCCAACAAATAAAACGGATCGCGCCCGACCACTTCGCAAAACGCCACCAGCGTGCTCGCCGGATTTTGGTCTCGCGCGTGCAGCAGGCGCATCGGCCCGCCCCACGACACTTGGCCCGCCCCCGATTGCAACGTGCTCAAGGTTTGGTGCGCGGCGGGCGAGGCCTGCATGCGCACGTCGAGGCCTTCTTGCTCGTAGGCTTTTAATGCCATCGCGGCGTAGAACGGCGAGTAGAACACCGCGCGGAAATTTTCGATGAGGGTGATGGGCATGATGCGTATGGGTGGTGTTGGCGACGGGCGCAACCTTATCTGTTCGGCGCGCACTTGTCGAAGCGCGCGCCAGAGCGGCCTTCGAGGGGCTCAGAACAAATAAAAAAATATCAATTAAATCAAATTCTTACGTATAACCCCAACCCCATCCGACGGCGCCGCCGGTTTACCGGGTTTACCGAAGCGATAGATGGTCTTGCGCTTGCCCTCGCATTGCGGCGGGATCGGCCGCAGCGGGCACGGGCCGGCGCGGTGGCCATCGGGCAGCAGCGTGGCATCCGCCGCGACATCATTCCAAATGCCGCCGGCGACTGGGCGAAATATCCACAGCAAATAGCCGCGGCGCGCAGCCAAGTTGATGAGTTCATCCGAATCGGGCGCGTCACTCACCACCAGTTGCCGGCCGTTCACGCCAAACGGAT
Source organism: Betaproteobacteria bacterium (assembly GCA_016868015.1). GTDB lineage: Bacteria > Pseudomonadota > Gammaproteobacteria > Burkholderiales > SG8-41 > UBA5216. Next base: position 2,462 of record VGIF01000172.1, read on the forward strand.
ACGCACCAAATGCTTGCAGGCATTCCAACGGCTCGGCGCTTTGGGCGCCCGGCCGCGTGCACGCGGGCTGCTCGGCGCGCTGCACGTCCCACGCCCCCATTTGCCACGCCGCGTCCAGTGTCGCCTGATCGACCTTGTTCAGATCGTCCCAGCGCTCGTTCACTTGCAGCGCGGAGCTGGGCACCGGCGTGTAAGCGACCGGCTGCGCACCTTCGACTTCAGCGATTTTTTCCTTGATAAAGCCGTGCCAGTGCAAAGTGAGAATCACCGGGGTATCCGGGCACGGCACCGCCGCCAGCGTCACGCCCACCAGCGGCGACTGGGTGGCGGCGATTTGTTCTTCGATGCGTTCGACGAGTTGCATGGACGAGAGTCTCCTGACTAACAAGAAAGCGGTGCTAAACTCGAATGCAACAAGCGTGCCTGATTCAGATGAACGGCACATTGCGAAGGCACGTTGACGCGTACGGCGTTCAATACACTATTTACACAATTCACACACGATTTGCCCCCGAAACCGCGCACGGCTGGATGCACGTGGTGATGAAAATACTTGTTGCGAGTGCGATGCATGACTGCGCCGAACGTAAAATCTCCAAACCTTTTTGCTTTTTGTGCCTGTAATTTTTAGATGACCTCGGCTTGTTATGCAAACCAGCACTCGCAATAGTCTGCTGCTAAAACGCAGCCTCGATGCCGTGTGGCACCCGTGCACCCAAATGAAGCACCATCAGTACCAGGGCCAGTTCCCGCTGATTCCGGTGGCCCGCGCGCAAGGGTGCTGGTTGTTTGATTTCGACGGGCGGCGTTATCTGGACGCGGTGAGTTCGTGGTGGGTGAATCTGTTCGGCCACGGCAACGCGCACATCAACGCGGCCCTCATCGATCAGCTCGGCACACTCGAACACGCCATGCTCGCCGGCTTCACCCACGAGCCGGTGGTGGAGCTCTCCGAGCGGCTTGCCCAACTCACCGGCAATCAGCTTGGACATTGTTTTTACGGCAGCGATGGCGCCTCGGCCACCGAAATCGCGCTCAAAATGAGTTTTCATTATTGGCGCAATAGCGGCGAGCCCAATAAAACGCAATTCGTCAGCCTGCAAGACAGCTACCACGGCGAGACGCTGGGCGCGCTGTCGGTCACCGACGTGGCGTTGTTCAAGGATACCTACGCGCCGCTGTTACGCGCGAGCACGCAAGTGCAAAGCCCCGACTGGCGGCTGGCCGAGCCCGGCGAATCGCAAGAGGCGTACGCGCTGCGCGCGGCCAAGGCGTTGGAAGCGCATCTTGAACAACATCACGAGAGCACCGCGGCGCTGATCGTCGAGCCATTGGTGCAGGGCGCCGCCGGCATGGCGATGTATCACCCGGCGTATCTGGGCGAAGCGCGCAAGCTGTGCGACCGCTTTAACGTGCATTTGATCGCCGATGAAATCATGACCGGCTGCGGCCGCACCGGCACTTTTTTCGCGTACGAACAAGCCAACATTACGCCGGATTTTTTGTGTCTGTCCAAGGGCATCACCGGCGGTTATCTGCCGCTCTCCGTGGTGATGACGCGCGACACCATTTATCAAGCGTTTTACGACGACAGCGTGACGCGCGGATTTTTGCATTCGCATTCGTACACCGGCAACGCACTGGCCTGCCGCGCCGCCGTGGCGACCTTAGAAATATTTGAACAAAATCAAATACTTACAAAAAACCGTATGACCAGTGCGGCGTTGACGCGCGCTTGCCAAAAAATCGCCGCGCATCTGAACGTGATGAACTTTCGCAACCTGGGCATGATCTGGGCGTTCGATGTGGCGACGCGCGATCCCGCGTTTGCACGCAATTTTCACCGCCGCGCGCTGGATAAAGAGCTGCTGCTGCGCCCGATCGGTAACACCGTTTATTTCATGCCGCCGTACGTGATCAACGAAAACGAAGTCGCGGTGCTGGCGATGCGGGTGAGGGATTTGCTCAATGCGTAAATTCGCATGAAACTCACCTTTCACGGCGGCGTCGAAGGTGTCACCGGCTCCTGCCACCACGTTCAAACCGCGGCGACGCGTTTTTTGGTCGACTGCGGCATGTTTCAAGGCGGGCGCGACACCGACGCCAAGAATCACGCGCCGTTCGCGTTTGAGCCGCGCGACATCGAGTTTGTGTTGCTGACCCACGCGCACATCGACCACTCCGGCTTATTGCCGCGCCTGGTGGCGGAGGGTTTCGCGGGCCCCATCTACGCCACCGCCGCGACCTGCGATTTGTTGAAGGTGATGCTACTCGACAGCGCACACATCCAGGAAAAAGAAGCCGAGTGGCGTAAAGAAGCGCGCTCGCGCCCGCCAAACCACGCCAAGCCGATTTACACCGTGCGCGATGCCGAACGCACGCTGCGGCAACTGAAGCCGGTGGCGTACGGCCATGAATTCAAACCACACGAGGCGCTGCGCTGCATTTACCGCGACGCCGGTCACATCCTGGGCTCCGCCATCATCGAAGCGTGGATCAAGGACGGCTCGCGCACGGTGAAGGGCGTGTTCTCCGGCGACATCGGCCAGCCCGCGCGAGCGCTGGTGCGCGACGCAACCCCGGTGCACGAGGCGGATTTTGTGTTGATCGAATCGACCTACGGTAACCGCTTGCACCGTTCGATAGACGAAACGCTGAAGGAACTCGAACACGCCATCACCGACACGCTCAGGCGCAAACGCGGCAACGTCATCGTGCCCGCGTTCGCCGTCGGGCGCGCGCAAGAGATGCTGTATTTGCTCGCCGACTTGCACCGCAGGGGACGGCTGCCCAAAATGCAGATCTACGTCGATTCGCCGTTGGCGATGCAGGCCACCGAAATCACCCTGCGCCACATGGCGATACTCGATCCCGAAACCTCGCAAGTGCTGAAATGGGCGCGCAATCAAAACGGCATCGACGTGCATTTCGTGCAGGATGTCGAAGACTCCATCGCGCTGCATCAAATCAAACGCGGCGCGATCATCATTTCCGCCAGCGGCATGTGCGACGCCGGGCGCATCAAGCATCATCTACGCCACAACCTGCCGCGCAAGGAATGCACCGTGCTGATCACCGGCTTTCAAGCGGCGGGCACGTTAGGCCGGCGCCTGGTCGATGGCGCGAAAGACGTGCGCCTGTTCGGCATCCCGGTCGCGGTGCGCGCCGATATTTACACCATCGGCGGTTTGTCCGCGCACGCCGATCAAGCAGGTTTGCTCGGTTGGCTAAAACATTTCAACCGCGCGCCAGCGCATACGTTTATCGTGCATGGCGAGCCGGAGACTGCGGCGCTGTTTGGCGAGGTGGTGCGCGAGCAACTGCGTTGGCCCAACGTCACGGTGCCGCAAGCGCATGTCAGCTTTGATTTGTGAGCGCATTCGGAAGTGTTAGCGATGAAATTACATAAGCATTTGATTTTATTGATATTTTTGTGCAACGCAACACATGCGCAAATTCCCCCGCCGGTGGCCCAAGCACTGGCCCGCGGCGGCATCCCCGAATCGGCGGTGGGCCTTTATGTGCACGAAGTCGGCGCCAACGACCCGATCGCCATGCATCGCGCGGAATTGCCGTTAAACCCCGCGTCGGTGATGAAGCTCGTCACCACCTACGCCGCGCTGGAACTCTTGGGCCCGGCGCACGAATGGATTACCGAAATTCACACCGACGGCACGCTGCAAAACGATGTGCTGCTGGGCAACCTCTATATCAAAGGCGCGGGCGACCCCAAGCTCGCAATTGAAAACGTGTGGCTGATGCTGCGCAAACTGCGCGCGCGCGGCATCCGCGAGATTCGCGGCGATCTGGTGCTTGATCGCGGCGTCTTTACCACCGACCACCCCGACCCCGGTCAATTCGACAACGAGCCGCTGCAGCCGTACAACACCACGCCCGATGCGCTGCTCACCAACTTTAAGAGTTTCACCCTCACCTTTACCCCCGACGCGGAGACGCGCAGCGTGCGCATCAGCGCCGACCCGCCGCTGCAGCAATTGCAAATCGTCAACAACCTTAACTACACCGAAGGCGCGTGCGCGTTTTTCGCCAACCGCGTCAAACCGCAGACACAAGATGGCGGCGACACCGCGCGCGTGATCTACACCGGCAACTACGCGCAAAACTGCGGCGAACAGGTGACTTACTTGAGCGTGATGAACCATCGCGGTTACTTCGGTGCGCTTTTTCGCCACGTGTGGCGCGAGCTGGGCGGCAGCCTCAACGGCCGCGTGCGCGACGGCCCCGTCCCCGGCGGCGCGGTGAGGCTGATCGAGCAACCCTCGCAGCCGCTCTCCGAGATCGTGCGCTACGTCAACAAATTCAGCAACAACGTGATGACGCGGCAACTCTTGTTGACGCTCGGCGCGGCCAGCGGCGGCCCCGGCACGCCCGAACGCGGCACGCGCGCGGTGCAGCAACTGCTGGCTGCGCGCGGCGTGCCCATGCCCGAACTGGTGATTGAAAACGGCTCCGGCTTATCGCGCATCGAGCGTGTCAGCGCGCGCGGCCTGGGCCACATGCTGCTCGCCGCGTATCGCAGCCCGGTGATGCCGGAGTTCATCTCCTCCATGCCATTGGTGGGGGTCGACGGCACCATGCACCGGCGCTTGAGAAATACCGACGTCTCTGGCCAAGCGCATATCAAAACAGGTTTGATCAACGACGTACGTGCGCTCGGCGGCTACGTGCTCGATCAACGCGGGCGGCGCGTGGTGGCGGTGATGCTGATCAACCACCCGCGCGCGTTTAACGCCAACGCGGTGCAAGACGCGTTGTTGCGCTGGGTGCACAACCGCGAGGGGGCCGATTGCTGCCGGCGTCCGGGCAAATAGGCATTAAGGTGCGCCGGTGACATCGTGAGGCGCTGCGCCGCCGTCATTTTCGACATGGATGGGCTGCTGCTCGACAGCGAACGCATTGCGCTGCGCGCATTCAACGAGACCTGCCGCGCGTTCGGCTTGGGTGACGAGACCGCGCTGTTCATGCGCTGTGTCGGCACCAATGCCGCACTCGGCGCGCAAGTGCTCAAAGCAGGGCTCGCGGGCAAGGCCGATGACCAAGCGTTTGCCCACGCGTGGGACGCGCGTTATGCCGCAGCCATTCATGGCCAGCCGATCCCGCTTAAACCCGGCGCAAGGGCGATGCTGCACCATTTGCGCGACAAGCAAATACCCGCCGCGGTGGCAACCTCCACCGCCACCGCGCGCGCCACGCAAAAACTGCGCGACGCCGGCATATTCGATCACTTCGATCACGTGGTCGGTGGCGATCAAGTCGCGCACAGCAAACCCCGGCCCGACATTTACCTCAAGGCCGCGGCGCTGCTCAAGGCCGCGCCCGCGTCATGCCTCGCGCTGGAAGATTCCGAAAACGGCGTGCGCGCCGCGCTCGCCGCCGGCATGCGCGTGATTCAAATTCCCGACCTAGTGGCGCCGTCGGACGAGTTGCGGGCGCTGGGGCATGAAATTGTGGAGAGCTTGCAGCACGTCAAGGCGATGCTTGCCTGAGCGCCGGCGCATCGCTTTGTGCAGTGACGATGACGCATATGACAATTCGACGATGGCTTAAGGGTTTACGCATTTCGCAAGCCATCAACTGCCGTTTCTGGGTTTAAAGCCCCAGCGTACGCCAGATCTCATCCACCCGCTGTTTCACCGCCGCATCCATCGAAATCGGCGTGCCCCAATGCCGTTCGGTTTCTCCCGGCCATTTGTTGGTGGCGTCGATGCCCATCTTCGAGCCTAGCCCCGCGACGGGGCTGGCGAAATCCAGGTAGTCGATCGGCGTGTTATCCGCGATCAGCGTATCGCGCCGCGGATCGACACGCGTGGTGAGCGCCCAGATCACCTCTTTCCAATCGCGCACGTTGATGTCCTCATCGGTGACGATGATGAACTTGGTGTACATGAATTGCCGCAAAAAACTCCAGATGCCGAACATCACGCGCTTGGCGTGGCCGGCGTATTGTTTTTTCATGCTGACGCAGGCGATGCGATACGAGCAGCCTTCCGGCGGCAGATGAAAATCGACGATTTCGGGGAATTGTTTTTTGAGTAGCGGCACGAACACTTCGTTTAGCGCCACGCCCAGCATTGCGGGCTCGTCGGGCGGCTTGCCGGTGTAGGTGCTGTGGTAGATCGCGTTACGCCGCTGGGTGATGCGTTCGATAGTGAACACCGGAAATTTTTCTTGTTCGTTGTAGTAGCCGGTGTGGTCGCCAAACGGCCCTTCGAGGGCTGTTTCGTAATGCTGAGGCTCCTCCAATGCCGTTTCACCGGGATAGATGAAGCCTTCCAAGACAATCTCGGCATGCGCGGGCACTTGCAAGCCGTGCGTCATGCATTTGACGATTTCGGTTTTTTCCCCGCGCAACAGCCCGGCGAATTGATATTCAGAGAGCGTATCGGGCACCGGCGTCACCGCGCCTAACACGGTCGCGGGATCGGCACCCAAGGCCACGGCCACTGGAAACGGCTCGCGTGGATGCGCGAGCGCGTGATCGCGAAAATCGAGCGCCCCGCCGCGATGTGCCAGCCAGCGCATGATCACTTTGTTTTTGGCGATCACCTGCTGGCGGTAAATGCCCAGATTCTGCCGCGCCTTGTGCGGCCCGCGCGTGACGGTCAAGCCCCAGGTGATCAGCGGTGCCGCATCACCGGGCCAGCAAGTTTGGATCGGCAGCCGCGCAAGATCGACTTCATCGCCTTGCCACACGATCTCCTGACACGGTGCGCCATTTAGCACGCGCGGCTGCATGGTGAGAATTTGTTTTAACAGCGGCAACTTGTCCCACGCATCGCGCAGGCCCTTGGGCGGTTCCGGCTCCTTTAACTGCGCCAGCGTTGCGCCGATTTCGCGCAGGCGCGAGAGCGGCTCTTCATCGGGCGACGCGCCCATCGCCAGCGCCACACGCTTCACCGTGCCGAACAAATTGCCGAGCACCGGCGTTGAATAGCCCTTGGGTTTTTCAAACAAAATCGCCGGGCCGCCAGCCTTTAACACGCGATCGCAAATCTCGGTCATCTCCAATTTGGGATCGACCTCGGCCGCGACGCGTTTTAACTCGCCGAGTCGTTCGAGTTCGGCGAGAAAACTGCGTATATCACGTAAGTATCGGATTTTATTCAAACAAATAAAAATTTCGACGCAGATTAACGCGGATTTTCGCAGATTAAAACCAAAGATTGTTATAGCGATAGCCGCAATCAAGCACCGTAACGATCAGGGTTTTGGTCTGCGAAAATCTGCGTTCATCTGCGTCAAAAACGCTTTTGCAGTCAGTAGTGTCCGGACGTTGAGTGCCCGAAACGTGCTAATTGGTTGATTGTAAATAAATAACAGAT
>VGIF01000173.1 GCA_016868015.1 Betaproteobacteria bacterium
GCAAGTGCGCGCGTAGTGGCGGCGCAGCGATTCGGCGTCGGTCACCTCCAAACCCGCGGCCGCCATCTCGCGCATCACCAGCGACACATGCGGCAGCTCGCCATCGGGGAACACGTAGCGGTCGATAAACTCGCCCGCGCCCAGGCCCACCCAGCGGCTTTCCACGTCGCTGGTGGTGATGCCATGGTTCATCACCAGGCCGCCGTCTTTTAACAGCGCGTGTATCTTCTGGAAATACGCCGGCAGGTTTTTAAGCCCCACGTGCTCGAACATGCCGACGCTGGAAATTTTGTCGAACACGCCTTCGCCCGGCACATCGCGATAGTCCAGCAGCTTGACCTCGCAGCGCTCCTGCAAGCCAGCAGACTCAATGCGCCGATTGGCGAGCTAGTATTGTTTTTGCGACAGCGTCACCCCGGTGGCGTGGGCGCCGAACACTTGCGCCGCGCGCATCACCAGCGTGCCCCAGCCGCAGCCGATATCGAGCAGACGCTCGCCGGGCCGCAGCCGCAATTTGCGCAGGATGTGATCGACTTTTTGCAGTTGCGCTTGTTCGAGCGTGTCGCCGTCCCGTTTGAAATACGCGCACGAGTAAACCATGTGCGGGTCGAGAAACAGCGCATAAAACGCGTTCGACACGTCGTAGTGATACTCGATCGCCGCGCGGTCGCGCTCGCGTGTGTGCGTGATGAAGTTGTGCAACACGCCGCGCGGGTTATCGCTGCCGGCGCGCGCCAGGCCCTCCCCCACCTTGAACACCTCTTCGATCGGGCCGGTGACGTTGATGTGGCCCTCGACGTACGCCTCGCCCAGCTTGTTCAGATCGGGCGCAATAAAATAGCGCAGCGCCGTGGGCGAGGGAATGTTGATGGTGACTTTGGGATCGGCCGACAAGTCGTAGTGACGGCCGTTCCACAACTAGATGCGCGCGGGGATCGCGCCGTGCGCACGCACGCGCTCTAGCGTTCGTTCAAAGCGGTTTTCGAGAAACATGGCTGGGCGTCCTCAAGTCAGTGAAAACCCTGCAGCACGCACTACCCGGTAATCGTAGCGACGCCGTGGCGGCGCGGCAACTCGCGTTAGCACGTAGGCGATGCTCCACCGACGGTGCTGGTATGCGTTTTGACCAACCTCGCGTCACTTGGTTGCTTTAAACATAAGCAATTGATTTTATTGATATTTTTGAATCACCCCAGCGGCGGCAGTTGCCCTTCGCGCGCGTTGGCGAGCGCTTCATAAACAAAGCGATCGATCACGATACCTTCACCCAAGCGTTGCGCGCGTTCGCGCAACGAACGCTCACCCGGCAAACGAATTTCGTCCACGCCCGGTTGCCGCGGCGTGGCCTTGATGCGCGCCAATGTTGCCGATAGCTGCTTGCGATAGTCGGCCAGCGGAATCAACAAGTCGGGCTTCATCGCGATCATGATATAGCCGTAGTTGCCTTCCTGATCGGAACCGGCGTGCGCGAACACCCCCATCGCCTGCGCCGCCATCGCCAGCGCAAAACCCTTGTAGCCGCCAAAGGCGAGCAGCGCGCCGGCACGCGCCGCCTTGGCATCGCGCGTGGGCTTGCCGTCCTTGTCGATCGCGACACCTTCGGGCAGCGGCTCGCCGCGGCGCTCGCGAAACTGCAAATCGGTCGCCATGAACGCCGAGGTGCCCAGGTCGATCACAAACGGCTCGCCCTCGGTGGGAAACCCAAACGACAGCGGATTGGTTCCGTAGGCCGCCTTGGCCGCGCCCGGCGGCGCCACATAACGCGTCGCGCTCACGGTGTGCAGGCCGATCAGCCCCGCGCGCGCGATCGTCTCCACGAAAATCGCGCCGCGCCCGCTCATCCAACTGTTGTTCATGCCGATCACGCCAAAGCCATGCTTTTGCGCGCGCTCGATGGCCATCTCGGCGGCGCGCATCAGCGCGTACATGCCGCAGGAATTGCCGCCATCGACCTGCGCCGACACCGGTGTTTCATGAACGATGGTCAAACGCCGGCGCGGCTGGCGCAGATTTGGGTGCTCGATCACATTGAGCAACTTGGGCATGCCCGAATATTCGTAACCGCACAGCGCGGCATCCACTACATGATCGGTGATCACCGCGGCCTGCTCGTCGTCAAAGCCGGTTTTTTTAAGCGCGTTGATGCCCAGCGTGCGCGCTTCGTCCACTGTCAGGCGCACGCGGTCGGGAGAAATGGTTTGCATGAGTCGTCTCGGTTTGGCTGTGGCAAAATCAAGCGGTCACAATAACAAGCTTGGCGACGCCAAACAAGCGCCAAGCCAATCGCATGGATTTCGAATTACCCGAGGAACTGCGCCTGCTGCGCGAGGCCGCCGCGCGCTTCACCACGCGCGAGCTGTTTCCGCACGAGCCGCTGGTGATTCGCCGGGAAGCCGAGCGCGGTTACACCGACATGCCCTTGCTGCCGCCGGAACTCGAAAAGGAAATTCTCGCCAAGGCGAGGACCGCCGGCCTAGTGGGACTGGAGGTGCCCGAAGGCTACGGCGGCGCGGGCGCGAGCATGCTCGCCAAGTGCGTGGTGACCGAGCAACTGAAGCACAGCATTTTATTCCCGTTCGGCTTTCCACCGAATTTCCCCGATGTGTTCATGCTGCTCGAATCGTGCAAGGGCGGGCAAATCGACAAATATTTGAAGCCCTTTCTGCGCGGCGAAACCCAAAGCTGCATTGCGATTACCGAGCCGGGCGCGGGGGCGGACGCCTCGGCGATCCAAATGCGTGCGCAGCGGCAAAACGGCAAGTGGGTGTTGAACGGCACCAAGATTTTCATCACGCACGCGCGCTACGCCGACTTCATGATCGTGGTCACCGTCACCGACCCCGCCAAGGGCGCGCGCGGCGGCATGACCACGTTTTTACTCGACGCCAAGCAGCGCGGCATCAGCGTGCCGAGTGCCTACCCGATGATCGGCGACTATCAACCGTACGAAGTGCGTTTCGACAACGTCGAGGCCAGCGATGACCAGGTGCTGGGCGAAGTCGGCCAGGCCTTCGTGCCGCTGCAAGGGCGCCTGGGCCTGCGCCGCATGGAGATCGCCGCGACCTGCGTGGGCCTCGCCTCGCGCTGTTTGAAAATGATGATCGAGCAAGCCAAGCTCAGAAAAACCTTCGGCGCGCCGCTCGCTGAGCGCCAAGCAGTGCAATGGTGGATCGCCGACAGTTATCGCGAGATCGAACTGACGCGGCTCGCGCTCTATAAACTCGCCTGGGACCTCGATCAAAAAAACGACACGCGCCGCGACGCCTCGATGGTCAAGGTGCAGGCCACCGAAATGGTCGCCGCGGTGGTGGACCGCGCGATGCAGCTGTTCGGCGGCATGGGCATGTCCAAGGCCCTGCCGCTGGAATTTATCTCGCGCGTCACGCGCATCTACCGCATCGTCGAAGGCCCCAGCGAAGTACATCGCTGGGTGGTGGCGCGGGATTTGTTGAAAAACGGGTTGCCTTATTAGGCCCGAGAAAAAGTTTTAACGCTCAATGCAGCAGATCGAATGCCCAATCAAACTGGAGTCAATAAATCGATGGCCCGTCAATCCAGGAAAAAATCCGTGAAAACCGTGATCGCCGCGCCGCGCGCGGTGCGCACCGACAAAATCAAAAACAACCGCGTGTTTATCGGCGGCATGCCGCGGACCCTGGGCATGAAGCTTGTGTCCGTCACCAGGAAAAAGGTGATCGCCGACATGGCGGTGAAGGACATGCACCGCAACTGGAACGGGCGCGTCAACGGCGGCGCCATCATGTCGTTTGCCGATGCCACCGGCGCCGCGGGCGCCTCCGCCAACAATCCGCCAGGCAATCGCGGCGGCACGCTGGAGAGCAAAACGAATTTTTTCGCCGCCGGCGTGGGCCCGGTGCTGCGCGCGGTGTCGGTCCCGCTGCATATCGGACGCACCACCAGCGTGTGGCAAACCACGGTCACCAACAGCGGCGACGGCAAAACGGTGGCGATCGTCACACAAACGCAGATGTCGTTGCCGGCGCGCGTTGCGGCTAAGAGTGAGGGGGAGTAAAAATCTTCACCGCAGAGACGCGGAGGCGCAGAGAACAGCTCGCAGAGAAAATCCGAAATTTGCTTTTCTCTGCGTAACCTCTGCGTGCATCCCTCTCCCGCAAGTGGGGGAAGGGTCGGGGATGGGGGCTGGCGCCGCTGCGGTGGGTGTTGACGTTTTAGCCAACCGCCGGCCAAATCCGCGACGCCAAATTCGGCGAGCCCGGCGCGTGCACCAGCTGGCGCACCACCACGTCGGTCCACTGCTCCATCCTGGGGTTGGCTTTTTCGTGCTCGACGAATTTGGCGTCGCGCGCGCGCGTGGAAAGGAATTCGTAAAGGATCATGTGCTTGGCCCAGCCGGAGATGGACGCGTACTTGCGCACGCGCACGCAGCCGGGCAGTTTTTCCATGCTGGGCAGACGCCACTGCGCATACCATGCGGCGATTTCGTCTTCATCCTGCGTTGGGCCGGCGTTGAAGCTGCCCAACTGTATGCCCGGCGCGGGGCCGCGCGCTGGCGCGTGTTTCTCGGCATCGAACTCCGGGCCGTGGATGCGTTTTTCCTCGGTAGCGATGTTGTGACGCTCGCCGATGCGCGTCGCCAACATCTTTTTATCGCTGTCGGACAATCGCTCGCGCAACTGCGCCGGCGTGGGATTCACAAACACATGCGCGTCGGCCGCGCCGAACAGCAAAATGTAGCGGTCGCCTGTGGGTACTTTGGCGTCCACCGTGTGCCCCAGCCGATTGGGGGCGCCGGTCATTTTGACGTTGTCCTCCGAGGCGTAATGCGCGGCCCATAGATAGCCGGGCAGCTTCAACAGGTTGGGAATATAGTGGCTGTGCAGCCAGCTCAGGTACTCGTTGCGGCCTTGTTCGGGCAGGTTGTACCAGGTCATCCAGATGCCACGGTCCATGGTCATTGCTGTTCCTTTGGTTCAAATTACGGTTGGATGCGCACATACTCGGGCAACGCGTTAAGCGTCATCTCGCCCCGGCGCGGCGGCGGCGTGCGCGCCACATTCATCAGCATCGCGATCATCGCGTAGTAGCCGACCACGCCGATCAGATCGACCACGCTTTCCTCGCCGAAGTGTTTGACCGCGCGTGCATAGGTGGTATCCGACACACCGCGATTTTTTAGCAGCTCGTTCACAAAATCGTAGACGATGGCTTCGTCCTTTTTCATCTTGTCGGGGCGGCGGCATTCGGAAAGCGCTTGGATGGTGGCCGCGCTCAAGCCGCCTTTTAAAGCATGCGGCACGTGCACCGTCCATTCGAATTGGCACGACCAATCGCGCGCGGCCATCAAGCCCGCCATCTCCGCCAGGCGAAATGGCAGCTTCACCCCCCAACGAATGTACGCGCCGAGCGCCTGCGTCGGAATGGTGAGCCCCGGCGAGCGCAGCATCGGCGTGAACGGCCCGCGCACATCGCCACGCGGGCCGGCGCAGATCGCGGCAGCCGCGGCTTTTTGTTTGGCGTTGAGTTTGTCCAGCGTTAACGCCGGCAGGCGCACCGGCAAAATTTTCAGTGTTTGTTTTGCTTTTTGTTTGATCCGCGGCGCGAGCCGCACGGCACCCCTCATCGTAACCTCGCTTTCTTACATAAGTATTTGATTTTATTAAACTTTTTGTTATCGCCCAAGATTCACGCTGAAGCCGCGGTTTGATACACTCGGCAAGCAGGCTGCGGCAGCAGTGACCGCTATCCGTTTTTGCAGACATCAATCCCAAGGAAGGGCTACGCCATGATATACGAAGTCAGAACCTATACCGTCAAGCCGCGCTCGATGCCCGAAGTCGTCAAACGCTTTGGCGAAAAATACGAGCAGCGCAAAAAATATTCCGAACTCACCGCGTTTTTCCAAGTGGAAGTCGGGCCGCTGAATACCTTCATGCACATCTGGGGCTACAAGGATCTCGAAGAGCGCGGCAAAATCCGCGCCGCCGCGGTGAAAGACGGCGCGTGGCCGCCGCCCATCGCGGAATTTCTGGTGAGCCAACAATCCGAGATTCTGCACCCCGCGCCGTTCGCGCCTGAAATCAAGCCCAGCAACAACGGCCCGTTTTTCGAGTGGCGTGAGTACACCCACGCCGCCGGCCAACTGCCGATCATGATGAAAAACTGGGAAGTGGCGCTGCCCACGCGCCTTGAGTTCGGCCCGATCACCGCGCTGTGGTACAGCGAACTGGGCGGCTTAAACAAATGGATCCACGTGTGGCCGTACAAATCGCTCGATCAAAGGAACGAAGTGCGTGACAAAGCGCACCACAGCGGCGCGTGGCCCCCTTCCGCGCGCGCCAAGACCGACGGCCGGCCGATCGAGAGCCTGGTCGCGCAGCGCAACATGATTTTGACGGCTTCCAGTTTTTCGCCGACGAAGTAAGTTCTTCTGACAAGACAAAAAGGGAGCCTCGGCTCCCTTTTTATTTATGACACGGATGAACGCAGATGGACGCAAACAAACCACCGTGTCGTTCCCGCGCAGGCGGGAACCCATAACACCAGTGCCACTGGCAACACCCTATGGGCTCCCGCCGAAGCCTGTCCTCGAATACTTTTGTCGGAGGCGGGAGCGACAAACTGTTGTTCAAGCCGCCCACTTCCCAAACGTCTTCCCCGGCGCCCATAATTTAGGCCCGCCACGCTCGTACTGCGGCGGATAAAACGCATCAGCCCCTAAAGTAACAGCCGCGTGCTGCGGCCAGCGCGGGTTAAACAGCAGCACGCGAGCGAGCGAAATAAAATCCGCCTGGCCCTTCACCAAGATGTCTTCCGCCTGCTGCGGGTCGGTGATCAGCCCTACCGCGCCGGCGCAAATGCCGGTCTCGCGTTTAACACGCTCGGCGAACGGCACTTGGTAGCCCGGGCCGATTGGCACTTTGGCATCGAGCCTGACGCCACCGCCGGAAACCGTGACATAAGCTGCGCCCGCTTTTTTCAACTCGCCCGCGTAAACGACGGCATCATCCGGCGTCCAGCCGCCATCGTAAAAATCGCTGCCGGAAATTTTCGCACCCATGAATTTATCCGCGGGAAACACTTCGCGCATCGCCCGAAACACCTCCAGCGGCCAACGCATGCGGTTTTGCAGGCTGCCGCCGTAGTCGTCCGTGCGCTGGTTCGACAGCGGCGATAAAAACTCGCTGAACAAATATCCGTGCGTCGAATGCACTTCGACAAAATCCATGCCCGCGCGCGCGGCGCGCTTTGCGGCAAACACCCATGCCGCTTTCGCGCGATCCATGTCCGCGCGCGTCATTGCGTGCGGCACGGGCCAATCGTTATCCAGCGCAATCGCCGAAGGCGCCTCGCACTGCCACGCGCCTTCGTTGGGCTTTAACGGCCCGCGCCCGTTCCACGGCCGGTGCGACGAGGCCTTGCGACCGGCGTGCGCGAGCTGTATGCCCAGCACAATCGGCGACACGCCGCGCACGAACTTCGTCACGCGCGTGAGCGCTTCTTCATTGGCATCGCTATAAAGCCCCACGCACTGCGGCGTGATGCGCCCTTCCGGCACCACCCCGGCGGCCTCGATCACCAGCATCGACGCACCTGAAGTCGCCATCGACCCCAAATGCATGATGTGCCAATCCGTCATCGAACCATCGACCGCGCTGTACTGGCACATCGGTGCGACGGTGATGCGGTTGGATAAAGTGAAGTTGCCGATTCTCAGCGGCTCGAACAATTTGCTCATGAAATCTCCCTGAATTCAAAAACTTTCGACGCAGATTAACGCAGATTGACGCAGATTAAAAACCAACAGTGGGATTTTATCTGCGTTCATCTGCGTTAATCCGCGTCAAAAAGATTTTTGCCGTCTACCGAAAATACCCCAACACCCACCACCACAAATATTCCAGCGGCAGCAGCACCAGCAAACAAATTGCAGTGAGCGGTGCGGTTAACCGCAGCACCGTGGCAAGCCGCATGCCGGTCACCGCCACCCCCACCATCACCGGTGGCGCTTGATACGGCAACAACATGGTGGAAAAACCAACCGCGATGATCATCAATGCCGCTTCCAGGCGCCAGCCGGCGGCCTCGGCGATTTGGCCGGCCAGCGGCGTGAGCAGCGCGGGCTGCGCGGGATTGGTGGTAAAAAGCCCGGTCACCGTCGCAAACAGCGCAAGCTTGAAAAAGTTGGCCGTGTCGGCGCCGCGCTCGATGTCGAGCCATGCCAGGATCGAACTGCCGAGCGCCTTGCCCACGCCGCTATCCTGCATCACCGCGCCGAAGCCCAGCACCGCGCCCACATAAAAATACGAACCGAGTTTGATCTTATCCGGGAACACCGTGTGCGGCACCGCGCCAATGCGCGGCAGCAATAAAATCACCGCCGCCGTCAACGCGATCCACGCCGGCCGTATGCCGTGCCAAAAATCGCTGGCCCACAACGCCAGCGCGGCGACGAGCACGGCGGTGAGCCGCTTTTCTTCCGGCGACATCGGCTTGGGCGCTTCGCGCACGGCGGGCGGGCGCACTTCATCGGGAAACAGTTTCATCAGCAACACCGCGATGATCACCGCTTTTAACGCACCCAAAATCGGAAACTGCGACACCAGGTATTCGACGTAGGTGATGGTCTTGCCGTAGAGCGTTTCCGCGGCGCCGACCAGCACCAAGTTTGGCGCGTTGGCGGGCAAGATCGTCACGCCGCATTGGAAACTCACGATCATCGCGATCAACGCCAACGCGTGTTGACCATTGGAACCCGGCTTAAGCCCCATGCGCGTGCCGAGCGCGGCAAAAATCGGCAGCAACAGCAACACGCGCGCCACCGTCGCAGGCATTAGAAACGCAAGTAACACGGTAATGGCGGTCGCCGCGGCGATGAGCCCGTTGTAAGAAAGCGTCACGCGCATGAACAACGAGCGCGCCATGCGCTCGCCCAGGCCCGTCGCACGCACCGCTTCCGCGATCACCAACCCGCCCAGCACCAGCCACAACGTGCCCGACATAAAGCCGGAGAACACTACATTCGCCGGCGCGATCGCCAGCAACATGCACAACGCCAAAAACGCGAGCCCGGTGATGTGCTCCGGCAGCGCCGCCGTCGCCCACAAGCCGAGCGCCAGCAGCAGCAAGGCCGCGGCGCGCATCGACTGCGGCGGTAGGCCGTCGGGTGGCGGGGTAAAGAATAGGATAACGGCGATGAAGCCGACTAGCGTGGCAAGGAGGTGGGGGAGTTTCACGTTTTACTGCGTGAGGCGTAAGGCGTGAGGCGGTCGATGGGGGCGCAAAGTAGGACGTGCTTCGTTAACTGACGCGAAAAATCGCACAGGCGCAAGACTACTCCTTACGCCTCACACCGCACGCCTCACGCCTCACGCCTCACGCCTCACGCCTCACGCCTCACGCTTTTAAAATCAATGAATTTCCGGATCCGCCGTAGCCTCGGTCTGATGCAAGAAATCAAAATCGCAGCCCTTGTCGGCCTGCGTCACGTGCTGCGAGAACAGCGCTCCGTAACCGCGGCCGAATTTCTTGGGCGCGGGTTTCCACTCGGCGCGGCGCTTGGCGAGTTCGGCTTCGCTCACTTTGAGTTCGAGTTTGCGCGCGGGAA
>VGIF01000174.1 GCA_016868015.1 Betaproteobacteria bacterium
AGGTGGAATTGTTCTTCAAATGGATCAAGCAGCATCTTCGTATCAAAGTCTTCTTCGGTACTTCGGAGAATGCGGTCAAGACGCAAATCTGGATCGCGGTCTCGGTCTACGTGCTGGTGGCGATCGTAAAAAAAGCGGCTTAACCTGTCGGCGAGCCTGTATGAGATGCTACAAATCTTGAGCCTCACGATGTTCGAGAAAATGCCATTGGATCAACTGCTTAACAAAATCGTCGCCGACGAAATTCCGGACATGTCCGCTAACCAATTGAATTTATTCGATTAACGTCCGGACACTACTGAAATGCTTATATTAAAAATCCTAAGGTTAAAGTGCTACATAAAACCGCTCATGTACAGTTTTCGTAGCGTAATTTTTTACCCATCCAGGAACGGCTTGGCGCCAGGATGCGGCGGCGGCACCGCGGAAAAACCGGGGTATCAAATTAAACTATCGTGAGTAACGCAACGGTTACGGTGGTGGGCGCGGGTATCGTCGGGGTGTGTACGACGCTTTGGCTGACGCGCGCCGGGTTCAAAGTGACGCTGATCGACGCTGGGCCGGTGGGTGAGGGTGCGTCGTTTGGCAACGCCGGCAACATCAGCCCCGGCGCGGTGGTGCCGTATTTGATTCCCGGCATTTGGCGCGATGCGCCGGGGTGGTTGATGAATCCCGAAGGCCCGCTCGCGGTGCGGCCGGGTTATTTTTTGAAGGCGCTGCCCTATTTGACACGCGCGGTGAAATCGGCGACGCAAGAAGCGGCGTTGAAAACCTCGCGCGCCATGCATGCGTTGCACAGTGGCACGCTTGAGGCTTACGAGACGTTAACGCGCGGCACGCACGCCGCGGCGCTGATTGAAGTGTCCGGGCAGTTGTACGTTTCCGAAAAACCGGCAACCGCGCAAGGCTCCGCACTCTCTCAACGCATGCGCGAGCAGGCTGGTGTAAAAGCCGTCGCGCTCGATTGGATGGAGGTACGCGAGTTGGAGCCGACGTTAGCGCCGATTTTCAAAAGCGGCTTGCTGCTGCCCAACAACGGACGCTGCAAAAACCCGCATCATTTGGTGAAAGCGCTGGCAGACATTGCCGAACGTGACGGCGCGACGATCGCGCGCGGCAAAGTCAGCGGGTTTGAAGCGCGTGATCGGCACGTGCAAAGCATCATTGTCGACGGCAGGCCGCAGCCGCTCGAGCGCGTGGTGATCGCCGCTGGCGCCGCTTCGCGCGAGTTATGCGCAAAGCTCGGTTCGCCCCTGCCGCTGGAGGCCGAACGGGGTTATCACATTACCATCGAAGACCCCGGTGTGGCGCCGCGCATGCCGGTCACCCACGTCGATGCCAAGTTCGCGTGTTCGCCGATGAACGTCGGGCTGCGGCTGGCCGGCACCATCGAGTACGGCGGGATTGACGCCGCGCCCAATTGGCAGCGCGCCGAGTTGTTAAAAGCGCAAGCCGCGCGCATGTTCCCCGGCGTGAAGCTCGACAAGGTTACGCGCTGGTTCGGCAACCGGCCGAGTTTGCCCGACGGCTTGCCGGTGCTCGATCAGGCGCCGAAATTCGACAACGCGTTTTTTGCGTTTGGCAATTCGCATTTTGGTATGAGCGCCGGCTCGGTGATGGGCAAGTTGGCGGCGGAGTTGGTGGCGGGGGTGAAGCCGAGTATCGATATTGCGCCGTTTCGCGCGGCGCGGTTTGGTGGTTCGTCGTGATGGTCGCTTGTAGTGCAAAAGCCGGCATACCCCGCTGCGCCGGGATGACGGGTTGGTTTTTCATCGTTACGGCGCTGACGCTGCTGCCGATGGTTTTGCAAGCGCAAACCTACCCCACCCGCCCCATCCGCATTATCGTCCCCTTTCCCCCCGGCGCCGGCACCGACATCGTCGGCCGCGCCGTCGCGCAATCGCTCATCCAAGCGTGGAAGCAATCTGTCGTGGTCGACAACCGCCCCGGTGCGGGCGGAACTATCGCGGGTGAGCTGGTGGCGCGTGCAACGCCGGATGGTTACACCCTGATGCTCGGCAACGTGAGCACGCTGGCGATTGCGCGCGCGTTAAATCCCAAGCTCAGTTACGAGCCGCTCAAAGACTTTGCGCCGATCACGCTGATCACCACCAGCGAAAACGTGTTGGTGCTACACCCGTCGGTGCCGGCGACGACAGTGAAAGAGCTGATCGCCTACGCCAAGGCCAATCCGCGCAAATTGAACTACGGTTCATCGGGCAACGGTACCACTTCGCATCTGGGCGGCGCGATGTTCGCTTCAATGACCGGCATCGACATGACGCACGTGCCGTACAAAGGCAGCGCGCCGATGTTGACCGATTTGCTCGCGGGGCAATTGCAGTTGTCGTTTTCGTCGGTGCCCACGGCGTTGCCGCATATCAAGTCGGGGCGGCTGCGTGCGCTGGCGGTGACGCTGCCGGCGCGCTCATCGATGCTGCCTGACTTGCCGACGGTGCAAGAAGCGGCCGGCCTCAACGGTTTTGAAATTTCGCTGTGGCAAGGCATCGTCGCGCCGGCCGCCACGCCGCGCGCGATCGTGATGAAGCTCAATCAGCAAATCACCGCGAGCCTGCGCACACCTGATTTAAAAGACAAACTCACCGCCCAAGGGCTCGATGCGGTGGGCAACACGCCGGAGCAATTCGCCGCTTACATCCGCGGCGAAATCGATAAGTGGACCAAAGTGGTTCAGGCGACCGGCGCGCGCGCGGAATAGCGTTTTAAAAAAGTCAATAAAATCAAATACTTATGTTTTATCTAAAGGCCCAGGGCATAACACGGCCGCCGCGGATCGGCCGCGCCTTCGAGCAGGCCGTTGGCTTCGTTGACGCGTATAGCACACACCGCGCCGGCACGCCATTCGAGGTCTTGCCACGGCGCGACTTGATGGCCGAGTCTGGCAAGTTGATCGAACACGGTTTTGTCAAAGCGCGATTCCAGATTCAAGCGTCCGGGATGATACGCATGCGGCGCGGAGGAACTCGGAAAACTGTAGGTTGCAAAGCGCGGCGCTTCTACCGCGGCTTGCGGCTCCATGCCAAACACCACGATGTTCAAAAACACTTGCGTCATCGCTTGCGGTTGAATGTCGTTGCCGGGTGAGCCGAAGGGCATCAAGAGTTTGCCGTCTTTTAACGCCAGCGCGGGATTCGGTGTGAGGCGCGGGCGCTTGCCCGGCGCAAGCACCGCAGGGTGCCGCGGATGCGTCCACGATTGCGAGCCGCGCGACGAGGGGCAAAACCCCGTGCCGGGAATCACCGGCATGGCGCTGGAGCCATCGCTCGGCGTTGCCGAGAACGCGTTGCCCTGTTTGTCGACCACGCACACGTACGACGTATCCGCCGGCGGATTGGGCTCGCCCGGCGTTACTGGTGGCAGCGGAATCATCGGCGGGAAACCGGCGATTTCGCCGGCCTCCGGCATGCCGGGGGAGGCGGCGTCGGCGCGTATTTGTTTTCTACGCTGCGCGGTGTAATCGGACGAGAGCAACGTGTCCATCGGTACTTTCACGAACTTGGGATCGCCGTAATACCGCTGGCGGTCGGCGAACGACAGTTTCAGCGCTTCGCTAATGGTGTGCACATAGGCCGCGGAGTTGTGGCCCATCGCCTTGAGATCGAAGCCCGACAACAAATTCAAGGTTTGCGGCAACACCGGGCCTTGCGACCACGGCCCGCAGGCGTAAATGTCGATGCCGTGAAACTGCGTGCGCAGCGGCGTCTCGAACCGTACCTCGTACGCAGCGAGATCGTCGGCGGTGACCCATCCGCCGTTTTCTTTGTGATAACGCGCGATTTTTTGCGCGATGTCACCCTTGTAAAACGCATCACGCGCGGCCTTGAGGCCCGCCGCGCGGCCCTTGCCGCGATGGGCGGCCTCTTCGTCGATCATGTATTGTAGCGACGCCGCGAGTTCGCTTTGCACAAACAACTCGCCCGGTTGCGGCGGGCGCCCCTGGGGCAAAAACACCGCCGTGCTCGACGGCCAGCGGCGATAACTCGCTTCGTGATCGGCGATGTACTCGGCCATAAACGCGTGCATCGCAAACCCGTCGCGCGCCAGCCGCGTCGCCTCGCGCGCGACCTCGCCGAAGCTCATGGTGCCGTAACGTTCCAGCGCGGTGATCCACGCCGCGGGCGCCGCGGGCATGACGGTACGCAAAATCCCCGGCGGCATTTTGCCGCCGTGGTGATCGTGAAAATACTGTAGCGACGCCGCCTTGGGCCAGGTGCCCAGGCCGTCGATGTTGATGACCTCGCGTTTGCCCGCGAGATAAATCATCATCGGCGCCACCCCTGCGAAGTTGACGCGATCGGTTTGCAAAATGCCGACCGCCATGCCCGCCGCGACGCCGGCGTCGATGGCGTTGCCGCCGGCTTCGAGAATTTGAAAGCCCGCGTGCGTGGCGGAATAGTGGCCCGCGGAAATCATGTGGCAGGCGCCGGTGATGGTGGGTCGATAAGTCATGTGTTCTCCAACATGTCAGGTGCACGTCGAGTGGCAAAGTCCGAACCAACGTGTCGTTCCCGCGTAGGCGGGAACCGATAACGCCAGTGCCACTGGCATCGACGTATGGATTCCCGCCTACGCGGGAATGACACTGCGGTTATTGGTCGTGCATACCGTACGCTGCGTCCATTCGCGAAAAACATTTTACAAGCCCACGGCGTCAGGTCTTACCGGCACATCGAGCGTTGCCAAATCACCCATGGTCACGGGCTTCACCGGCGGGCGGATTCGATAATAACCGACCTCCGGCACCGGCACGCCGCGGCACTGCGCGATCAACTCGACGACAGTAAGCCCGCACAGCCGCCCTTGGCACGGCCCCATGCCGCAACGCGCGAACGATTTCATTTGATTGGGGCCGGGGCACAGTTGTTCGGTGACAAGACGGCGGATTTCGCCGGCGCGGATTTCCTCGCAGCGGCACACCATCGTGTCGGCCTCTTGCGGTGCGAGCCAGTGCGGCGCGGGGCGGTACAGCGCGTCGAGAAAGGGACGCGCGGCTTGATGTTTAGCAAGCTCGGCGCGCGGTGTGCGTGCCTGTTGGTCGCGCCCTTCGATGGTGATCTTGCCCAAGTCCGCCGCGATCGCCAGCGCCGCAAGCCGCCCCGTCGCATGCGCACCCTTGGCGCCGACGATGCCGCCGGCGTCGCCCGCGACGAAAATGCCCGGTGTGGACGAGCGGCCCCATTCATCGAGCCGCGGGCGAAACGAGCGCTGCGCGTCGTCCCACGCATGCGCCAGATTCATCGACCACGCCAGATTGCCGTTGGGCACCACGCCTTGATGCAAAAACACCTGATCCACCGGCTCGCGCGTGGTTTTGCCGCCGCACTGATATTCGATTTCGCGCACGCGTGCGTCGCCGTGCAAAACGAGTTGCGTCACGTTTTTACGCAGAGGAACGCCCGCTGCTTTGAGTTCGCGCAGCAACGCGAGACCCTTGCGCCAATACTCCGGCGTGGTGAAAAATTTCCACGCGTGCGGTAGCGCAGCGCCGTGATTGAAGGTGGTTTCCAAAATCGCGGCGGGCTTGACGCCGGCGCGGACAAGCTGGGCCGCGTAGAGCAGCAGCAATGGGCCGCAGCCCGCCAACACAAAACGCCCTTGCGGCGCGAGGCCGTTGGCCTTGAACACGGTTTGCCCGGCGCCGCAGGTCAGCACGCCGGGCAGTGTCCAGCCCGGAATCGGCATCGGGCGTTCCATGGCGCCGGTGGCGATCAGCACGCGCCGTGGCGATAACTGGCCAACCGCGCCGTTGCGCTTGTAGAAGAGTCGGCCCGGCGATGCGTCATTCGCCGGCGCTTCGATCTGCCACACTTGCGCGCCGTCCAGATACTCGATCTTGGCATTGCGAAACGCGCGCACGAAGTTGGCGCCCGCCGCGTAATCCGGCCCCAGCCATTCGAGGTGGCGCGCCCGTGTGCGTTCGACGCGCTCGATGCCGCGATAAATCTGTCCGCCGGGTTCGGGCTGTTCGTCGAGCACAACCACGTTGACGCCGCGATTGGCGGCGGTCAGCGCCGCGGCCATGCCCGCGGGGCCGGCGCCGATGATAGCGAGATCGCACGCTTGGTTCATACGTTGATCTCGCGTTTGCCTTGCTGGCGGTTGATGCGCATGCCTTCGCTAACGATCACCAAGCAGCCTTGTTGATTGGGCACGCCGTTGATTTCCATCAGGCATTCGAAGCACACGCCCATCATGCAATAGGGCGCGCGCGGCTGGTTGCTGGTCGCCGTGGTGCGTGTGGCCTCGTCCGTATTCATCAGCATGGCGGCGGCGGCTGTGTATCCGGGGGGCACCTGCACCGTCACATCGTCCACGAGCACGGTAACGCGTTCGGAAGGCGTATCAGGCAGCAGCTTGAACATCAAATCGCCTCGTCGAAAAGCGCGCAAGTTCCGGCGGTAGTGCGCCGTCGATCACATACTGCGCATAGTGCAACGCGTGTGCGGCGGCGAGCGTCACCCCGCTGTGGCAGGTGCACACGAACGCGCCGGGAAAGTCGCGCGATTGTTCGTAGATCGGCAGCCCGTCGGGCGCCATCACGCGCAGCGCCGCCCAGGTGCGCACGATGCGCACGTCACGCAAAAACGGAAAGGTTTTCACCGCGCGCTCGGCCAGCGTGTGCACGATTTCCGGCGTAGTGGTATCGATCCAGCCGGCGTCTTCGCGCGATTCTCCGATCATGATGGTACCTTCTACCGTTTGGCGGATCATCAGCGTGGGCATCGGCAGCACGGGTGCCACGCGTTCGGTGACGATGATTTGTCCGCGCACCGGGCGCACCGGCACGTTGAGGCCGACTTTTTCACCCAGCGCTTTGTTGCCCAGCCCCGCGCCCAGCACCAAGCGCGGCGCTGCGTAAGTCGTGCCGTTGATGGTAATGCTGAACTGATTGGGCGCGGCGTTGATGTGTTCGACGCGCGCGTTGGGTACGTAGCGCCCGCCGTGTTGCAACAGCGCCGCGTGCAAGGCGCGCAAGGTGTAGAGCGGGTTGGCGGCGCCGTCGTAACGGGTGTAGGACGCTCCCACAACTTGCGGACCGATGGCGGGGATGAGTTTTTTGGTCTGCGCGTGATCGAGAATTTCGTACTCGAAATTCGTTTCGCCCGCTTCCAGATGCAGTTGCGCCATCATGCGGCGGCGTTTGTCGAGTTCTTCCTCGGTTAAACACAGCGTCACGCCGCCGGGGCGTTCGTGGCCGCTGGCGATGCCGGTTTCTTTTTGCAACTGCGCCGAGAATGCGCCCCAGTCTTCCGACGAGCGGCGTGTCCAGCGTTGGTATTCGGGCACGCCAAAGCCCTTGCTTTGCACCCACACCAGGCCGAAGTTGCCGCGCGATGCGCGATGCGCGATATCGCCTTCGTCGAGCACCACGGCTTTTCTGCCGCGGCGCGCGAGGCCGTAGGCAACCGCGGTGCCGACCAGGCCGCCGCCGACCACGATGGCGTCAAAATCCGCCATGTCAAATGCGCCG
Source organism: Betaproteobacteria bacterium (assembly GCA_016868015.1). Classification (GTDB taxonomy): domain Bacteria; phylum Pseudomonadota; class Gammaproteobacteria; order Burkholderiales; family SG8-41; genus UBA5216. The sequence goes on from VGIF01000174.1 coordinate 7,493, forward strand.
CATGCCGTTGTTGCGCAACGCGAAGCAGCAGTCGCGGGGCGCTTGCGCGCACACGAGCGATTTACAAAAAACGAAAGAAAAACAAATGCTTATGAATTTCATGCGGCAAGGGAGGTGAGTAAGTCGAAAAAACCATCGAGGCGTTCCAGATGTTCAAGTTTACCCAGTTGCGCGGCCAGTGGCGCGAGCTTCGCGCGCGGCAACACGCGAGCGGCGCAATTTTCGAATTTGGCGCGCAACAGCGGCGCGGGGATGGGATTGTCGGCGCTGCGGCCGAGTTGTACGTCCACGCGGTCGCTATCGACGCGCCCGTCGTTGAAGCTCACGCGCACTTCGGCGCCAAAGTGATTGTCGGCGGCGAATTGACAGGGGCGATGGATGCCGGATTGCACGCGTTGCGCAAGCGCGCGCACGGTGGGATCGCGCCAGGCATCGCCTTCGAAATGCGCCAGCACGATTTCACCCGCGATCAACGCGCGCGCCACGCAATATTGCACGCTGAATTTGGCTTCGAGATTGCCTTTGGGTTGTGGCCGGTTGGTGTGGGCAAGGCGCCGCGCGGGTGTCCAGGTTTCGATTTTCCGGATGCGCGACGGATCGAGTTTGCCGCCGTGGCGCGCGGTGATTTTGAAGGTGGCATCGAGCGCGGCATGGGTGGCCGCGCAGCACGGGTATTGCTTGTAGCCCGCGCCGGGGCTCGTGATTTGCAGCGGGTTGGCCCAGCCGTTCAGAATGCGGCCCGCGTCGTAGTTTCCCGCGCCGTTGTAGACCTCGAAAAAACCCTGTTTGTGTTCGAAAGCGAGCGCGCTCGCGTCATAACCGCCGCGCGCGAGCAGCACCGCCATCAGGCCATTGCGCGCGCAATGGCCCACATGCAGGGGTTTCACCATGGTGCCGAAATTCGCCTTGATGCCCGAAGCGAGCGATGCGCCGATGCCCAACGCCACTTCGGTCTGATCCACCGAAAGTTTGAGAAAACTGGCACAAGCACCGATCACCGCGAACGTGCCGAGGGTGGAGCTCGGGTGCCAACCTTTTTCGTAGTGATGAAAGTTGACACCCAGCCCCAGGCGCGTGCCGACTTCAAAGCCGGCGGTGTGGCCGAGCACAATATCCTCGCCGTTGCCGCCAAACGCCTGCGCGGCGGCCAACAGCGCCGGTACCATGGTGGCGCTGGCGTGGCCGCCCATGGTGTTGCTGCCGTTGTCGAAATCGAGCGCATGTGCGGCGGTGCCGTTGATCAATGCGGCGTCGAGCGCCGAGGCGCGCACGCCGGTGCCGGCGATCACGCAAGGCCCGCCGCCCGGCGCCAACGTCGCGCGCAGAATCTTTGTGGTGTCCTCATGTGCACCGGCCAGCATGCAGCCGACTGTGTCCATTACCGCGAGACGTGACTGATCAATCGCATGCGGCGGCAAATCCCGGTAACCCAGCGCGACGATGCGCCGGGCAAGTTCACGCGCAAGCCCCATGGTCAGCCGCCCGTACGCCGGGCCGCGCCATGCCGGTTTACCGGCCTGCGATCGCGTAGCGGCCGCGCGAGGCGGATTGTTTGTTCGCCACCGTTTCGGGTCTTGGTTTTGATCGGGATCATGAAGCGGCATCCGTGCGCCGGGTAGTGCTGCGATTATCACATTGGCTGCCGGCCATTGCATTGCGCAGTTGCGATCCCCGCCCATGCCGGCGTTTGGCATGGTGCGTCGCCGTACTCGAGCGAAAAATCTCACGACTGGTAGATTTTGTCGGGAACCGTGATTTTTGTCCTACTTTTTCAAAGGCTTACGGGAGTTTTTGGTGGCATTTTGCTTGACGGGTAGCGGGGCGGCATGCAAACTGAATTGGTATCGCAGGGAGTGATCAATCGCCTTGTCGACCCGGTCGCGGTTGCAAGCTTTTCATTCGGCACGGCAGGGTAGCGTCCACTGCTCGCCGGTGTTGCAGGTGCGTGTGCCGTGCCCGTTTTCGCATGACTTTGGAATGGCGCGCGAATTGCGCGCTGTAAGGTGATCTCTTGTTGGCATCGAGCGTTCTTATGTACCTGTTCGCAAGCCTGATATTGGCCGCGG
>VGIF01000175.1 GCA_016868015.1 Betaproteobacteria bacterium
AGAACGCCAATCGCGCCTTTGCGATGCTGGCGATGGTGAACATTTACAAATGGGATAGGCCGCTCACGGGATAAGTGCGTGCAGCGGAAGCCTAAAACGGCGAAAAACACCGAATTAAACATCGAAAGCGCCTTCGGCCTGATGAAATCAGCATTCATTTCGCATAATCGGCATCATCGCTTTCCTCGGGCGCACCTTTTACCTACTTGATCAGCGTATCCTAAATTTGATCAGGATAGAACCGTATCAATTGTGGAAGAACACACCTTGATACGGTCGCAACGTGAACTCAAGTTGTTGCTTGACGCCGCAGATGTTTGTCCTATGAGCGCTTTTTTTGTGGAAATGGATGACGGCAGCGTTGTAAACGTATCTCAAAGCGATGCTGTTCGCTCTGCCGTTGGAGAAGGTACGTACCGATGGGCCTGAATGCTTTTGTCAATACAGCGCGCAGATCTATAGATTGAGATCGAGTTGAAGGGAACAAGTTATGGCTAGTGTCACTTATACGCAGCAAGACCGCATCGCACGTATACACATGAATCTCCCATCGCATCGCGTCGATGCGCAAGCGCGGCGCGAACTGAATGCGGCGTTGCTGCAATACAAAGCCGACAACGATGCGTGGATGGCGGTGATCTCGTCGGAGGGTGCAAACTTTGCGTTCGGTTCTGATGACGGGGCGTCCAGCTCGCAACGCGAACGTTTTTCACTTTGGGCTGGCGGCTTCGTCGAAGTGTGGAAGCCGACGATTTGCGCGATTCAAGGGCAATGCCGAGGCGAGGGATTGGCGATTGCGTTGGGTTGCGATCTGCGCATCGCGGACGAAAGCGCGTCGTTCACCACGGATTACACCGGCGGCGCGAATGAGCCGGATGTGCTTGCGGCGTGGTTATTAAATCTCGTGGGTGCGGCGAAAACGTTTGAGATGTTGTGGTTAAACCACACCCATAACGTCGCTGATGCGCAAAACATCGGTCTGGTGAATCGGCGTGTGATCAAAGGGCCGATCAAGGCACTGCCGCCGGAAAACGGGCGTTTTCCGATGGAGGTGATGGATGACACGCTCACGTCACCCGCGGGCGACGCCATCACCGCCGCGGTGAAATTCGCCGAGGAGTTGCTGCTCTACGCGCCGGTGACGCGCAACTTCCAAAAAGAGACCGCGCTGCGCTCGATCGGCGTGCCGTTTCACTACGCGCAGACGCTGGAGCTGGGCCCTAACCCGTACGCGAGCCAGGACCGCATCGAGGGCACGCGTGCGTTCGTGGAAAACCGGCGGCCGGCGTGGACCAACCGTTAGCGCGGGCGATCGATGAAAAAACTTCACCGCAGAGGCGCGGAGGCGCACAAATACGATGAGGGAAGCGAATGAATGGCTTTTCTCTGCGTGAATTCTGCGCCTCCGCGTCTCTGCGGTGAGGCGTTGAAGTTTTTTGGTCACGAAAATTGCCAAGGAAACGAGCATGTCACAAGCAGAAACCACCGCACCGATACTCATCAAAGAGCGCGAAGACGGCATTTTGATCGCGCGCATGAACCGGCCCGAGCGCATGAACGCGCTGGGCGGCGGCTTGCGCGAGGCGCTCGAAGCCGCATGGTTCGAGTTTCGCGACGACGATGCTTTAAAAGTAATGATCATCACCGGCGTGGGCGATCGCGCGTTTTGCGCCGGTGCGGATTTGCGCGAGAACGACAAGAAGGCGCGCGAGCTTGGCGCGCAGTCGGCGCAGGCACTGCTCGATGCGCAACGCAGTGCAGCCATCGCGCCGTCGTTCACGGGCAACAACTTTCATTTGTATAAACCGGTGATCGCGGCGATCAACGGCTGGTGTCTCGCCGGCGGCTGCGAAATGGCAATGGGTTGCGATATGCGCATCATCGAGCGCCACGCCAAAATGGGCCTGCCCGAAGTGAAACGCGGCATGGGCGCGAAGGCGACCACACACAAGCTGCATTTTTTGACCTATCTCGCGAGCGGCCTGGAGATCGTGTGGACGGGTGATCCGGTAACCGCGCAGCGCGCGGTCGAGTTGGGGCTCGCCAACGAAGTGGTGCCGACGGGCCAAAGCGTGGAGCGCGCCAGGGCGATCGCGCGCGACATGTGCCGCCGGCCGTTGCAATATGTGCGTTATCACAAAGAGCGTTTTTTTCAGAGCATCGGCGTGCCGCTCGACTACGCGCTGGCGATGGAGCAGCGTTTTCCGCCGCACGAGACCGAGGCGTATCGCGAGGGGCTCAAGGCGAGCCTCGCCGCCAAATTGCCGGGCTGGCCCGCAAACTAACGCATGCCAAGAGAAGAGACCATGCCGCTACTCAATACCAAAGCCGAAGGCAACGTGTTTGCTGTCGAAATTGCGCGTGCTGACAAGGGCAATGCGTTAAACGGGGAACTACAACGGGAACTCGCGCAAGCGTGGCGAGCCTTCGAGGGTGACGACAACCTGCGAGTGGCGGTGCTGGCTGGGGCGCGCAACGTATTTTCCATCGGACACGATGTCGCCGAGTTGGCCGCCGACCCGTCGCGCTCGCCGTTGCCGGACGACGCGATGTTCGCGCTGCATACCACTAAGCCGGTGATCGTCGCCGTCGAAGGGCCGTGTTACGGACTGGGTTTTGAGTTGGCGTTGAGTTGCGATTTGCGCATCGCGGGCGAGGGTGCGTTGTGCGGCTTTGCGGATTCCAACCTGTTTGTGCCCTATCGCGTGGCCACGGTGTTGCTGCCGCGCATGACCTTCGTCGGCAAAAGCCTGGATCTCATCATGTCGGGCCGCGTGTTCAATGCGCGGGAGATGCAAGAGGCGCGGCTGGTCACCGAGGTGGCGGCCACGGGTGCCGCTGCCGCGCGCGCGATGGAACTGGCGCGCGGCATGGCACAGCGCTTTACCAACGCGCAAGCGTTCCGCAAACGCAACATCTGGAGCCTTTCCGGCTTGCCGCTGCCGGCGGCGATGAATCTGGCGCGGCTGCCGCGCGGATAAACTCGCCTACACCCGTTCAACCGGTCAGCGTATCGTAGTGATCGCTGTTGCCGATCACATTGTCGGCGTAGAGCTTGGCGACCTCGTCCTTGCTGTAACCGAGTAAGCCCAGCACTTCTTCGTTGTGCTCGCCGACTTTGGGCGTGCTGCCCACCACCGCCGGCGTGCGGCTGAAGTGCCAGTAGTCGCCCGACACGGCGATTTTGCCGGCGAGAAAATCCGGCACTTCCACCATCGCGCGCCGCTCCCATGGGTGCGGGTCTTTAGCCGCTTGCCCGATGGTGTTGACCGGTGCGGCCACCACGTCGTGGCGCGTGAAATGCGCAATCGCGTCTTTCATCGTCATCGTGGCGAGAAGCTCGCGCATCGCTTCGTTGATGATCGGCACATGCTTGCCGCGCTCGCGCCGCGTGGTGAAGCGCGAATCGTCTTGCCACTGCGGTTTGCCGATGGCCGCACACACGCGCGGCCAGTGGTGTTGATCGCCGGCGGACACCAGGATCCAACCGTCTTTACAGGGGTACATGCCGCTGGGCGCGGCATCGCGCTGGCCGCGCTTGGGCTCGGTGCCGGCGCCGTGATAGGCGGTGATGGGAATTTCCGTGAGGCTATAGCCCGAATCCGCCAGGCATACGTCGATGCATTGCCCCACGCCCGACACGCTGCGCTCGAACAGCGCCCCAAGCGTGCCGATCGCCGAATGCAGCGCGGTGGTGCGGTCGATAATCGGCACGCCGGCACGGATCGGCGGCATGCCTTCTTCGCCGGTGACCATGGCGATGCCCGACATGGTTTGGCCGATCGGGTCGTAACCGATTTGCTCGCGATAGGGGCCGAATTGCCCATACGCGGAAATGTTGACCATGATGATGCGCGGGTTGATGCCCTTTAACACCTCATAGCCGAAGCCCATGTCCTCAATGGTGCCGGGGCGGAAATTTTGCACCAGCACGTCGGACACTTTGACCAGTTTGCGCAGCACCTCTTGGGCTTCGGGTTTGCGCATGTCGATGCTCAAACTCTTTTTGCCGCTGTTGTATTGCACCCAATAGGCGGATTGCTTGCGCACCCACGGCCCGTGATAGCGGGTTTCTTCGCCGCCCAGGCGTTCGATTTTGATTACCTCTGCGCCCAAGCGCGCGAGCACTTGCGCGCAGCGCGGGCCGGCTTGGTGGCGGCCGAGATCGATTACACGAATACCGCTTAAAGGCCCAGTGCCATTGTTCATGGTGTCACCCCTTGCCTTCTCTGACTTACGGGTAGGGTGCGCATCGCGCACGCGTAGCAATCGCTGACGCGTGCGCGATGCGCACCCTACTGCTGCCGCGCGGTTTGCACGCAATACCGCGCGGCTGCGAACTACAAGCGCTACGCCCCGGCGATCTTGTCCGCCTTGAGTTTTTCTACCTGGGCAGCGCTCATTCCTAGCCAGCTTTGCAACACTTCGGCGGTATGCTCGCCCAGCGCCGGTGAGGCTTTGACCTTGGGCGGTTTGCCGTTGATGCGCACCGGCCAGCCGGGCATTTTGTAGCCCTTGTAATCCTTGTGTTCCATCACCTGCATGATGCCGCGCGTCTCGAAGCTCGGTTCGTTTTGCAGTTCCAGCGTATCGAGTACTGCGCCGCAGGGAAATACGCCGCCGACCAGTTCCATGATCTCGTATTTATTGCGGGTCGCGGTCCAGCCGCGAATGATTTGATCGAGTTCGGCGTCGTTTTTCACGCGCATCTGCGGCGTGGCAAAGCGCGGATCTTTTTCCAGGTCCTCACGCCCGATCACCTTGCACAGGCGCGTCCAGTGTTCAGGGTTGGCACGGCTGGTCATGATCCACACGTAATCGTTGGAGCCGCCCGGTTTGCACGGGAACAAGCCGGAGGGCGCGTTGGTGCCGCCGCCCGAGCGCGTACCATCGCGCTCCACCGCCTTGCCGGTGCGGCCTTGCGTCGCGAAGTTGATGCGGTTGTAATGCAGCATCGCGTCTTGCATCGCCACCTGCAGGCGGCAGCCCTCGCCGGATTTATCGCGCTTGCGCAACGCGCCGAGGATGGTGATCGCCATCAACATGCCAGTGCCGGTGTCGCCCAGCGAAATGCCGGGCTTCACCGGCTGGCGGCCTTTTTCGCCGGTGACGCTGATCAAGCCGCCCATCGCCTGCGCGATCATGTCGAAGGCGAGATTTTTTTCGTACGGGCTGCCTTCGCCGAAGCCCTTGACCTGGCAATAGATAATTTTGGGGTTGAGTTTTTTGACTTCGTCATAGCCTAGGCCCAAGCGCTCGATGGTGCCCGGCGCCATGTTTTCCACCATGACATCGCCCTTGCGCAGCAGGTCTTTCACCACCGCGAGGCCTTCGGGCGCCTTCAGGTTCACCGTCATTGATTTTTTGTTGGCGTTGAACTGCTGAAAATAATACGGATCGTCATCCGGTTGCCCTTTGCGCAGACGCCGCCCCGGATCGCCGACGCCGGGGTTCTCGATTTTCACCACCTCCGCGCCGAGCCACGCCAGCGCTTCAGTGCAGGAAGGGCCTGCCTCGAACTGGGTAAAGTCGACAATCCGTATACCTGAAAGAAAATCATATTCAGCGCTGTTCGACATGGTCTAGCCTCCGTTTGAGTAGATACCGTGGCGGCATCTTCGCACAAGCCGGGGGCTTATCCAACTCGCCCAACTCGCTGCCGCGCAGGCAAAAACGAATACCGGGGAAACAACCGAGTATTAAACGAGGCCGGATTCCGGCGCCATCCGGCGGCACCAATGCGGCTGCGCCCATGGGGCGCGAAATGGGCGTTGCGGTGGTCAGTCGACAGACTTGACGAGCCCTGCCGTACGCCGCTACACTAAAACTTGACTGAATTTGTCAGGCAAATTTCGATTGGGAAATTGTTTAGGAAATTGATTAGGGAATTGTTTTATGAGCGCTCAAGACGATATCAAAGATCAAGTGACCAAAAACAAGGTCATGTTGTATATGAAAGGCTCGCCCGATTTCCCGCAGTGCGGGTTTTCGGCCAACGCGGTGAACATTCTGCGCGCGTGTGGCGTGGAGGAAATCGCCTCGGTCAACGTGCTGGAAAATCCGGAAATCCGCCAAGGCATCAAGGAATATTCCAACTGGCCGACGATTCCGCAGTTGTACGTGAACGGCGAGTTTGTCGGCGGCTCGGACATCTTGACCGAGATGTATCAAAGCGGCGAGCTGCAGAAAATCTTGAAATAGGCTTCGTGTTGATCCGCGCCGTAATCCGCATCACGACAAAGGGAGCCACGGCTCCCTTTTTGTTGACGGCGTTGGTGATGAATTAGCCGGCCCACGCCTTAACGCCATACTGCGCGATCAGCACCAAGGCGACCAGCAGCAAAAAGCGCAGTAGCCAGCGCCGAAACGTTGCGGTATCGATGCGGTTACGCACATACACGCCGATCAGCGTGGTCGCCGTGGCCAAAGCAGCGAACGGCAGCGTAATCGCCCATTGCGTCCACGTCACGCCGCCTTCGGTGGTGAGCACGAACATTTGCGTGGGTTTGCCCACGGTGAAACACAAGTTCAGCACCTGCACCAGCATCGCGCGCTCTAGATTCAACGACAACACGTACATCAGCAACGGCGGCGCCGCGATATTGGCCGCGCCTTCGGTGAAGCCCGCGATAAAGCCGAACACCACGCCGAACGCGGCTTCGTTGCGCGCCACCACCGGCCAGTGCGCGTAGCCGATGCGATCCAGATACACATAGATCAAAACCACGCCCGCCAGCAGCAGCGCAAACGGAAACGCCGCATAAGCGACAAACACATGCGCGCCCAGCAGCGCGCCGGCCAACATGCATAGCGGCATGAACCAAAAGCGCTTTAACGTCGCGCCGATCGGCCCGGCGGTGACAATATTGGTTACCGTGGTGGCCACGCACGGCAGCAGCACCAGGATCACCGCGGTGCGCATGTCGGTGACCATCGCGATCAGCGGCGTGGCGAGCATGGGGAAGCCCACGCCAAGCGCACCTTGCACAAAACCCGCGGCCATCAGCACCAGCGCGACCCAGATCACCAAGTAAGACGGCAGGTTTTCAAAGCCGGGCATGATGTCAGTGCCGCGGATAAAAATGGCGCGGCATCCCCCGTGTTTTATAACTATTTAATTTAATTATATTTTTTTAATGCGCTAATTGCTGCTAAAACACTTGGCCGATGGCAAGCACTGCGGCGCCGATTATGAAGGGCTACTTCAGGGCCTTGCGCGCCTTGGCAATCGCCGATTTCACGCGCGCGGGCGCGGTGCCGCCGATGTGCGAGCGGGCATGTAACGCGCCGTCGAGCGTCAGCGCGGCGTAAACATCTTCACTGATCAAGCGTGAAAACTGCTGCAGTTCCGGCAGCTTAAGGTCGGCCAAATCGCAGCGCCGCGCCTCGCAAAAACGTACTGCTTGCGCCACCGCTTCGTGCGCGGCGCGAAACGGCAGGCCCTTGCGCACCAAATAATCGGCAAGATCGGTAGCGGTGGCGAAGCCCTGCGCGGCGGCCGCGCGCATGGCGTCGCGATTGACCGTGATGCCGGGCACCATGTCGGTGAACACCGCGAGGCTTTGGCTCACGGTGTCGATGGCGTCGAACAACGGCTCTTTGTCTTCCTGATTATCCTTGTTGTAGGCGAGCGGCTGGCCCTTCATCAGTGTTAACAACGCGACTAGGTGGCCGTTGACGCGCCCGGTTTTGCCGCGCACCAGCTCGGCGACATCCGGATTTTTCTTCTGCGGCATGATCGAGGAGCCGGTGCAAAAGCGGTCGGCGATATCGATAAAGCCAAAGCGCGGGCTCATCCACAAAATGAGTTCCTCGGAAAAGCGCGACAAATGCGTCATGGTCAGTGAGGCGCAAGCGCAAAACTCGATGGCGAAATCGCGGTCGGACACAGCGTCGAGCGAATTTTCGGCCACGCCGTCGAACTGCAGCATTTTCGCCACCAGTTGCCGGTCGATCGGGTACGAGGTGCCCGCCAAGGCTGCCGCGCCCAGCGGCAAGCGGTTCACGCGTTTGCGGCAATCAGCATAACGCTGACCATCGCGCGCGAGCATTTCATAATACGCGAGCAGGTGGTGTGCGAACGACACCGGCTGCGCCACTTGCAAATGGGTAAAGCCCGGCATTACGGTATCGGTGTGCGCTTCGGCCAGATCGAGCAGCGCCGACTGCAGCGCGCGGATTTGAGCGATGATGTGATCGATCGCCGCGCGCAGGTAAAGGCGGATGTCAGTCGCCACCTGGTCGTTACGCGAGCGCGCGGTGTGCAGCCGCTTGCCGGCGTCTCCCACCAGGTCGGTGAGCCGCTTTTCGATATTAAGGTGCACGTCCTCCAGATCGAGCGACCATGAAAAAACGCCCGAGCGGATTTCGCCGCGGATTTGTGCGAGCCCGTTTTCGATATCGACGAGATCTTGCGCGCTGATGATGCCCACCGCCTGCAACATGCGTGCGTGCCCGATCGAGCCATCGATATCAAACTCGGCCAGGCGTTGATCGAAGCTAACCGAGGCGGTGAAGCGCTTGACCAGATCGGAAACGGGTTCGCTAAAGCGGCCGGACCAGGGTTTGGCGGCTTCGGCCGCGGGCTTTGCGGTGGGGGCGTCGGAAGCGGCGGTGGAGTTGCGCGGCGCGGCCATGGCGCTAATAATAGAGAGCAAACATGGCACGCAGTATAAATCAAAATCCACGCCAAAACCCGCGTCCCGACGCGGCGCGCGTTGCTCACGCTGTTAAAGGCGGCGCCACTCAGAACGCGTATGGCAGCGCGCTGCCGAATTTTCGCAACCTCGGCATATTGCTGCGCATCCTGTTGATCGTGAACGCGGTCGCGTTGATCGCGGTGATCATCAAAAGCCCCACGCTGGCGGGGCTTGGCGCGCCGCTGATGGAAGTGGCGGCGTTGGTGCAGCCGTTGTTGATCTTGACGCTGATGGTGCTGTACGTGTGCAACAACGTCTTGGCGCGTTTGTCGTACACCACCGGCGCGATCGCGGTGATCGGCATTACCTTGTTGCTGACCGCCGCGTTGTATTTCGGCGTCGGCGGCCATTTCCCGATCGAGCTCTCGGGGCTGATGCGCTATTGGCTGCTGGTGGGGCTGGTCACGGCGATGCTGCTGTGTTACTTCGATCTGCGCGGGCGCGCGCTGTCGCCGGCGCTGTCCGAAGCGCGGCTGCAGGCGCTGCAAGCGCGTATCCGCCCGCATTTTTTGTTTAAGGAAGCGCTGAATAAGTCCCCGATTGCTCTGTAAACGCGAATCCCAGTGGTACGTTCTGATTGGGAGGACGTATTCGCGAGCCACGAGGCAAGACATGAAACAAATGACGCTGGCAGCAGTGAGCGGATTTGAAAAGCACAGCCGCGCCACGCGCAAGGCGTCGTTCCTGGCACGCATGGAAACGCTGGTGCCGTGGAGCGAGTTCTGCGCGTTGATCGAACCGCATTACCCGAAGACAGGCGCGGGCCGCCCGCCGATCGGCATCGAACGCATGCTGCGCATGTATCT
>VGIF01000176.1 GCA_016868015.1 Betaproteobacteria bacterium
GTAATGACGCGCGCCTTCGGATCACCGAACACACCGCGCACCACGGATTGCGGACGAAATCCGGGGAAGGCGTACGCATCCCACAGCCGCCGCTGTCGCTTCGCTGGATTGGCCATCCGGAAATCATCTCAGTTTCGCAGTACCCTGGAAACACCGTTCTTCACTCGGGAAACGCTCGATTTATTCGCGAAATTGACCCACACGACTTCCCGAAGACCCCCTTTTTTTTTGCCACAGATTTCACAGATTTACGCAGATTTTTCCGCTGTTAATCTGTGTTCATCTGTGAAATCTGTGGCTAAGGTTCTGACGTTTGAAAACTCAATTGAGCACACTCATGGACTCCATTAATACCGACAAAATCCTCGGCAGCAAAAAGGCCGGCATTGGCACCCTCACCTTCAACTATCCCGAGAAGCACAACGCCATTTCGCCGGAGATGGCACAGGCCGCGGCGGCGGTGATCGATGATTTCGCCGCCGACCCGGCGGTGCGCGTGATCATCCTTAAGGGCGCCGGCAGCAAGGCGTTTGTGTCAGGCGGCGATATTTCCAAGTACGAAAAAAATCGCGCGACGCCGGAACAAATCGCGGCCTACAACAAAATGTCCTCGGGTTTTCGCGACGCGCTAACCAACGTCGCCAAACCGACGATCGCGATGATCCGCGGCTACTGCCTGGGTGGCGGCTTGGCGATCGCGCTGCGCTGTGACATGCGCATTTGCTCGGAAGACGCGCAGTTTTCCGTGCCGGCGGCGCGGCTGGGCATCGGTTACGCCGCGGAGTCGCTCGGCCAGTTGATCGAACTTTGCGGCCCATCGGTGGCGAAAGAAATTCTCTTCACCGCGCGCCGCTACACCGCGTATGAGGCGCACCGCATCGGACTGGTGAATCACGTGGTGCAAGCCGGCATGCTGGAGGCGTTTGTGCAGCAGTACGCCGACACCATCGCGGACAACGCACCCCTGTCGATCATCGCCGCCAAACATATGATCAATGAATACGTGAAAGACGAAGGCAAGCGCAACCAGGCGCTCGCCGATAAAGCGGTGGCCAATTGCTTTGCCAGCCAGGATTATGTCGAGGGCCGGCGTGCGTTCATGGAAAAACGCAAGCCCGTGTGGCAAGGTAAATAGCGCGGCTGCGCACGCGAGAACAGGGCCACCACGGCCGCCAGGGCCGCCGTTTGCGGGTCAGTCGCGCAAAAAGTCCAGCAACAGCCGATTCACCGCGTCCGCCGCCTCGTACTGCACCCAATGGCCGGCCCCGGCAACGATATCGATGCGCACATCCGGCCGCGTCGCGCGCACTTGCGCGATGCGCGGTTCAAGGCCTGGCACGCACATCACATCGTTATCGCCCCAGATAAGTTGCGCCGGGCAGGTCATTTCGCGCAGGCACCCGGGCATCAACCCTTCGGTTAAACTCACGTGCCGTCCGTCGTAGCGCGTGCGCTTGACGTTGGCGTGATGTAAATCGACCGCTGCCGCGGTGACCTTGGCGGGGTCGGCGATCATCATCACCCGCAAGTTGTGCGCGAGCACTTCGCGCATCACCGCATCGCCCGCACTGGGCGACGGAATTTTTTTCATCGCCAACCGCGGGGCATGGCGATGGAACCCGCCCGCCCCCATGCCGGAATATTTATGCACGCGTTTGCCCATCCGCGCCGCGCACAACGCCGCGATGCAACTGCCGAAGGAAAAGCCGGCCAGCCGAAAGCTGCCGCTCGGCACCACATCGTTCAACGCATCGACGACCAAGCCGACATACGCATCGGCGGGTGTTTCCTTGGGCACGGTGGGCGACTCGCCATAACCTGGCATGTCCAGCGCATGCACGGTGTAATGTTCGGCCAGCGCCTCAAAGTTGTGGTGCCAGTGATTGATCGAGCCCATGCCCCCGTGCAACAACACCAGCGGCGCGCCATCGCCGGCTGTTTTTCGATTTAACTTCATTTATCGTAAGTATTTGATTTTAAACATATTTTTAACGGAAATGTTCGCGGTAGTGGTGCTTGTAAGGTTCAACCAGCCGCGTCGCGCCATCGTCGCGACCCGCGCGCTTGAATCACAAACGATTCAAGGACGCACTGATTGAACACGCATCAAGACTGCCCAGCACCGGCAAACATCGCGCGGCGAGTTTAGCATTCATGCCGATCGGCGCTCCCGCGCAATCTTTGCAATAGTCCACTTACCGCATGATGTCGCATTGAAGTAAAACCAGCGCATAGGTAACATCATTCACCCGCATGTTGATCAGTAAGCAAACGCCGCTACACCACCGCGACCTTCCCGCACGGGAACGGCGCCGTGGGATATGACATTCGGCATCCCTGGATAATCTTCTGCCTGGAACCCACATGGCTATAGGCCCGCTACAAGGCATCAATATCGTCGACCTCACCTCGGTGGTGGTCGGCCCGTTGTGCACGCAAATTCTCGCCGATCACGGCGCGGAAGTCATCAAGGTCGAAGCGTTAAAGGGCGACCTCGCGCGCAACTTAAACGGCAAATCGCCCACGCCGGCGATGGGTGCGAAATTTTTGCATTTGAACCGCAACAAGCGCTCGATCACGCTCGATCTTAAAAAACCCGCGGGTTTCGAGGCGTTGAAAAAGATCATCGCGCGCTCCGATGTGATGGTGTGGAACGTGCGCCCCGCCGCGATGGCACGCTTGAAGCTCGCCTACGAAGACGTCAAAACCATCAACCCGAACATCATCTACTGCGGCCTGTTCGGCTTCGGCGAGGACGGGCGCTACCGTGGCAAGCCCGCGTTCGACGGCATTATTCAGGCGGCGGCGGGCATGTCGGGCCTGTTCGAACGTGCGGGTGACCGGCCGCGCAATGTGCCGCTGGTGGCCGCGGACAAAGTGGTGGGCTTGATCGCGGTGCAAATGATCTGCATGGCGTTGATACAACGCGCACGCACCGGCGAAGGCTGCTCGATCGAAATCCCCATGTTCGAGAACTTCACCAAGTTCGTGATGGAAGAACACATGTATCTGCAAACCTTCCAGCCGCCGCTGGGCGGCACCGGCGACCCGCGGCTGCTCGACCCGCGCGCCGGCCCCATCGCCACCAAGGACGGCTATATCTGCATCACCGCCACCACCGATAAACAGGCCTTCGCGCTGTATGACGCGATCGGCCGCCCCGAACTTAAAACCGATCCGCGTTTCATCAATGTCTCGGCGCGTTTCGCCAGTGCCGGCGAAGGCTACAAAATCCGCGCCGAAGCGTTTAAGGCAAAAACCACCGACGAGTGGCTCGCGATTTTGGAGCGCAACGACATCCCTGCCATGCGCATGAACACGCCCGACACGATTTTCGACGATCCGCATTTGAAGGACATCGGCTTTTTCCAGGTCAAAGAGCACCCCACCGAAGGCCCGATCCGCCAAATGCGCTTGCCGAATAAATGGTCCACCAAACTGCGCGACGATTGGCAGCCCGCCCCCAAGATCGGCCAGCACAGCGTCGACATCCTGCGCGAAATCGGTGTCCCGCAAAGCGACATCGACGCGATGATCCAAGACGGCGCCACCAGCGATGGACGGTTAAAACGTTGAACAGCGTGGTTCGCGCTACCGCGCCACGGTTAGGCCCGCAGTAACGCTACACCATGGTTGCCAATACGCCGCTCACCGTGCGCACCGCGGTGCTGTTTTTCCTGCCGCTGATCCTAACCACCGAGCTGCATCAACTGTCGCACGCACTGGTGCACGGCTTTCTCGCGCGCCTGGGCGACCCGACCACTACCCTCGCCGCGTTCAGCGTGGCGTTTGCATTTAACACTACGTTTAGCGGCATCATCAGCGTCGGCACGCAAGCCGGCATGGCGTATATCACGGACAAGCGCTCGTTCTGGCGCGTGACGCGATTTTATTTCTTCCTGTCGCTGGCGCCGTTTGTGTTCATCGAAACCATCGCGTTGACCTCGCTCGGCGATTGGCTGTTCGGCACCCTGATGGGCGCGAGCGCCGAAGTCACGCGGCTCGCCAAGGCGGCGGCGGCGGTGATGGGGCTGTGGATCTTCCCCAATCAAATCCGCAACATCGCCACCGCGTTATGCATGATGCATCGGCGCACGATGTTGATTTCGCACTCGACGATCGTGCGGCTCGCCTCGCAGGCGCTGTTGCTGCTAGTGCTGCCGTTTTGGATGGAAGGCGCGGTGGCCGGCGCCGCCTCGCTGGTGGGCTGCATGATCGTCGAGGCGATTTATATGTTGTGGGTGAGCCGCCCGTTTTATAAGGCGCTGCCCGAGCGCGGCGGCGAACCGGCGCGCTATCGCCAAATGTGGCGCTTCTCGTGGCCGCTGATGGTCACCACCATCACCGAAAACGGCGTCATGTTCGTGATCAACTTTTTCCTCGGGCGCCTCGCCAATCCCGATCTGGCGCTGGCGGCCTTCGGCGTGGTTAATGCGTTAAAATCGCTGGTGGCTTCACCCTTGCGCAACCTCGCGCAAACCGCACAGGCGCTGGTACACAGCCGCGCCGACATGCGCGTGATCCTGCAATTCGCGAATCGCCTGACGCTGGTTTACGCGGTGCTGGTGGCGCTGATGTTTTACACGCCGCTGCGCGACGTGATCCTGGGCAACATCATGGGCCTTTCCGGCGAGCTGCGCGACTACGCGATCCCCGGCGTGCAAATGATCATGCTGGTGGCGGTGTGCTGGGGTTATTCGTCGCTGTTTCGCGGCCTGCTCTCGGCGATGCGCAAGACGCAAATCATCGCCGGCAGCGCACTGATCCGGCTGGTGGTGGTGATCGCGGTGGGCAGTGTCACCTTGATTGCGCCCAACTTAAACGGCGCGGCGGTCGGCGTGGCGGCGATCGGCGCGGCGTTTCTGGCCGAAGCAGCCATACTCGGCTGGCGGCTGCGCTTGTACCAGCGCGAAGGCGGGCCGCTGTTTCCACAGGAAACTTAGTGCTCTCGCGCACAACCGTTGTGTGTAAAATGCATTTTCACTTGTCACGCGTAAGGAGCCACCATAATGCAAGTGACCAGACTGAGTCCGCACATCGGCGCCGAGGTCACCGGCATCGACCTGAGTCGGCCGTTGGATGCCGCCATACGCGAACAATTAAACGCCGCGGTGGTGCAAAACGTAGCCTTGGTGATCCGCGATCAACAGCTCACGCCGCAGCAATACCTCGCCGGCATGCAAAATTTCGGCGAAATCATGCCGCAGCATTTCACCCAGTACGCGCTGCCCGATTGTCCGCTGGTGCACGAGGTATCCAATCGCCATCAGGACAAAGCGGGTAAACAAGTACGTCACGGCGAAGGCTGGCACACCGATCACACCAACCATGCGCGCCCGCCAAAATACACCTGCCTTTACGCAGTGGCGTTGCCATCCAGGGGCGGCGGCACCGCGGTGGTCAACATGCGCGCGGGTTATGAGGCGCTGCCCCTTGAGCTGCGCGAACAGATTCAAGGCATGAAAACGGTGAACGTGTTTCTGGGCAGCGCGTCGAAGACGCAATCCGCGCCGTCAGCCCAGGCGCAGGCCGAGCGCAAGCCCGAGCCGGTGTTGCAGCCGCTGGTGCGTACCAACCCGGAAAACGGCAGCAAGGCGCTGTATTTTCACCCGTTAAAAACCGAGAACATCGTTGGCATGACGCCGCAAGACACGCAGGCCTTGCTCGACAAGCTGATGTCGCACGCGGTGCGCGAGGAATTCACCTACCGCCATCAATGGCGCCAAGGCGATGTGTTGCTGTGGGATAACCGCGCCGCGCTGCATCGCGCGTTGTTCGACTACGATCCGAGCGAGTATCGGCTGCTCTACCGGGTGCTGGTGCGGGGCGAATCACCCCAATAAAAATATCAATAAAATCAAAAACTTATGTTAAATCGCCGGGGCGGTGCGCACGCATGCGCTGCCACAGGTATATCGGCACGCCGGCGCCAAAGCCGATGAAGTCGGTAACCGCGCCCGGATGCAGCAGGCACAGCGCCGCGCCGAACAGCACCACCCGTAACGCCATCGCCAGCCGCCCGCCGAACCAGCCCTCCGTGGAACCGGCGAGAAACCACACGCCCACCGACGCCGAGAACACCGCCTGGGCGATCGCGCCCCAGTCGCCCTGCATCAGCAGCACCGGGCTGTAATAAAACATGAACGGTACCAAAAACGTGGCGAGCCCCATTTTGAGCGCGGTCCAGGAGGTCTTCCACGGATCGGCTTGCGCCATGCCCGCCGCCGCGAACGAGGCCAGCGCCACCGGCGGAGTGATCGCCGAGAGCACCGCGAAGTAAAAAATAAACATATGCGCCACCAGCACCGGCACGCCCATTTTGGTGAGCCCGGGCGCGATCACCGCCGCGGCCACGGCATAGGCCGCCGTGGTAGGCATGCCCATGCCGAGGATCAACGCGATCACCGCGGCGAAGATCATTGCCAGCAATTGGCTGGCGCCGGCAAGCCCGAGGATCAATTCCGAAAAACGCCCGCCGATGCCGGTCAGCGCGATCACGCCGACGATGATGCCCGCGCACGCACACACCGCCACCAGTTGCAGCGTGTCGCGCGCGGCGCGGTCAAGCCCCTCGACCGATTTGCGAAAGCCGAAAAGCCACGCCAGCCCCAGGATCACCGCCACGCCGATCGCGACCCCGCCCCAGTTGCCCGCGCCCGGCACGAGCTTCGGGCCGAATTGCATCAAGGCATAGACGAGAACGCCCAGCGCCACCATCGACATCACCCGCAGCAGGAGACCGGTGGCCACCGCGACGAGCGGCGGCATCGCCGTGCTACCCGCCGTGGGCGTTTCGCGGTCGTGAAACTTGTACGCAAGCCACCCAGCCATCAGCGCGGTCAGGATGCCCAGACCGCCCGCGCGAAACGGCGAATAGCCCGACAGCAGCGCGCCCACCAGCACGATGATCGGCGAGAACAAATAAACGCGTTTCATCATCTCGGGCAGCGGCGGCAATTCCGCGCGCGACAGACCACGCAGCCCTAGGCGTATGGCGTGCAAATCGACGTGGATCCAGCACGCGATATAAAACAGCACCGCTGGAATCACCGCGGCGAGCGCAATCTGCGCATAGGGGATGCCGGTGATTTCCGCCATCAAAAATGCGCCCGCGCCCAGCACCGGCGGGGTGATCTGCCCGCCGGTGGAGGATGTCGCCTCGATCGCGCCGGCGGTCGGCCGGTCGTAGCCGACACGGCGCATCATCGGAATGGTCACCATGCCCGAGGCCACCACGTTGGCGACCGCCGAACCCGAAATACTGCCGAACATGATGCCGGAGGCCACCGCGGCCTTGGCCGGCCCGCCGCGCGCCCAGCCGAAGGCGGCGTTACACAAATCGTTGATGTAATCGCCCACGCGCGACACATGCAAAAACGCGGCGAAGCACACAAACAAAATAATGTAGGACGAAGACACCTGCGTGGTCACGCCGAATACGCCGTACTCGCTGTAGATGTAGGTGAAAAAGCGGTCGACGGCGAAGCCCTTGTGCTCCAGCACGCCGGGCATCCACGGCCCGAGAAAGGCGTACAGAATGAACACCCCCGCCACCACCGGCAACGCGAGTCCCGCCGAGCGGCGCGTGAACTCCAGCACCAGCAGCGTGCCGAGGGTGCCGAACACCACGTCGGGCGTGGTGAACTGCGCGCCGGCGCGAAACAATAGCCCGTCAAGCTCGATCACGATGTAAACGGCGCACGCGATCGACAGCAGCACCAGTATCCAGTCATACCATGGCACGCCGGCGCGGCTGGTGCGTTTGGCGGCCGAATAAAACATAAAGCCGATGGCCGCGCCCCAGCCCACGTGTATCGAGCGAAACAGCAGCGGCTCGAGCGAATACACATTGAGCACGAACAAATGGAACAGGGTAAAGCCCACGCACAGGATCGACATCAACACCGTCTCCCAATGCAACAGCGTGCGCTTGTTGCCGCTAAATTCCTCTTCCAGCGGTATCGTCTTGTTGGTTTCTTGCGCGGTGCTCACGGCGCTCCTCCCGGCAGACAAAAAAACCGCACTGCGCGCCGGCGCAGTGCGGGTCAGATACTTAGCGCATTTAGCCCTTGTACTCGGGCGGTATCAGATGCTTGGGTACCGTGATGCCTTTTTCGCGGAAATAACGGATCGCGCCCGGATGAAACGGCAGGAAGGTGTTGCGATTCCAGTTTTGCAGCAGCGTCTCCTTGGACGCGGCGTGGCCCTTGATCATTTGCGGGTTGTTTTCGAGCACCGCTTTCACCACCGCGTACACCAGGTCCTCGGCCACATCCTTGTGCGCGATGGAAAAGTTGTAAAGGCCCACGGTGTGATGATCCTCGGTCAGGCTCTTGTATGTGCCCTTGGGGATCACCGAGTCGGACAATTCGGGCATCGCCGCCTTCAACTTTTTGACTTCATCCGCGGTGAAGGTGAAAAAGCGCACCTTGTTGGTGGTCTCCAATTCGGAGTACACCGGAATCGGCACCCCCGCGCAGAACGGGAAGGCGTCGATCAAACCATCCTGCAAGCCGGTGCCCATGTCCGAGGCCTGGCCGTTTTGGATGGTGGTGTTGATGCCGAGCGCCTTAAACATCATCGGGAAATAAGTGCCGCAAGTGCCGGCGCGAGGGCCGATGCCGGATTTTTTGCCGTTCAGATCGGCCACCGATTTGATCGGGCTTCGCTCCAGCGTGACAAAGTGAAACGGCGTGTCATACATCGGGAACATGGCGCGGATGTTGCGATACTGCTTGCCCTGCGTCCACGCGCCCTTGCCTTCCCACGCTTGCAGCGCCACGCCCATGGTGGCCATGCCGAAATCGATTTGCCGTGAATCGGTGAGGATGATGTTTTGATTCGGCCCCTGCGTTTGCTGGGTGCTGATGTTGGTGCCGATTTTTTCGTTGACCAGGCTCGCCCACACCTGGCCGTAAACGAAATACAAGCCGCCCACCGAGGCGGTGCCCAGGGTCAGGTTGCGCGGCCAATTCGGATTAGGCTTGACTTGCGCCGCCGCCGGCACGGCCCAAACCAGCGCCGCGGCGGCGATCGCCGTCCAGCGTAAAAATTGTGTTAACTTTGACATCACGTACTCCTCCTGAAAATAGTTTATAGCGGGTTCGTTTACGAGGCGTTTACGTGAACGGGGAAACGGCATCGCAATCCTCGCCCAACCCACCAACGCAGGTTAACAAAGCCGGTGCACACGCGCAACGACCGCGTGCGTCAACCGGCGTATTATCGATAATTATGCACCCCCTATTCCCCTGCAGTTACCCTTCGGTTGCACGCCCCTCGCTGGCGTTTGCCGCGCTGGCGCTGGCCGTGGCAAGCGCCTCGGCCCAGACCTTCCCGGCGCGGCCGCTGCGTTTGATCGTATCCGTTGCCCCCGGTGGCGGCGTCGACCTCGCCGCGCGCACGCTGTCACCGCGCCTGAGCGAAGCCCTCGGGCAATCGGTGGTGGTTGA
>VGIF01000177.1 GCA_016868015.1 Betaproteobacteria bacterium
AAATCCGATAAAACAATGCAATGTCGGCGTCGCGGGTTATCGCGCATCAGTAGGCATCAAAAATATTTTTAGGGAAACACTGCATAAGTTGATTCCATTCATGGTTCGACAGGCTCACCACGAACGGAATCAACAACTTAGCATTCGTCCTGAGCTCGTCGAAGGACTTGTTCAGCGTTGCCTTAGCATAATCAAATGCGTGTGGTTATTGATTATTCGTGCCCGTAGCCAGCTCGGCAAGCCTTGCATGCACGGTTTCATCGAGGTTGATCACGCCTTTGGCCAAATTTTCGCGGCGCAAACGCTGACTGCGATCGCCCGGCACGCGAACGCTGTCGTGGCCGGCCAGCGGGCGGCTGCCGGCGACGATTTGGCGCAACGCGGTGACGCGCGCCGGAAATTGATCACTGGGCATAAACAATTTCGGATCGATCAGCACAAAAAACAAACCGTAGTTGGAAATATCGTCGATCACCAATTCGCTGCCGGCGAGGATGCCCAGCAACTGCACCGCCAGCGCCAGCCCTGCACCGCGCGCGCCGCCCCACGGCAAAATCGCGCCCTCGAGCGCGAGCTGCGGATCGCTGGTCGGATGCCCCGAAGGGCTCACCGCCATGCCCTCGGGCAGCGGCACGCCCTTGGTGCGCGCAAGCACCACGTCGCCCCAGGTGGTTTGCGAGGTGCCGATATCGATGATCAGTGGATCGTCTTCACTGGGGAATGCAATCGCAAACGGGTTGGTGCCCAACAGCCTGTCGGCGCTGCCATGCGGCGCCACGCGCGCGGTGGTGTTGGTGGTGTGCATCGCCACAAAACCTTCACGCGCGGCGCGTTCGACGTAATATGCAAGCCGGCCGCTGAACCAGGTGTTGTTGGCGCACACCACCGCGACACCGTTTTTGCGCGCGATCTCGACCGCTTTGTCGACGGCGAGAATGGATACCACGTAGGCGACATTGTCACCGCCGTCGATCAGCGCCGAGCAATGGTTTTCGCGAATCACCCGCGTGGGTTTGGCCGCAGGTTTGCCGCGCATCGCCTCGGCCAGCGCAATCACCCGCGGCAAACTGGAGAACTCATGCCCGCATAGCGCGGCGTCGACCAGATGATCGGCGGTGATGCGCGCGTTGGCGGCGCTCATGCCGGCGCGGGTTAAGCCGCGCACGGCCAGATCGGTGGCTTCGGCGATAGTCAGTTGCGGCATGGGGCATCCTTGGCGTTCGCCACGAGTTTAGCGCTTGCCCTAATGTGCGTGGGCGGGGTAAAGCCCGCTGCGCACGGCCAGGGCCAGCATGTCGGCTTCGATAAAACCGGCCAGTGCGTGATAGTGTGCCGCCAGCATGCCGGCTTCGCTTGCGTCTTCGATGGCGCGTTCGGCATTGACGGGGGCTAGCCGCGCCGATGGCGGCGGTGCGCCGTGCGGCAACGTGCAACCGGTGGTGGCGGCGATGGTCAGTGCGAGCAGCGGCCCGCGCGCACGCGCCAGGTGTTTTAGCGCGCCGCAAAACGCGGCGCACATAAGGTTGCGCGGCGCCTGCATGTTCGGCCGCGCGGCTTGCAAACGATCCAACATGAGATTCGACATGACAGCCTCCCCAAAAATTCTACCCAGACTCTTTTCAAATCCGCCGCGATGGGCGGGCCAGCGCATTACAACGCCGCGCCGCGGCGCGGGCGGGCACGCAATGTGGCAAAGCGCCGATCAATTGCGGCGACAAAATGGCGCGATGCGCCGCCGCGTCTGGTGCGTGAAACCCGCGGCTGTCCGATAGGTGAATTGCGGACGTTCAACGGGTGCCGCGCGCGGCACCGTGCGCTGGGTTAATCAGTGTATCGCCAACGTATGATATTGTCTCTCGCACCAGGCACGATTCCTGCCTTTGCGGCAGCGGCCGGGACGCTTTTTCAGTTTTGGGAGCTTAAGCCATGAATAAACCCGCCACCGAATTGCACACCCTTGACGCCCATGGGGCGATCGCCGCCTTTCGCGCCGATTTTCCCGCGCTCAAAAACTACACCTACATGGATGTGGCCGCGCGCGGCGTGCCTTCGGCCACCACGCGCGCGGCGCTGTATGCGCACATGGACGATCGCACCAACAGCGGCGGCGACAAGGATCGCATGTTCGCCACCATCGAGCGCGCGCGCGAGCGGTTCGCCGATCTCGTCAACGCCCACGCCGACGAGGTGACTTACACCAAGAACATCTCCGAGGGCCTTAACATGGTGGCCACGGGCTTGGGCTTGAAAGCGGGCGATAACGTGGTGGTGTGCCCGGACCTGGAGCACCCCAACAACGTCTACTGCTGGCTCAATCTTCAGCGCCAGGGCGTCGAAGTACGCCTGGTCAAAGCGGGAGAAAACGGCGCCATGCCGGTGGATGATTTGATCGCGCGCATGGATGCGCGCACGCGTTGCTTGAGCGCCTCCACCGTGAGCTTCGCGCCGGGTTTTCGCACCGATGTGGATAAACTGGGCAAGGCGTGCCGCGAACGCGGCGTGTGCTTTTTGGTCGATGCCGCGCAATCGGCGGGCATCATGCATACCGATGTGGTGGCGTCGAATATCGACGCCTTGACTACCTCCGCGCAAAAGGGGCTGCTCGCCGATTACGGCATGGGTTTTTTGTATGTGCGGCGCGAGTGGGCGCAGAACATGCAACCCGCGTATCTCGCGCGCTTTGGTGTCGATCTGGGTGATGCGCACGAAGCCGCGCTCGGCGATCTGAGTTTCAAATTCGCCGCCGGCGCGCGGCGCTTTGATCTGGGCAACTACAACTTCGGCGTTGCCGCGATGGTGGATGCTTCATTGAAGCAACTGCTTGATCTGGGTACACGCCGCATCGAAGCGCATGTGTGCACACTGTCGCATGCGTTGGTTAAGGGCTTTTACGACCTGGGCATTCCAGTGGCGGGCGGCGCGCCGGGGCCGCATCTGGCGGGCATCGTCACCGTCGGCGCCATGAGCAGCAATCACTACGGCACCGGCGATGAGCGGTTTAACAAACTGTATCAGTATCTCGGCGAAAATAACGTCAAGCTGTCGATACGCCGCGGCATGCTGCGCTTTTCGCTGCATGCTTATAACAACCTGGAGGATGTGGGGCGGGTGGTGGATCTGAGTAAAAAGTTTCTTGGCGCCAACGCACGTTGAATTACCAATCCGTCATTCCAGCTTTCGCTGGAATGACGAAGCGGTGTGAGCAGTGAATCTTGCCATGCAATACATCGACCCATCCACTGGAAAACACTACCCCATCGATACCGCTCGCTGGCGCGCCGACAGCGGCGGTTACCTCAACCTCACACCCGGCCCAGGCTTAAAACGCGCCGACATCGACCCCACCCGCCGCTCGGTGTGGCGCTACGCCAAGGCCATTGCCGTTGACGCAACACACGCCGTCACCATGGGCGAGGGCTGGACGCCCTTGACCTGCGGCGAATGGCAAGGCGCGCCGGCGCTGTTCAAACTTGATTTCATGATGCCCACTGGCTCGTTCAAGGACCGCGGCATGACGGTGATGTTAAGTTACTTGAAAAGCTGCGGCATCACGCAGGTGCTGGAAGACTCCTCGGGCAACGCCGGTGCGTCACTGTCGGCATACGCGGCGGCGGCGGGCATGCGCTGCCGCATTCTGGTGCCGCAAACCGCGTCGTATCCAAAGATCGCGCAAATCGCCGCGTGCGGCGCCGATGTGGTGACCATACGCGGCACGCGCCAGGACGTTGCCGACGCGGCGATGGCCATGAGCAGCGAAATTTTTTACGCCAGCCACAACTGGCAGCCGTTTTTCGCCGAGGGCACCAAGACGCTGGCCTATGAGTTGTGGGAGCAACTCGGTTTCAAGGCGCCGGACAACGTGGTGGTGCCGCTGGGCTACGGCAGCAACGTCTCCGGCTGCGAGCGCGGCTTTGGCGAACTCGTGCGCAACGGCGAAATCGGCAAAATGCCGCGCATCTTCGGCGTGCAAGCGGCGAATTGCGCGCCGTATTTCAACGCGTTCAAAGCGGGCGTCGAGCATTTGGTGCCGACGCAAGTCACACCGACCATCGCCGAAGGCATTGCTTCCTCCAAGCCCACGCGCGTGGCGGAAGCGCTGCGCGCGGTGCGCGATTCCGGCGGCAGCATCGTCGCCGTCACCGAAGACGAAATCGTCACCGCACTCGGCACGCTCGCGCGCAAAGGGCTTTATGTCGAGCCGACCTCGGCCGCGGCCGCGGCCGGGCTCACGCAGTTGCTGGCGAGCGGCGCGATTAAAGCGAACGAATCGACGGTGCTGGTGTTGACCGGCACCGGTTTAAAAGCGGCGGACAAAATCGGCGAATTGTTGCAACTCAAGGCGCGCGAGCGCTAGAGCCTGTTATGAACTATCGACCAACGGCAAAAGCTGATGAAGCATAAGGCAAAGGAAAGCGAGGTAGTGATATCCGGCGATGGTGCTGGCCAAGCGTTCGTAGTCGCGTGCAAGGCGCCGAAAGCGTGCTACCCATCCAAAGCTTCGCTCCACCACCCAGCGGCGCGGCAACAATACAAACCCGCGCTTGGCCTCGGTATGCTTGATCACCCGCAAGACGATGCCGTGCGCTTGCGCGTCCTGTTGGGTGTCTTCCCCCGTGTAGCCCTGATCGGCGAAGATCAGTTCCACGGTATCGCCGGTAGCCTCTTGCACCGTCTGTGCCAATTGGTGCACCTGCGCCCGGTCTTGATCGCTGGCCGGTGTGACCTGCAGGGCCAGCAGATTGCCCAAGGTATCGACCACCGCATGCACCTTGGAGCCCTTGCGTTTCTTCGCCCCGTCGTAGCCCGCACGCGCACCCGATTCGGGTGTGGACTGAATCGTGCGGCTGTCGATGATGCCGGCGCTCGGTTCGGGGTCGCGTCCCGCATACACGCGCACCAGCATGCGCAGATCGTGGCACAGGGCCTCGAAGCAACGCGCCTTGAGCCAGCGTTGGGTCTGCTGATACACCGCGGGCCAAGGTGGAAACTCGTGCGGCATCATGCGCCAGTGTGCGCCCGAGCGCACCAGCCAGCGCAGGGCGTTGAACACATTGCGCAGCGCATAGTCCCGTTGCGGGCTGTCTTCCCGGCATAAGGTCAAATACGGCGCTAAAAATGACCATTCTTCGTCGCTTACGTCACTGGGGTAGGGTTTGGCGGGTTTCGATGAGGTATTCATCCCCACTGTGTGCCATATCCGCCTCAAAAGTACAAGTTGTCACCGCTAAAGTTCATAACAGGCTCTAACGCGCACCCGATCAACTCAGCGCTCGGTCATCGCCGCGATGCGTTTTGAAAACCAGCGGCATACCCAGCCGCCGGCAAACAGGCAGGCCGCGATGATCAGCAACACCCGCGGCGCAACCGTCACGTCATCGCGGATGGCCTGCGCCACCACCAGCGCGAGCACTAACAGGGCCGAGCCCCACAATAGCCAGCACAACGTGGCGCTAACCCCGATCAACAAGGCGGTGGAAAGTGGGCCAATCATGTTGCGGCTTCCAATTGGCGGTGAGCTGACGTTGGGTGATAGACGTTTCCTGCTCGTGGCGCACCACTCAATATTGGGGCTACTCCCGTGATTTTACGTAAGTATTTGATTTTATTATGTTTTTTATTTTGGTGTGGTGGCGATTCAAGCGTCGCGCCCTTCTTCAAAGAATAATCCCACCTCGCGAAACAACTGCATGCGATTCTTCTCGGTGACCACCACATGTGTGCCTTCGCCGATCACCACCAGGCGTTTCGAAGGCGCGTTTACAAGCAACGGGAACAACGTCTGCGCCATGTAGGGCGGCGTATCGGCATCCCATTCAGCGAGGATCAAGAGCGTGGGCACGCGTATCTCGCCGGGGTTGTAGCGCGGTTTGCCGGCGTTGGCGTATTCGCGGCTATCCGCCACCACGCCGTTGGGCGCGCGAAACGCACGCGGGGTTTGCGTCTTCGACCATGGGTCGGCCTCGAACGCGGCTTTAAGATAAGCATCGAGCCAGCGCGCGGGCATTAGTTCTTCTTGTTTGCCGGGCGGCAGCCCCGTGCCGCGGCGTTTTTTCACCGCTTCGGCGGTGACGATGCGATACGCGCCGAGTTCGCCGCCCTGGTCGGTCAACGACACGCCCTGCGTGCGTATCCAGCCCGGCGCATACAGCGCGAGGCGATGCACTTTCGCATTGTTCTGTGTGGTGTAGAGCGCCATGATGGTGGTGCCCCACGAATGGCCGAGCAGGCTGATTTTGTCGACACCGCGGCGGCCACGGATGAAATCGACCGCGGCACCGACATCGCGCACCGCCGTATCGGTGCGCACGATCGGCGCGTTGTTCAGCGGCGGCTCGTCCATCTCGCGCGGGCGCGTGGAGTGGCCGTAGCCGCGCACGCTGACGAAATAGACATCGTTGCCCTGCTGCGCCATCCACGCCATCCACGACACACCGTCGAGTTTTAAATCAAAACTCGTTTCCGGCGACCCTGTCGCGCCGTGCACGAACAAAATAATGTTGTCGGGCGCGAAACGCGTGAGATCCGCCGGGCGGCGATTGCGTACGTGTAGCTCGATGCCCGCATCCTGCGCGGGTACGCGAAAATCGTCACAGATCAGATTTGCGGCCATTTTAAAAAATGCAATTAAATCAGATACGTATGAAACTTCTCGTGTTGCGAATCACGCGCAGCGCCTTACCGCCTAGGCGGCGGCGATTTCCAATTCCATGCCCTTCGCCGCGAGCTTGGTGCCCAGCGACTTGCCACGCAGGTTAAGCCCGGCGAGTTCTTCGCCTTCCTGCGCTGGGTCGCAAAAGTAGCTTTCGTTGGCGTCGTTGTGGCGCACCAGTTTGATGGTGGTGCGCGTAATTGTCTTGTTGTCGATGGTGGCGCGCACCATCATGCCCATCCAATCGCCGTGTTTGCGCCCGCCGTGGCCGGTGTGAAAACTAAAGCTGCCCAAGCCGTAAAAAATCGCTTTGCCTTTGTAGAGTTCGGTGGGCAGCGAGTAATGCGGGCCGTGGCCCATCACGATGTCCGCACCGTTGTCGATGGCGGCGTGCGCGATTTCCGGCATGTAGTCGAGCACGTCCTTGTGCAGGCCCCAGTGCAAGGAGGCGACCAGCACGTCGCATTGCGCTCGCAGTTTCGCCACGTCATCTTTGAATAGCTGCAGCGCCTTGGCGTCGGCCCAGGTGATGATCACCGGCGGAAGGCCGGGGCGGTTGGGCGGCGGGATCTCCGGGCGCAGTTTGTGCAGCGGCAGTTGATACGCGGTGTGGCCTTTAATTGTTGCGACGCCGGCGGTGTGCGCGGTCGCTTCGTGGTTGGTGGGCCAATACACCGAGGTGCGTTGAATAAAGCCGTAACGCACGCCGTTTTTTTCGATGATCGCCGGCGCGTAGGCGACGTCGCGATTGGCGCCGGCGCCGGTGTGCTTGATGCCGAGTTGATCGAGGCGCGACACCGAGGCATTGATCGCCGCCTCGCCGTAGTTGACGTTGTTGGCGATGCCCACCGCGTCGATGCCGGCGTATTTCAAACACTCGCCCGCCGGGCCGGGGTCGGCCATGAAGCCTTCGTTGTCCCACACTTGGCCGGTGGCGGGCGCATACAGGCAGCACTCCATGTTGGAAAAGCGCACGTCGGCGGATTTGAAATCGTCGATGACTTTGCGAAACGGCACGGTGGGGTCGGTGACGCCCATGAAATTCAGATCGCCGGTAAGGATCAGGGTGGGCATGGGGGTCCTTTGCGAGTGGGGCGGGGAGGCGGTGATTCTAGCAGCCTGTCGGAGTTAACCCTGCCGGCTGCAAAATGAGCGGATGCGGTCCATATTTCCCCGGTTTCCCGCGCGGATAGTGCGAACTATTCGCTTGAAAACCGTGAAAATCTGTCCTCGCACCTCTCATTTTTCGCTTCGACAAGTTAAGTCCGACAGGCTGCTAGTCAATGGGTTGCTTGGGGCACAACATGTTGTACGGATGATGTGGGCCGGCAACTTAAAAATATTCAATAAAATCAATTATTTAATCAATATCCATGCACGGCGGCGCGATTGCCGTAAACTCACGGCGTGGAAACCAAACAGCAATCAATAAACCATCGAGGAGGGGTAAACGCATGAGCAAGATTCGATTGATGAGTGTGGCCACCGCGGCAGCGCTGTGCGCGTGCGGCAACGCGTGGGCGCAAGCGCCGTATCCCAACAAACCCGTGCGCGTGGTGATCGTGTTCCCCCCTGGGGGCTCGACCGACATCGTCGGACGCGTTGCGTACGGCAAAGTGGCCGAGCAGATGGGCCAACAATTTGTCATCGACAATCGCCCCGGCGCCGGCGGCACCATCGGTGCGGCGATGGTGGCCAAGAGCCCGCCCGACGGTTATACCTTGATGGTGTATTCGGCGACGTTTGTCGCCAACGCGCATCTTTACCAAAAGTTGCCGTACCATGCATTGAAGGATTTCATCGGCATCACGCCGATCGCACGGCTGGTGGGCCTGCTCGCGGTGACGCCCTCGCTGCCGGCGAAGTCGGTTAAGGAGCTGGTCGCGCTCGGCAAAAATCGACCTGGCGAACTCACCTACGGCTCGGCCGGTATCGGTGCCTATCAGCACTTGGCGGGAAGCCTGTTCGGCAACATGGCGGGTATAAAAATTACGCACGTGCCGTACAAGGGCGGTTCGCTTGCGACGTTGGCGGCGGCGGTGGGCGAAATCCAGTTTTTGATCACGCCGATCTCCGAAGCGTTGCCACAGATCAAAGGCAATCGTGTGCGCGCGCTGGCGGTGTCCTCCGAGAAGCGCGTGGCGTTGTTACCCGATCTGCCGGCCATCGGCGAGACCATCAAAGGCTATGAATTCGTGTCGTGGATGGGCACCTTCGCGCCGGCGGGCACGCCGCGGCCGATCGTCGAGCGGCTTAACGGCGAGCTCCGAAAAGCGGTGGCGGACTCCGCGGTCGCCGCGAATCTGAATTCGCAGGCGCTCGATCCCATGCACATGAGCATCGAGGAATTCGCCAAGCTGTTGAAAGCCGAGTACGACAAATACGCGCACGTCGTCAAAGCGTCGGGCGCGCGGCTTGACTGAACACCGATCAACCGGAGAGCTTGCCATGGCCTACAAATCCCTCACCCCCGAACAAATGGAAGCCACGCGCGTGGCGCGCTTTAACAAGCTGCAAACCTACCAGACGCAGAATTTCGACGCGCACCATATCCCGCCCGGGGCGGTGGAAAAAGTGACCGCGCGCAAGGTGTATCCGGTAATGGCCCCCGCCGACTACCAAGGCCGTAGCGCGGGCGCGCCGGTGAAAGGCCCGCGCGGGTTGATCGTCTCCATCGCTGAGTGCGAGCCGGGCAACGGGCCGGGGCTGCACCGGCATCTGAACACGGTGGAAAACTTTTTTTGTTTGTCCGGCCGTTTCGAGATTTCG
>VGIF01000178.1 GCA_016868015.1 Betaproteobacteria bacterium
CGCCTTGCGCGTGGCGCGGCTGTGCTTTTCAAATCCGCTCACTGCTGCCAGCGTCATTTGTTTCATGTCTTGCCTCGTGGCTCGCGAATACGTCCTCCCAATCAGAACGTACCACTGGAATTCGCGTTTACAGAGCAATCGGGGACTTATTCAGCGCTTCCCTAAACGTCTTCGCGCATTTGCGTGTTTGGAATGGTGGCGCGCGGCAAGGTTGCACCGCGCCGCTGCCGCAAAAAGAGCGCGGATTATAAGCAAGGCCGCGCGGCGCGCCCGCCACGGATCATGCCCGACGCGAGTGAGTTATTGTAAGTATTTGATTTAATTGAATATTTTTTAAGGCCGCTCAAAGCCTCGCGCACCGTCTGCTACACTCGTTACTCCTTTTTTTCGCGCGTGCCACCATGTCACAACAACAAGCGGCCGACAGCACTCCCCCACCCCCCGTTAGTTTCGCCGAAGCGTTTTGGTATTGGCTCAAACTCGGCTTCATCAGCTTCGGCGGGCCGGCGGGGCAGATCGCCATCATGCATCACGATCTGGTCGAAAAAAGACGCTGGATTTCCGACCGGCGTTTTTTGCACGCGTTGAATTACTGCATGGTGTTGCCTGGGCCCGAGGCACAACAGCTCGCGACTTACATCGGCTGGCTGATGCACCGCACCTGGGGCGGCATCATGGCGGGCGCGCTGTTTGTGCTGCCCTCGTTGTTCATTCTGATAGCACTCGCCTGGATTTACATCCAATACGGCAACGTGCCGGTGGTGGCCGGTTTACTCTACGGCATCAAGCCGGCGGTGACCGCGGTGGTGGTGTTCGCGGCGTATCGCATCGGTTCGCGCGCGTTAAAAAACGGCGCGCTGTGGGCGATCGCCGCGGCGGCGTTCGTGGCGATTTTCGCCTTCAAGCTGCCGTTTCCGCTGATCGTCATCGCCGCGGGCATCATCGGCTACATCGGCGGGCGCGTGACGCCGGATAAATTCGCCACCGGCGGCGGCCACGGCGGCGCCACAAAAAGTTACGGCGCCGCCATCATCGACGACCACACCCCCACGCCGGCGCACGCTCGCTTTAGCTGGGGCCGCTTCACGCGCGTGTTGATCGTCGGGTTGTTGATCTGGGCCGCGGCGATGGCATTGTTGTTCCACACCGCCGGCGGCAACAGCGTGCTCACGCAAATGGGCTGGTTCTTTACCAAGGCGGCGCTGCTCACCTTCGGCGGCGCCTACGCGGTGCTGCCCTATGTGTATCAAGCCTCGGTCGAACATTATCAGTGGCTCACCGCCGCGCAAATGATCGACGGCCTGGCGCTGGGCGAAACC
Source organism: Betaproteobacteria bacterium (assembly GCA_016868015.1). GTDB lineage: Bacteria > Pseudomonadota > Gammaproteobacteria > Burkholderiales > SG8-41 > UBA5216. The sequence goes on from VGIF01000178.1 coordinate 1,320, forward strand.
ACGCCGGGGCCGCTGATCATGATCGTCGCGTTCGTCGGCTTCATTGGCAGCTGGACCATGGCGCTGTTGGGCCCCGATGCATTGTTTATTGCCGGCGCGGCGGCAGCCACGGTGGCGACGTTTTTCACCTTTTTGCCGAGCTTTATTTTTATTCTGCTGGGCGGCCCGGCGGTGGAATCCACCCACGGCCAGTTGAAATTCACTGCACCCTTAACCGGCATCACCGCCGCGGTGGTCGGCGTGATTTTGAACCTCGCGGTGTTTTTCGCCTGGCACGTGTTGTGGCCGGCCGCCACCGCGGCTGCGCCGTTTAGCGGCAGCTTCGAATGGCCTTCTTTGGTGCTCGGCATCGCCGCAATGATTGCGTTGTTTCGCTTTAACGTCGGGATTATTCCGGTGATCGCGGCGTGCGCGGTGGCGGGGCTTGCGCTACGATTGCTCGTCGCTTAAATCACCGGCGGGCCGCGCCATCTGCTTGACCCTTTCAGCCATTCATTGTCGGAGATCGCATGGCGGTTATTCTGGTTCGCGGTACCGGTGACGTCGGCTCGGCGGTGGCGAGCGCGTTATGCCACGCCGGACATCGCGTGGTGCTGCACGACGCCGCCAGGCCCGCGCACACCCGGCGCGGCATGGCATTTGCCGATGCGCTCTACCACGGCAGCGCCGAGCTCGAGGGCTTGCGCGCCAAGCGTGCGCGCACGGCGCAAGACTTGCCGCACATGGTGCGCTGCGGCCGTGCGCTGCCGGTGTACGACGCGCCGTTTGAGGCCGTGGTGGCGCAAATTCACCCGCAAATTCTGGTCGATGCGCGCATGCGCAAGCACGATGCTGCCGAAGCGCAGCGCGGCTTGGCGCCGTTGACAATCGGGCTGGGGCCCAATTTCGTCGCCAGCTGCAACGTTGACGTCGCGGTCGAAACACAATGGGGCGACGCACTGGGCGCGGTGATTCGAAAAGGCGCGACGCGCGCCTTGGCGGGCGAGCCGCAAAGCATCGCCGGCGCGGCGCGCGAACGTTATGTTTACGCGCCGGTGGCGGGCACGTTCAGCACGCGTTTCAATGTCGGCGATGCCGTGAGCGCCGGGCAAGAAATCGCACGCATTAATGACACGCCGATCCATGCGCCGCTGGCAGGTTGCTTGCGCGGCATCACCCATGATGGCGCAGTGGTGCGGGTGCGCACCAAAATCCTCGAAGCCGATCCGCGCGGCGATGCGTGCGCGGCGTTCGGCGTGGGTGAGCGTGCGCGTCGTATTGCCGCGGGCGTGCTCGAGGCGATCGGCGTCGCACCGTAGTTTCGTGTGGCCTCAAGACGCCGCGCCGCCCTAGCGCCGCGCCGCGTCCTTGCGCTCCTCGATATCCCGCCTGCGCAGCTCGCGCAGGCGCGCTTCGGCGGCGGACAGTTGATAGTAATCGCCGTCGCCCGCCTTGAGTCCGAGCTGTAATTGTTCGACCGCGGCGGTGGTGCTGCCCAGATGCAAATAAGCTTCGGCTTGCGCGCGGTGGTGCGCAAGGCGGCGGTTCATCATAGCGTAGGCGCGCGACTGGATCTGATACAGGCGATAGTCGGTGGAAGCGGACCTTAAGCGCGGCTCGACGACGGTTAGCGCCACGGCAGGTTGGCGGTTTTGCAGCAGCGCCTCGGCATATTGATACACCAGCGCACGATAGTCGGGATGCGCGGCAAGCGCGTTGCGCAAGCAGGCGAGAGCGTCAAGCTCGTTCGCCGCCAGGCGGATGCGGCAACCGAGCAACGCCACCGCCGGGTGTTGTTTCAACACGTTGGCCAACTCGGCGTGCGCTTTGCGCGCGCCGGCGAAATCCTGCGCGCGTAAGAGCGCGGCGGCCAAGCCGTAACGCGCGCCGGCTTCCGACACATAACGTTTTTCGGCGAGCACCTCGCGGTAAAACGTGATGGTTTCGCGCGGCGGTTCGAGCTCGGCCTTGAGTTTGGCGCGCATCAGGTGATAGTCGACGGAATCGGCCACTTGCCGGTACGGCACACTGGTGGCGCGGTTTTGCATGTCGGCGATGCGCTCATGGGTCACCGGATGGGTGCGCAAAAACGCCGGCGCACCGGCCTCGGCAAGGCGCGTGGCGCGCTGCAGGCGCTCGAAAAAGCTCGACATGCCGTTGGTATCGAAACCCGCTTTTTCGACCATTTGAAAGCCCAGGCGGTCGGCTTCTCGTTCGAACTCGCGCGAGTAGTTAAGCTGGCGCTGTACCGCCAGCGCGGGCCCGGCCACCGAGGCGGCTTCGGCCAACTGAGAGTTGGAGCGCGCGGCGAGTATGGCAATCGCCAGCGCCGCGATCGATACCCATTGATCGGCACGCTGATTGGACACCATGCGCGCGATGTGGCGCTGCGTGACGTGCGCGATTTCGTGGGCCATCACGCCCGCCACTTCCGATTCGCTTTGCGAAGCGGTGATCAGACCGGTGTGTATGCCAATGTTGCCGCCGGGCAGCGCGAACGCGTTGATCGACGGGTCTTTCATCAAAAAAAATTCGAAGCTCTGACGCGCATCACCACTGTGTTGCGCAAGCCGCCGCCCCATGCGCGAGATGTAATCGACGAGCTCCGGATCATCGTAATACGCGGGGTCGCGCCGCGCTTCGCGCATGATGCTATCGCCCAGCAACTTTTCTTGCAGCGGCGTAAACGAGGCTTGCGCGGGCTCGCCCAATTCCGGCAGCGCCTGCGCCAGCAAGGCCGGCGCGCCCAGCAGAGCAACCGCCAAAATGAAACGCAAAATCATGGTGCTATGATAAGCGTACTTGAACTTAAGTTCCTCTCCCGGTGTATAACGATTTATGAGCAAACTCACGCATTTCGGCGCGCACGGCCAGGCGCATATGGTGGATGTGGCGGCCAAGGATGAAACGCATCGCATCGCGCGCGCGGCCGGACGCATCGGCATGTTGCCCTCGACATTGAAATTGATCGCCGCGGGCAGTGCTAAAAAAGGCGACGTCATTGGAATTGCGCGCATCGCGGCGATTCAAGCGGCGAAAAAAACCGCGGACTTGATTCCGCTGTGTCATCCGCTGGCGTTAACCCGCGTCGATGTCGATTTCAAACTTGATCGCAAGGCCGCTGCAGTGGATTGCATCGCCACGGTGGAAACCAGGGGCCGCACCGGCGTGGAAATGGAGGCGCTGACCGCGGTCGCCGCGGGGTTGCTCACGATTTACGATATGTGCAAAGCCGTGGATCGCGGCATGGTGATGAGCGGCATTGCGCTGATTGAAAAACGCGGCGGCAAATCGGGCACTTGGCTGCGTAAAACCCCACCCGCAACACGGCGTGGGCGTAACCAACAACAAAACGTAACTTATTGATTTTAAACAACTTTTTATTTTGGGTCGGCGCACGATGCAGAGCGCGCGTTATACGTTTTCGCACGCACGGGTTGCAATCCGCGAACCGCGCCACCATGTCGATCACCAACCAATCACCACCGTTAGCCGCGCCAGATGCGCCGTATACAATAGCGGCCTTTTCTCCAAGGGTTAGTCGGGACATTGCATGAATTCGTTACGCCGATCATTTTTAAAATTCAGCGCGGCTGCCGGCGCGCTCGCCGCCGCGGGGTTGTTCAAAACCACGCACGCTTTGGCGACGGCGTGGAACAAAGCGGGCTTTGAGTCCAAAGCGCTCGCCGATGCGCTGAAAGCGCTGGGCGCGAGCAACGCCGCGAGTAGCCGCGATATCGTCATCAACGCGCCCGACGTCGCGGAAAACAGCGCGGCGGTGGTAATCGAAGTGACCAGCCGCATTCCCGGCACGCAATCGATTTCAATACTGGCGGAAAAAAATCCGTTCCCGCTGGTGGCCACCCTGAACTTCGCCGGTGGCGCCGAGCCGTACGCTTATGTGCGTATCAAAATGGGCCAAACCTCCAACGTGCGCGCGGTAGTGGCGGCCGGCGGCAAGTTTTTCACCGCGGTGAAGGAAGTCAAAATCACCATCGGCGGCTGCGGCTAACCCGGAACAAGAGGCCCCTTCATGGCAGAACCGATGAAAATTCGCGCGGTATTAAAAGGCGACACCACCGAAATCCGCGCGCTGATTACGCACCCGATGGAAACCGGCCAGCGCAAGGACGCGGCGGGCAGCCTGGTGCCGGCGCACTTTATCCAGAGCGTGATCGTCGCCCACAACGGCGCAACGGTCTACGACGGCCAATGGAGCCAAGCCGTATCGCGCAACCCGCTGCTGGTGCTGCGTATCAAGGGCGCGAAAGCCGGCGATAAAATCATTATCACCTGGACCGATAACAAAAACGCCAGGCGCAGCGATGAAGCAGTGGTAACGGCGGGCTAGCAGCCTGTCGGACTTAACCCTGCCGGTTGCAAATAGCGCAGGCCAGGGCGGGCGAGCTTCATCGCGGCCAGGCTTCGGGGTTAAACCAGCCCTGGATCCAAAACCGCGGCAGTAACAGCGTGCTCGACGGGTGCGCTTCAAAATACGCTTCTTGGCGCTGCTCGAGGTGGCTGATTTCGGGCCAAACGCCGTAAGCGACCGCGCCCGCCGACAACACCACCAGCGCGGCGCATAAACGTTTTTCGAACACGCCAACGCTTGCCGGCGTTGGCCTGCCCTCGAAATACAACCCGATCGCCCAACCGCAGATCAGCACCAGCGTCATCTGGCTCACCGGCATCACCAACACGCCATCGATCAGCGCCTGCACGGTGGCCCCCGTGATCGCCGCCAGCAAAGCCACGGCGACCAGACTGGTTTCAGTGACCGGGCCGCCAGTGGTTCGCTTCACAAAGCGCGCAAACGCCAACCCACCCGCCGCAAACACGGCGGTAATCAATAACGCCGCGGGTATGCCCCATTCGCACATGAACTGCAGCACGAAATTATGCGGATGCGCCGCCACCGCATTGGGGTAATACGCAAAATGCATCGGTCCAATGCCCAGCCACGGGTGATGCTTGGTGAATTCGATCGACGACGCCCAGATCACCTCGCGCGCCGACAGCGGCACAATGTCGTTAGTGCGGTGTAAAAACGTCGCGGGCTGCTCGAGCAAACCCGGCAATCCCAGAATGAATATTGCGTAACACAGCAAGCCGCTCACCAGCCCCGCGACCTGCCACTTGATCCAACGCCGCCCGCTTTGCCCGCCAAACAGCGCCACCACCATCACCCCCGCCATCAACGCCACCCAAGTACCGCGCGTGCCGGAGGCCACCACCAGCATCCACCAAATCGCCGGCACGATGGCCAACAACACGCGCTGGCGCGTGTTGTTGGCCCACCACATCGCGGGCAACAGCAGGAAGGGCAGCAGCATGGTTTGATACTGCCCGAAAAAGCGGATGTTGGAAAAACCGGTGTAGAGCTCGCACACGTTAAAGGGCAAGCCTTGGCCCGCGCCGATGGTGAGCATGCCGAGGTAAGTAACCTGGGTCTTGACGGTATACGCGATCGCCAATGCGTAAAAAATCACCACCAGCATGGCATCGGCTTGATTGCCGAAGCTGCGCCGGCCCGCCGCAACACCCAGCGCGCCCGCGAGCAGCAATGCGCACAAGCCGACTTCCAACATCGCCCACCGCTGTAACGGCGCGAGCAACGCCGATATCACACCCAATAGCAGCGCCAAACTCAACATCCCACGTGCCCATTTGGGCAGCACCGCCCACAATGCCTCGACCTGCCTGCGTAGCGGGAGCGCCGCCAGCGCCATGAACAGCACGATGCTCAATGCCGCCAACTGGGCTATGCGCTGGCGATCGTGCCACGTCAAGCTCGGCGCAAAACCGGCACCAGGCGCATAAAGAACGTAGGCCGCCACCACAAGTAACAGCCACACCGTGGGATTGGCGCGCAACGCCTTAAAAAACGCGCGGAACTGGAACAACGACACGGCCCCCTTCACCCAGAATATTAGATCCAGCGCGTGCTGTTATCCCATTGCGCGCCCAACGTATCCCATTTGGCGTAACGTAGTACAAAAATCGCTATCGCTACGGCCGCAGAACGCGCAGCGGCACGGCAAATCGAGAATCTCCTCCGTGAAGCACGAACGGCGAACACATCGTCACGCAACGCCCGTCTATTTGAGGGCATGTTGCTTCTCGGTGACCTTTAGTTCGTGACATGCCGTAAACGATCCCTTCCTGCACGCGCTGGCAAAGTAGCCCAATGCCTCGTCTACCTGTCCGGCCGCCCGATAGACATAACCAAGCAGGTTCTTGGTTCGCAGATCCTCCGGAAATAACTCAGCCACGCTTTGCGCATCCTGTATCGCTCGCGGGAAATTACCTTCCTTGACATAGGCAAGCGCCCGAATCTGGTACGCCAAGCGGTACTTCGGATTGGACTGAAGGGCCAAAGTGCAGTCCGCAATCGCCGCGGCTACGTCGCCACTTTTCAGGTGATGGTACGCACGATTGTTATAGGCCCGCGCCGAACCCGAGGCCATTGCATGCGGCAGTTTTTGCACTGCATCGTCCCATAAGGCAAACTCGGTCGAGAAACTGGTAAGGCGATTATTAGCCGCGCCCGCCAGCAGCAACGCAGCCGCTAGCATCACAGGGTAGAAAATGTTGTTTGGCACGGCGTTGGTCAGCGCAGGAATCAAAAAAAACATAAGTGGAAGCCACAAATACGTGCGATAGAGCACGAACGGCTCCTGCAGCCTTACCGCCGAAAACTCCACCGCAAACAACAACAATGGCGCCAACAACGCATAGCCGGCGAGGCCGGCGCACCCACGCTTAACCAGCCAATAGGCCGCGGCAAGCCCATAGGTCGCGAGCGCCGCCACCCCAAACAAATACTTGGGTTGAGCAATATGATCGGCAAAAGGAGGCCGCATATCGATCGACATCCAATCCGGATGAGGCACAAAGCTCAACAGCAGATATTTGAAGTACAACGCCGACTGAGTCATCACACTGAGCAGCCACAACGTCAACCGGCTTTCGTTTTCCGGACGCTCGGCTAAAAACGGCTCGACCAGCGGTTCATAAGCTTGGCCGACCACTCCCAGCACCTTGCTCACCACCAGCACGAGTATCGCCAGCATCAGCGACATGGGGAAAATGATCTCCCGCAAGGTCTGCCGCGTCATGGGCGCAGCGAGCGGGGTGAGCGCGGCTGCCGCGGCGGGGACCAACACGGCGTGTTCCTTGCTGAACGCGGAGAGGAAATAAAACAAAGCCGTAAAAACAAAGTAAGCCCGCTTGCGCGTGACCAGCCCCTCAAAATACGTGCCAAGCGCCAGCAGCGCAAACAGCGTCGCCATCAGGATAGTACGCTGCGTCAGATACCCGACGGTATACACCGCCAGCGGATGCAGCAAAAATAGCATTGCCGCCGCCAGTGCCGCGCGGTCATTGTTGACATGGGGCGCCACGTGCTGGCTGACCCGTTTGATCAGCCGATAAAGCACATACGCGGTAATCAGATGCAAGCCCAGGTTCAGTACGCGCTGCGCGAAGACCTTGTCATCGAATATTAGATCGACCCAGGCCGTCAGAAAATAGGGCAGCCAACGGATATCAAATGCGGGCCCGGCGATAAAAATTCGGTTCAGCCCGTTTTGATGAAACAGCCAGATATCATCGAAAAATGTCGGGCTGTGCAGGTACCGGCCATACAAGGCGACAGCCGACAGCGCGATTAGTGCGGGAAATAACAGCCGCCAGGATTTTTGCATCGACTCGCCTCGGGATTGCATTTGAAGAGATTAAAACCGGGGTAGCAGCAGCCAGCCTTGATTACCCGTGGCGAATCATCCGCGGTAGAACAGGCGGCTACATCCGGTGACGCGCCGTTTGTTTGGTTGTGCCCGATTCGAGGTAAGGCCCCACCCTCATGTTTGTGCCCGTGCCGGGTACGTCAAAACAACAACGCCACCGCAAGCAGTGGCGTTGTTGTGACTCACCTTCAGGTCAGGCGGGATTTCACAATCCCGCCGTTCCCGGTCAAGCGTGTCGTAGCTTAGCTCGCAGAGTCGGTGCAACCCGACGGCCAGTAATCGGCCTTCGAAAAATTGACC
>VGIF01000179.1 GCA_016868015.1 Betaproteobacteria bacterium
CCTTGCACCTGAGTTTGTTTCCAGCAATTCCAACACCGCAGGAGGTCAGGCAGAGATTGAGTTTGCAATGAAATACAGCTAGACTGAAAACTCTCACTGACATTGGATCAACATTTGACGCGGGTCACACGTCGCTAAAGCCAGTGCCGATTTGAAAGCGTTTGCCTTCGGGCGTTTGCACTTCGAGCGCGCCCATTTTGCCCGCGTATTTGCCCTTGCCCGGCAGGTGGCCGATGACGGTGGCTTCGGCGTCATCGAGCGGTTTTAATTTAAGCAGCGCGTCGTTGCGGCCGGTGACGTAGGGTGCCTCGGCGCGGTGCAGCATCAGGCCTTCGCCGCCGGCGCGGATGACTTCGTCGAGTTTGCGTTTTAACGCGGCGTTATCCGCCACGCGAAATTGCTCGACCGCGATGAGTTGCGTAAAGCGCGCCTCGGCGACGATGCGTTGAATTTGTTTATAGCGCGCTTCGAACGATCCTGGCGCACCGGGGAGTTCGAAAATCAGGTATTTGATCTGCTTCCATTCCGCGTCACGCGGTGTGGTTTTGCGCACGTAGCCGGAGAGCTTTTCGAATTGGCCGCGCGCGAGCCACAATTCGCCGTCGAGCGGCTGCTGGGGAAGTTTGGCGGTGAACCACGCCGGCGCGGCGATCGTGTTGCCCGCGCGCGTGTGCAAAGTCTGCCCATCCCATATTGCGCGCACGCCGTCGTATTTTTCGCTCACCAGATAAGGCGCTGGGTCGATGTCGGCGCGCGCGACGTTGGCGAGCAGCACTTGCGGCGCGGCGGGGCGTTGCGCGGGGGAGAGCGGCGCGAACAGCAGGCATGGCAGCAGGCACAGCGCGAATGCGGCGATGCGTGGGATGAGGTTTTTCACCGGCGTCTCCTCGGCGTGGAATGCGTGCAGCATAGCAGATTGCCCGATCGAAGATTGCGAGGCGGCCGGCCCATTTGGCGTAGGGTGCGCATCGCGCACGCGGGGCGATCGCTGACGCGTGCGCGATGCGCACCCTACGTGGTTTCAGGAAAAAAAACCGTGCACGTACCAGCGCGCGGCGGCGTTGCGCTCGCGGTAAATCCACATCAGCGAGTGCGTGGTGTTGCGCGCGACGAAATAATCGCGCGCGGCGTGCTGGCCGTCCCACCAGCCGGCTTCGATGCGCTCGGGGCCGGCAATGAGCGACAACGCACCGCTGTCTGGGTCGTGCGGCACGGCGCCGGTGTCGCCCTGTTCGCGCAGAGGCCGCGGCGTGGTGAGCAGCCACAGTGGGCGCGCGGGCATGAGTGATGAGGTGAAGTTTTCGTTGCCGCCGGCGCCGGGGCGGCAGGCGCGCCAGGCGCGCTCGGGGCGATAGTCGGCATGGGGTGTCAGACCGCAAATCGCGTGCGCGCCCAGACGCGCGTTGATTTTTTCGATAAAACGCGCGGTGCTTTCTTGCGATCCGGCGCTATTGGTTGCAAGGGGTAAAAACGACAAATTGTTCGAGGCGAGCGGTACCACGCGGCCCGAGGCCACGGTGATTTCGATCGCGGGCGCGGGTAACTCGGTGCGCGCCAAGCGCTCGCGCAGCAGTGTGCTCAGGTGATCGAGATCGCGGCTGGCGGCGGCGAGCTCTAGCGTGATGACGGTGGCAAGCTGTTTTTCGTGCAGCAACTCGAAGCTGGGGCGCTGCACGCCGTGGGCGGTGGCGGCGAGCCAGCCGGCGAGTTCCGCGAGTAAGCGGCGCGCGGCAAACAGCAGCGCTTCGGCGTTTTCCACGGGTGCTGCCAGCGGCAGTGTGGCGCGCCAGGTTTGCGGTGCGACGAAGGGCAGCCGTGGATCGGGGCGCGTGCCCAGCGCGCGGTCGAGCTGATCGAGCAGACGTTCGCCGGCGCGACGCGCGAGACCACCGCGCGGCAGCTTGAGGCAATCGCCGAGGGTGCGCGCGCCGATGTTTTCCAGCAGATCGTGCGTGGCGTCATCGTCACACGCGAGCCCGGCGGGGAGTTTTTCCAGCACGTGGCGCAGCGCATCCGGGTGTTGCACGCGCACGTTCACCCGCGCGCGCGCGAACCACTGCGCGGCGAGCGGCGTGGGCGCGCAGGCGAGGCTTGCGTGAAAGCCGAGTTCTTGGATGCCGCGCGCGATGTGTTGCGTGAGTTTGTTAAGGCCGCCGAAGAGTTTTAGCGAGCCGGCGATTTCCAGCAGCACCGTGTCGGGCTCGGCGATGCTGACGAGCGAGGTGAATTGCTGCGACCACGCGGCAAGCCGCGCCAGCGTGGCGCGTTCCTTGGTGATGTCGCGCGTGAGGGTGTTAAGCCCTGCGGCCAAGGCGTAGGCCGCCGAGACGACCATGCCGGCGGTGACGCCACGTGCTTGTGCCGCGCGGTTAGCGGCGACGATGCTGGCGCTGGTGTCGGGGCCGGAGGTAATCGCCAGCGGCTGGGCGTTGGCGCCCGTACTCGCGCCGCGCGTGAACACGTCCAGCGGCAGATGGGGCAACTGTAGCGCGAGCCACAACATGGGGAGGTTGGGAAAGGAGGGGGAGAATGCGCAGCAAAACAATCCCCTCGCCCCGGGACGGGGCAAGGGAACACTTGGGGTTAGGGAGAGGAGGCTCGCCAGCGCATCTTGTTACGCGCGCTTAATGCATGGCGAACGCCGAACGAATTTCCGGCACGTTGTCCACTGCTTCGCGCCGCGCGCTCGCCGGCCGGCGCAGCAGCGTGCTATGCAAATCGAGCGTGACCGGCGGCGGCAACCCGCCGCCGCGGCGCTTGAGGATGCGCACCGCGGTGCGGCTGGCGTGTGGCTCGCGGCTCACGTGCAGTCTGAGAGCGGCTTGCATGCACGAGGCCGCGCGCGAGGCGCGAAACAAAAACAACAATACCTCGCGCCGCTCGGCGTTAAGTTGCAGCCGGCGCAGCGCGTTTTCAGGGATGCGTTCGCTCGATTGATCGAGCCACAACATCACTGCCCCGCATTCGGATTGCAGCGCCTGCTCGCACGCCCACAGTTGCTCGGCAAGTGTCTTGGGGCGGATCAGCATCAGGCGCGAGAGTTTTACCCCGCTCGATGCGAGCGCGGGGGCGTAGGGCAAATATGGCGGGGCGATCATCACCAGCCAGCGCTCGGCCTGGGTCAGGCGCGCGCAAGCGGGCATGGCGAGTTGCAATTCGCCGATGCCGGGGCGTTCGACGTGGATTTCGGTGATCACACCGCTGGGCCAGCCCGCGCCGGGCAGATGCACGTCGAGTTCGGCGAAGCCGGTGGGCACGCTGGGGGTTGCGACTTGCGCGAAGTCGTTGCCGCGCCACAGGTTGGGGTGGGCGGGGTGATTTAGCGCATTAACAATGGATGCTGAGGTGCTCATGGGAATGACTTCGGTGAGAGGGACATCAAAAAAATGGCGTCAGCCACAGAGGACACAGAGTTCACAGAGGGCTCTTCAGGTTTTTGAATTTCTCTGTGCTCCTCCGTGTCCTCTGTGGCTAATCGTTTTTCTGCTTAATGCATGCCGCTACGAATAACCCCCACCGCAATCCCCTCGATCGCAAACGGTTCGCTCTTGGGGTTAACCACAATGGGTTTGAAATCCGGATTAGCAGGGAGCAACTCGATCAAGTTGCGGCTTTTTTGCGCGCGTTTGACGGTGACTTCATCGGCGATGCGCGCCACCACGATTTGCCCGGAGCGAAAATCCGGCGTGCGGTGCACCGCGAGCAAATCGCCGTCGAGTATGCCGGCGTCGCGCATGCTCTCGCCCTTGACCGTGAGCAAGTAGTCGGCGTGCGGTTTGAACATACGCGGATCGACGTGGTAATGTGCGGCGATGTTTTGCTCGGCGAGTAAGGGCGAGCCGGCGGCGACACGACCCACCAGCGGAATACCGGCGTCTTCTTTCACGCGGATGCCGCGCGAGGCGCCGGCCAAGATTTCGATCGCGCCCTTGCGTTCGAGCGCGCGCAGGTGGTCTTCCGCGGCGTTGGGCGATTTAAAACCCATGGCGCGGCAAATATCCGCGCGCGTGGGCGGGAAGCCCGAACTGGCGGTATGCTCGCGGATGAGTTCGAGAATTTCTCTTTGGCGCGGGGTGAGGTCTTCCATGGCGCTCCTGGGGAGTTGTTGAATCGTAAGCGGGCTGTTGCCAGGCTGGCGTTTTTATCAGCTCTGTAATTATATACAGCCGTTTAAGGTTGGCAAGCCTGACGTCAGGTTGCGTTTGAGGGTTTTTTGTAACTATTTGATTTTAAACAATATTTTTATAACGTGAATGAGGGCATGTCATGGACCATAACCAGCAGTCAGGACCGTTGGGCAAAGATTTGGGCATGCGCGTGCAAAAGTCGTTTGTCGCCGACACGCCGCTAAAGCCCGGCCGGCGGCCGTTTTTTAAATACCGTGATCTGGGCATCGAGGCGGCGACCAACGGCCGCATGCGCGCGTATCACAATAGCTCGATTGCCGGCATGACCGAGCCCACCGGCTGGCATTACCACATTTGCGAAATGCAATTCGTGTATGTGCTGAAAGGCAGCCTCGCCATCGAGTTTGAAGATGGCACCGTGGCGACATTTCGCGCCGGCGATTCGTTTTTCGTGCCGGGCGGGGTGAAGCACAACGAGATTTATGCTTCCGAAGATAAAGAAGCGCTGGAAGTTTCCGTACCGGGCACCATCGGTACGGTGAATTGCGAGCGGCCGGCGGGGTTGCCGGAGAAGCTGCGGGAGGTGAGTGGAGTGAAGGCGTGAAGCGTGAGGCGTAGCGGGTAGGTTGGGCTGACGAAGGAAGCCCAACATAGTCGGTTGATCATGCGCTGACGTTGGGCTTCGCTGCGCTCAGCGACAACCTATGTGTCCACGAAAGATTTATTCATTACGGCTGCCAAACCGGCCGCGCCGGCAGCGCCTTATCCAAATGCGAGCGGCTGAAAAAGAAAAACGCGTCGAAGTGATCGCGCGGCACGATTTCCACGCCGCTTTCAAAAGGCCCAGGGAAGTTCTGGTTTTGCATCCACCATTTTTTGTGTTCGGCTAAAAACGCGGCGTTGGCGTGGAAAAACGCAAACGCGTGTTTGGCGTCGTGGAGCTTTTTGTCCATCGAATTGGCGGCGGTGGGCAGCGACCATTCGCCTTGCGCGCCGCTCGCTTCATAGGCGGTTAGCGCGATGTTGAACACTTTTTTTTGTGTTAATTGCTGGTAAAAATAAACGCCGGATTTTAGATCGCCGTAGCTCCACCAATCCGCCGGCGTGCGGTTGTGCGAGGTGTGGCTGGTGTGCGCGCTTACAATGGCGCGCGGCGCGTTGTGCTGCGCCATCAACAGCGCGAGATTGCGGCCTTGCGCGCGGTCGCGTTCGTTCCAGCTCAGAATGTCGTTGGATCCATCGTAGTGGTAAAAGCCGAGCCAGCCCAGCAGCGTCGAGGCGGAGAGCGCGAGTTCGAAAGCATCTTCCGCGCCTGCGTCTTTTTGCTTTTGTTTGTCGAGCGCGGATTGCCGGGCGTTATCGTGCAGCGTGGTCAGCAGCGCGCGGCATTTTTCGTAGGCTGCCGCGGGCGCAAAGCCGCGGTCGCGTTGCACTTCGGCCAGCACCGCATCGATTTGCGCCCAGGTCGAAGCACGCTGCGCGGGGCAAATGGCGCCGATGTTTTTGAGCAACGCGCCATCGATGCCCGCGCGCGCACCCAGCGATTGAATCCGCGCGTAGTGTTCCCACGGCCGGTCCCATACATCCATGCCGCGAAAACGAATCGGGTCGCCTGGGTGCGCCAGATTAAATTCGCAAACCCAATTCAGCCACGCCGCATCGGCCGCGGTCGGAAAATACAGCGCATCGAACGGTGGCGGCGCCGGCGTTTTGGTCTTGCTGCACGCCGCGGCCCAGTGCGCGATGTCGAGGCTGCGCAACACGCCGTTTTCCCACACGATTAAACGCAGGCCGTGCTGCGTCACCAGGTAACGCAACAGCCGCGCTTGCAGCCGCAGCATGTCGGCCGAGCCGTGCACGGTCTCGCCGATGGCGATGACATCGGCATCAGCCACGCGTTCGCGCAGCAGCACCGAGAGTTCCGCGTCGGTGATTTTCTCCGGCGGCGTTTTGAACTCGGTCACGCCGGGCAGGGCGGCGAATGCCGCCGCGTTCAATAGCCAAGCCAGAATAAAAATGTGAAATTTCATGATTGAAAACGGGCTTGACGCATCATAATTCCATTGCGTGGCGCGCGCGCTCGCAGTTTGCTGTTGAGCGTTTGCCGCGTCATCAGTGATGTATAATAAGTATTTGATTTTATTTAATTTTTTGTTTGAGCCTATGAGCGGCGCGTGAGTGCGCCGTATTGGACGAGGCGCAAATTTCAGTTATACTTCAAGGCTCTGTCGTAGGGGTTTTATACAAAGGTAACAAACACAGATGGGCGGTTCGCCCATTTTTTGTTTGTGCAGCTTTTGTAGCGGGTGAGCGTGAAGTGAGCTTTGATTGGGCTAGGTCAAGCGTAAGGTGTTGATTTTCCATGGATTTGACGAATTTGTTGGAAGCCACGCTGGCCGGGCTGGGGTATGAGCTGGTGGATGTCGAACGGTCGGGCCGTGGCGGGCTGATGCGCGTTTTTATTGATTCCCCCAAAGGCATCGGCCTCGATGATTGCACCACGGTGAGCCACCACCTCACCCGTGTGTTGACGGTGGAGAACGTGGATTACGAGCGGTTGGAAGTTTCCTCGCCGGGGCTGGACCGGCCGCTTAAAAAGGCGCGCGATTTCGAGCGCTTTGCAGGGCAAAAGGTGCGCGTGAAGCTGCGCGTGCCGCAAGCGGGGCAACGTAATTTCACGGGGGTGCTCAAACACACCCGCGCGGGCACGGTGGAGCTTGATGTCGAGGGCAAGGCGGTGGCGTTCGATCTGGCCAACCTCGACAAGGCAAGACTGGTGCCCGAGCTATAGGAGTCACAGGAGTCACGATGAGCAAGGAAATATTGTTGCTGGTGGACGCGCTGGCGCGCGAGAAAAACGTCGACAAAGAAATCGTGTTCGGCGCGCTCGAACTCGCGCTTGCTTCGGCCAGCAAAAAGAAATTCAGCGAAGACGTGGATATCCGCGCCTCGGTGCATCGTGAGACCGGCGAGTTTGCGTTTTTCCGCCGCTGGATCGTGGTGCCCGATGCGGAAATCGAAACGCCGTCTCGAGAGTACAAACTGCATGAGGCGGTCGAGGAAAAACCCGATTCGCAGGTGGGCGATTACATTGAAGAGCCTTTGCACGGCTTCGACCCGGGGCGCATCGGCGCGCAAACCGCCAAGCAGGTGATTTTGCAGCGCATCCGCGACGCCGAGCGCGAACAAATCCTGAACGACTTTTTGTCGCGTGGCGAGCATCTGGTCACCGGCACCATTAAGCGCATGGAAAAGGGCGACGCCATTGTCGAATCTGGGCGCCTGGAAGCGCGTCTGCCGCGCGATCAAATGATCCCCAGGGAAAATCTGCGCGTGGGCGACCGCGTGCGCGCGCTGGTGTGGAAGGTCGATCGCGCCGCGCGCGGGCCTCAATTGATGCTCTCGCGCACCGCGCCGGAGTTCATCATGCGCTTGTTCGAACTGGAAGTGCCGGAGCTCGAAGACGGCTTGATGGAAATCAAGGCCGCGGCGCGCGATCCGGGCTTGCGCGCCAAAATCGCGGTGTTGTCCAAGGATAAACGCATCGACCCCATCGGCACTTGTGTCGGCATGCGTGGCTCGCGCGTGCAAGCGGTGACCGGCGAGCTCGCGCAAGAGCGCGTGGACATCGTGCTGTGGAACGACGACCCGGCACAGTTCGTGATCAACGCCCTGGCGCCCGCCGAGGTGAGCAAGATCACCGTGGACGAAGAAAAACACGCGATGGACATCGTGGTGGACGAGGAAAACCTCGCCCAAGCCATCGGCCGCGGCGGACAAAACGTGCGCCTGGCGAGCGAGCTGACCGGCTGGGAACTTAATATCATGAAAGAGGACGAGTGGCAGGCGAAGAGCCAGGAAGAGTCTTCGAAGATCCTCGCGCTGTTCATGGAAAAACTCGATGTCGATGAGGAAGTGGCCGGCATCCTGATTGAAGAAGGTTTCTCTTCACTCGAGGAAGTGGCTTACGTAAAACGCGACGAAATGCTCGAAATCGAGGCGTTTGACGAGGCCACCGTCGACGAGTTGCGCAGCCGCGCGCGCGATGCGCTGCTCACGCTGGAAATCGCCTCGGAAGAAAAAGTCGAACACGACATCGAGGACTTGATGAAGGTCGAGACCATGGATCGCGACACGGCGAAGTTGCTCGCCTCGAAAGGTATCGGCACGCAGGAAGCGCTCGCCGATTACGCCACCGACGATTTGGTGGAAGAAACCGGCATCGAGGCGACGCGCGCGAGCGAGCTCATCATGGCGGCGCGCGCGCCGTGGTTTGCCGAGTCGAACGCATAATTGATTAACCACAGCACACAAACGGACTGACCAATTCGCATGGCGCAACAAAACGTCACCCAATTCGCGAAGGAACTGGGCGTGCCGCCGGCACAGCTCATCGAGCAGTTGCAGGCCGCGGGCGTGAAAAAAGCCTTTGCCGCCGAAACCACGTTGACCGAGGTGGACAAGACGCAACTGCTCGATTATTTCAAGCAATCGCACGGCCGCACGGAAGAGAAAAAGAAAATCACGCTCACGCGCCGCTCGACCACGGAAATCAAAAAGGCCGATTCGACCACCGGCAAGGCGCGCACCATTCAGGTTGAGGTGCGCAAAAAACGCGTGCTGGTCAAACGCGACGTCACCGCGCCGGCGGAAGAAGCCGTTGAAGCCGTTGCCGCGCCGCAAGTGCCAGCGGCTGCCCCCAAGCCCGTGCTGGACGCTGCCGAAATCGCCTTACGCGAAGAGGAAGCGCGGCGCCAAGCCGCGTTGGCCGAGCGCCAGGCAGAGGAAGCGGCGCGTAAGCTTGCGCTGGAGCAGGAGCGCCGCAAAAAAGCCGAGCCGGTGGCGCAAGCTGCACCGCCGGTGGTGGAGCAGCCCGTGCAGGAGCCCGCCGCGCCACCCGAACCCGCGGCAAAACCCGCCGCAGCGCCGGTGGTGGCCAAGGCCGCCGAGCCAGCCAAGCCCACGCCGCGCGTGGGCGAGCGCGTGTATCCGGAAATCCGCCGCGACGCGGTGTTAAAGGCCAAGCCGGCCGAGCCCGGCAGCGGTACGCTGCACAAACCCGCCGCGCCCGCCGGCGCGGACAAAAAGCCGGCGAAAAAAGCCAAAACCACCGAGGTCAAGCCGGCGCCCGGCGCGTGGCGCGAAGAAGCCGCCAACAAGCGCCGCGCCATCAAGACGCG
>VGIF01000180.1 GCA_016868015.1 Betaproteobacteria bacterium
AATTTATGCGCGGCTGGGTACAAAATAACTCAATAAAATCAAATTCTTACAAAGACACCGCGAATGAGAGTTACCCAACATCGCAGCCAAAAGCTAGGCGGCTTGGTCGTTCTCGATATCCGAAAAGTTGGCGATCTTCACCGAGCCATCAGGAAAACGCGCCACGATTTCCAACTCTTCGCCCAAGGCTTGGATGTGACTGCGCAACGTTGAGACGTACATGTCGGTGCGTTTTTCAAGCTTAGCGATGGAAGGTTGCTGCACGCGCGACGATTTCCATGCCGATGTTGCCGTTGGCGCCCGCGCGGTTGTCGATCACCACTTGCTGGCCGATCGACTCCGACACGCGCGCGCTCGCGGTGCGCGATAACGTATCGGCGTTGCCGCCCGCCGCGAACGGCACCACGTAGCGAATCGGTCGGTTCGGGTAAGACTGCGCGGCGGCAACGCCCGCGGCCAAGCACACCACCCCGCACGCGCTGCCGATAGCCCAGCGAACGATATTCACGGCGCTACTTCAAATTCGCCGGATCGTTGCGCCAGCGTTCCCACGCGCGCTTTTGATCCTCGCGGATCGTTTCGTCCTCGAGCATGCGCCGCACCATCGCGGTGATGTCCGATTCGTAGCCGCCCTTGCGTTTTTCAAACGTCCACTTTTGGTCCGCCGGCAGCACCGGCGACTTCGTCACTTTGCTGGAATCCATATCATTCGACTTTTGCTGAAACGCGCGGCTAAGCCACCTCGCGGTGAGCAGCGAGTTTGAGCGCGGGGTTGGTACTCTGGCGCGATAAGTCAGGATCGATGAGCGTTTGCTGATAAGCGACGTGCTGCGGCCCGATCTCGGAAATCTTGTTGCACGAGATGTTGGCGATGCCGCGGCTGATTTCGCCGCGGTAAATGTCGAGCGCGCGCGTGGCGCCGGCGTAGCCTGCCGCGGCCGTGCCGTAGAGGGTGCTGCGGCCAATCAAAACAAACTTCGCGCCTAGCGCCAATGCTTTCACCACGTCGCTGCCGCGGCGCACGCCACTGTCGAACACGATGGTGGTTTTGTGGCCGACCGCCTTGGCGATCTCCGGCAGCACTTCAATCGGCGCGGGGGCTGCGTCGCAGTTGCGCCCGCCGTGGTTTGAGACGATCACGCCATCCGCGCCGTATTCGACCGACTTTTCCGCGTCGTCCGGATGCAGCAACCCTTTGACCAGCAGCTTGTGCGGCCAAATATCGCGCAGCGCCTTCAGATCGTCCCAACTTAGCGAATCAGCGCGCGTTTCCTTGTTGCCGCCGTAAGCCGTGGTGATTTTGCCCTTTAATTCGTCGGGAAAATTCACGCGCTCGGGCATGCCGCCGTTGGCGATGTAACGCCCCAGCACGCCGAGCATCCAGCGCGGGTGCATCAAAACGTCGGTGGTGTTTTTGCTGTTGTATTTGAACGGCACCGAAAAACCGTTGCGGCGGTTGTATTCGCGGTTGCCCGCCACCGCGCCGTCCACCGTCACCAGCAGCGCCTCGAAGCCGGCTTTTTCCGCGCGCTTCACCAACTGGTGCGAGAGCCGGCGATCGGCCCACATATAAAGCTGCATCCACAGCGTGCCGCCGACTTCGCCGGCAATTTCCTCCATGCTGGTGATCGAGCCGGTGGCGAGCGAAAACGGCACGCCCGCGTCGCGCGCGGCGCGCGCGAGTTCGAGTTCGCCCTTGTACCACATCATGCCGGCAGCACCCGTGGGCGCGATGCCGATGGGCATCTTGTGCGTCTTGCCGAAGAGCGTGGTGTCGAGGCTGCGTGCGGAAACATCCACCAGCATGCGCGGCTTGAATTTGATGCGCTCGAAAGCCTCGCGGTTGTTGCGCAGCGCGATTTCGTCCTCGGTGCCGCGGTCGACGAATTCGAACAGCCATTTGGGCAAGCGGCGCTTGGCCATTTCGCGCAAATCGAAAATGTTATGCGCATCCGCGACGTCGGGGAAAATCATCATCTGCTCCCTGGGGGGTGTGGGTTGAGCGGCGCCGTGCGCAGGTTCATGCGGCACCGGCGAGATCGCGTATCTTGTGCCGAAACGATGCCGCGATCAATGGGCCGCGGCAATCAGCTCGCGTATCCGCGATGCGGTCGCCGCGTCCGGCTTTTCGCCCACCTGCACGTGGCGCACTTGCTCCCAATAGCGGTGCACGTCGGCCAGCACCTGCGCATCGGGGCGCTCGATGTCGATGGGCACGCCAATGTTCACCCACGAGGGCACGCCAGTGAGCCAGAACACTTCGGTGGTATTGCCCTCAGGGTCGGCGAAATAACAACCGATCGCGCTCACGTGCGTAACCAGCCGATGCAGCTTGTAACCCTCGGCTTTGATGCGGCGATAAAAGTCGCGCAGGTCGGCAAGGGTAGCCACGCGCAGTGAAATTTGATTAATGAGATGCGGGTCTTCCAGCGGCCGCGCACCTTTGATCAACGCGATCTCGTGATCGCTGCGGCTGGGGTCGCTACTGAAAAAGGTGCTGACATCAGTGACCTTGGTGATGGTCATGCCCATGAAGTCGCGATAAAACGCGGTCATCTTTTCGATGTCGCGAACATAAATACCGACATGCCCTAAACCCACTACGCGCGCTGGCATAAACTGGCCTCCTAGGTTTTAACAAACAAGCGCCCAAAGGTAAAATTGGACAATTTTTGTAAGTATTTGATTTTAAACAATATTTTTTATGGCGCTGGCGGCGCATAAACTTGCACCCCGCAGCATTACGGCACGATAGCAGCGCGCAGCTTAGCCTGCAACGGGGCGCGCGAGTGTGGCACGGCGGCACACTCGCGGCAACCGGCACCGCGTGGGCGCTCGCTGGCCGCATGATCACGCCGCACGCGAATCTCAAACGGCGCGAGGGCCCGCGCACGGTCGCTCGTTATCGATAATACGCGAGCCCCTTAGAACCTTGGGAAGCTTGGAAACCCTAGCAGCCTGTCGGGCTTAACCCTGCCGGCTGCAAAATGAGCGGATGCGGTCCCTATTTCCCCGGTTTCCCGCGCGAATAGTACGAACTATTCGCTTGAAAACCGTGAAAATCTGTCCTCGCACCTCTCATTTTTCGCTTCGACAAGTTAAGCCCGACAGGCTGCTAGCGCGCAAATCCGGGCATCATCCCCGGTGGAAATCCAGGCGGCAGGCCGCGCTGCTCGTCGCCGGGCTTACGCGGTTGCAGCACCATCGCGGCGCGTCCTTTGAGTATCGGCTCGAGCGCTTTTGCCGGCATCACGTAGGTCCACTGGCCGAGGATTTTTTCGAACTCGGCGCGCGCCTCCAGCACCTTCAGCGTTTTTTCGTATTCTTCCGCGCGGCGTTTGATTTCATCGGGCTTCTCATCCGGGTCCGGGGTGCGCGTCTTGGGCGGCGTGCCGGTGAGCAAGAAATTGAACAAATAATCCGCGCCTTCTTTTTGTTTTTGGACTCGGATGGTATAGGTCAGATTGTCAAACGTCTCGGCGACGATGGTGTGCACGCCCTCGGCGCCACCCGCTGGCACCTTGGCATCCGGCGACACATCGCTAAACGCGAGCTGCCCCAACGCATTCACCGCGGCCACCGCCGCGCTGGGATCGAGCTGGCCTCCTTGTAAACCTCCGGCGGCAAAGCGCCACTGACTGTATTCGAGGTCACGGGTGATTTTCCACTGCTCGTTGCCCTCGCCCACCGTCAGCGTCTTGATGCGCTCGGCCTTGAAAAAGTTTTTGGCGAGAAAGCGCCCAGCGCGCGCCTCGACATTGGCGAACGGGTCGGACACCACGACGACGTTTTGCAGCTTGCCCGGGGCAACCAGGTAGCGCCCGGCGGGCACGCCATCGCGTGCGTTCGGCAGCGGATTGCCGGGGTCTTTCTTTTTCACCACGTTGCCGAACACCAGGTGCGCCAGTTGCTTGCCCTCCTTGTTTTTGAGTTCGAGCAACGTGCCGGCGCCTTCTTTTTGATTGGGCTTGGCCGGGTCAAGCAGGTTAAGCCGCGGCCACAACGATTCGCCGACGGCCTCCGATTGCACCACCCTCGCCTCGACCAGCATGGCAAGCAACTGGCTCACCTCGGCGGTGTCGGCCGGATAACCGCCACGCTCCTTGACACCCCAGGAGCCTTCCTTGGACACCAGCGTGACCTCATGATTGGCATCCTTGATGCGGATCTCGGTCGCCTCGGCTGCTTTCAAGTCGGGCAGAATCCTGGCGCCGATTTTAGCCTCGCTTGCGCGGTAACCGGCAAGATCCTTCCAGAACATCGTGATGCCCGCGCCACCGAGTACCAGCCCCAACACCAGCAGGATCAGAAACTGTTTGCGGTTCATGCGGCCACCGTTGCTGCTTTGAGTTTCGCGCGGCGGCGCAGCGCGAGGATGAGGCCGATAATCGCCACCAGCAGCGGCACCGCACCGATATTCACCACCTTGGTCCACAACTCAAGGCGGTCGGTATCCACCCGCAGGTTTCTGCGCAGCTCCTTGATCTGCTTGTTGGTTTCCAACGCTTGCTTGCGGAAGCTTTCGATCTCCGCCTGCTGCTCGGGCGTTAACACCGCGGCCGCGGCAGTGGTACCGCCAGCGCGGCCTTTTTGCAGGTTTTGCAGCCGCTCGGTGATCTGAATGCGCGCGTCTTCGAGTTTCTTGATTTCGCCCAGATACGCCTGCTGCGCCTGCGCCTCCATCTGCCGCAGCACGGTGAGCGGTTTGCTGAACGCCGCGCGGCTCCTGAGTTTCATCAGGCTTTGATCGCCGGAGAGCTGCTCGACCAGACTTTGCGCGAAGGCGAGGTTGCCGTTACGCGGAATTACCACGCGCTGGCCGAAAATGTCCTGCACCTCGACCGCCGCGCCGTCGGTCAACAAGTCGACGTCGGCCACCAGCACCACCGAGTTCTCCGCCAGCGCCTCGCGCAAATGCTTGCCCGTGGGCGCGGGCGCCGCCACCAGTTCCTCGCCTTTTTTCGCCGGCGCCTGCGGCGGCACCGGTTCGCCGTTGGGGAAGGCGGTCCGGAACTTGCCGCTGATACGCACCGCGATCGGTTCGTGTTTGCCGGTGGGCTCGAAGCCGCGCGTGGCGGGCTCGCCTGAAAGCGTGGCGATGATCAGATCCACCGGCATCGCGTTTTTGGAGGATTGGATCAGCGCTTCGTATTTCAAGCCTTCCGGCAGCTTGAGCTTGAACGAGCCGCCGAACGGAATCAGCATGGTGCCCACTTGCGCCATCACCACATCATCCCTGGCAAATGCTTCTTGTGTGAGCGACAACAGCGTGGGCAGCAAGCGCGGCCCCGCGCCGCTGGGGAAGGTCATGTCGGCGAGCACTTTCTGGTCGATCTCCACGCCCCAGCCTTTGAACAGGTTAAACAGCGTCGAGCTCCCCGCCTGATTGCCGCCGAACGGGTTTTGCATGTCGGGCTGTTGATCGAAGTAGGCATAGGGATCGACAAACGCCACCAGTTTGCCGCCGCGCAGCACGAATTGATCGATCGCGTATTCGGCTTCCTCGGTGATGTTTTTGGGGTGGATCACCAGCAGCACCTTGATGTCCTCGTCGATCTTGCGCACGTCCATCGCGATCTCTTTCACGTCGAACATGCGGCGCAATTCCGAGCCGATCACCCAGGGTTCGGTGGGCTGCTGCTTGCTCAGCGGATTTAGCGGCCGGCCCATCACCGGCAAGCCCGCCAGCAAACCGATCACCGGCTTTTTGGCTTGCGTCACCTGTGAAATCTTGCTGGTCAAGTCATACTCCAGCAGGCGCTCGCGGTCGGCCGACAACACCGGAATCGATTCCTTTTTATCGAGGAAGGACACCGCCAAACCGAGATAGAACTTCTCGCCGGTGTGGGTTTGCTGGCCTTCGACGTTATCGAGCGCCGCGGACTCCTCGGCGTCGGAATCGGGCTGCGGATTGAATTTCTCGATGATCACCTTGCCGTTGGACGCCGCCCGGTACTCGGCGAGCAGGTCTTCCACGCGCTTGGCAAAGGTCTTGATGCCCACCGGCACGGTGTTGCCGCCCTGCGTGTAGTAATAGCGGATGCGCACCGGCGCTTCGAGCTTGGACAAAATCTCGCGCGTGCCTTCCGACAGGGTATAAACCCGGCCCTCGGTCAGGTCCACCCGTGCCTTGAACGTACTGACCAGAAAGTTACCCGCGATCAGCAACAGCGCCAGCAGCGCGAGGCCGCCGGCTGAATAAAATAACCCGCTACGCTTGTCTTTTTTCATGGCCTACCCCGCACGCTGGCTGCGAATGATCACGCTAGTGGTAAACAGCGCAAACCCGATCACCGAAGCGAAAAACGCAAAATCACGCAAATCCATCACGCCGCGCTGAAAGCCCTCGAAATGCGTCATCACCGAAAACGACGCGACGATGTCCACCACCACCGGCTTGGCGAATTTGATCAATAAATCGGTCACCGGCGTATAACCCGCGAGAATCAGGAACAGGCAAATCACCACCGACAAAATAAAGCTGATCACTTGGTTGCGTGTCATCGCGGACGTCATCGAGCTGATCGCAAGATACGAGCCGGCGAGCAGCAAACTGCCGACGTAACCGGACAAAATAATGCCGTTATCGGGCGCGCCCAGCCAGTTGACGGTGATCCACACCGGGAAGGTCAGCGCCAGCGCCAGCGCGAGAAACAGCCAGGACGCCAGGAACTTGCCGATGATCGCCTGCCACGGCGTCACCGGCATGGTGAGCAGCAACTCCATGGTGCCCAGGCGCCGCTCTTCCGACCACAGCCGCATGCCCACCGCCGGCACCAGAAATAGATACAGCCACGGATGCCAGGTGAAAAAACTCACCAGCGAGGCTTCGCCGCGCTCGAAAAAGTTGCCGATGGTGAAGGTGAAAAACCCTGTCAGCAGCAAAAAGATGATCAAAAATACATACGCGATGGGCGAGGTAAAGTAGCCGCCCAACTCGCGCTTCATGATGGTTTTAATGTTGTGCCACGCGCTCATGTTGTTCTCCTCCTCACGCCGCCTTGACCGTATCCGGCAGCGTAATCGCGCGGAATACTTCATCCAGTTTGCCCGAGGGCGAACGTGCTTTTAGTTCCGCCGGCGTGCCGCTGGCGACCATGCGGCCGCGGTCGATGATGATCACGCGGGTGCAGGCTTCCTCCACCTCTTCCAGGATGTGCGTGGAAAAAATAATCGCTTTTTCCGGCGCCATGCGGCGGATCAGATTACGCACCTCGTGCTTTTGATTGGGGTCAAGCCCGTCGGTGGGCTCGTCCATGATCAGCACTTGCGGATCGTGAATCAGCGATTGCGCCAAACACGTGCGGTGTTTGTAGCCCTTGGACAGCGTGTCGATAGTTTGGTGCACCACGTTTTGCAAAAAACACATCTCGACCACACGTTCGATGGCGGCTTTTTTGCCCGCGCCGTTAAGCCCGCGCAACTCGGCGGCAAAACTTAAAAAGCCATGCACCGTCATGTCGGCGTAGCCTGGCGCACTTTCAGGCAGATAGCCGACTAAACGTTTAGCCTCGATCGGATGGTCGCTGACATCGAAGCCGCCCACCGAGACGCGCCCCGAAGTCGGTGGGTAATACCCCATGATGATGCGCATGGTGGTGGATTTGCCCGAGCCGTTGGGCCCGAGAAACCCCAGCACTTCGCCCTTTTCGACGTTGAACGAAACATCGTTCACCGCGATCTTGGCGCCGAAGTTCTTGCACAGGTTTTCAACCTTGATCACCGCGATTCCTCCTTAGTGTGACCCGCTGTTTTTTCCGCGTGACAGACAACTCGCGCGGACTTTGGTTCATCCGCCCAAGTGGGGGCTCGCGCAAGCACTTTCAAGCACCTGCGGCGTCTCTTGCCCCCAAATGGCCTAAAATCCTACGTATTTGATTTTATTATACTTTTTGGTGCCGGTAGTCTGGATTGAACAGACGACCTACCGCTTACAAGCAACCGTCTCCACTGTAAACTATTGTTTTATTGGATATTTTTTCAAAAATAATTATCAAGTGAATGATTAGTGAAGACTTTTGAACACTTATCCACAAGTGAATGATTAGTGAAAACTGCCAAAGGACAATATGAAACGAGTCGTATTATACGCGCGTGTTTCCACCGCATCCCAGACCACAGAAAACCAACTGATAGACCTGCGTCAGACAGCAGAGCGCATGGGCTACACCATCGTTGCTGAGTTCGTCGATAACGGCATTTCAGGTGCTAAGGGACGCTGCGACAGACCCGCATTAGACCAGATGCTGAAGCAAGCAGCACAGCGGCGCTTTGACATGATTCTGTGCTGGGACATTTCACGGCTTGGTCGCTCACTGCAAAATCTGGTGGAAATCCTGACTGATTTGCAGTCTCTGAAGGTTGATCTGTTCTTTCAGCAGCAGGGGCTGGATACGAGCACAAGCAGCGGTCGGATGATGTTCAGCGTCTTTGGTGCGCTTGCTGAGTATGAGCGAGAACTGATTCGGGAACGAGTCATTGCAGGGCAGCAACGAGCAAAGGCTCAGGGTGTGAAACTCGGTCGACCATCTAAGATGAATGACGGGTTACGGACTGCTATCAAACTGCTGCGTGAGAAGGGTGTGGGTATCAAGCAGATTGCAGCGCAGTGCCAGGTCGGTGTGGGTTCAGTCTACGCTGCGCTAGCCTGATGATTTTAGGCATAAAACGGAACCGCTGGCAGACGGGTTCTGAACGTCTGGAATGGGCAGTTTTCCACTTGCTGAACATTGCTGACAGCCTTGTCTACCTGCTGTCGCTGTCGGCGTTCAAGTCTGGATTTGCTTATGCCTATCTGTTCAGGCATGAGGGCGGAAGTTATTGATTTATTGAGGAATTTAGGAATAAAAGACAAAGACCAGCCACCGAGCTGGTCTTTTCATTTTGTGGACTTGTTGCAGTAATTTGCTTTTTAGATTTCAGTAAGTCAATCTTTAAACTAGAAGATTCAAAATAAAGGAAGAAAAATGGACATGCTGACTGTAGTGCTTCTAGCGCTAATTTTTATCGGAGCAATTTTCATTTTTATGGGTGTGCATATTGTTCCGCAATCAAATGAGTATGTGGTTGAAAGACTCGGCAAATACGACCGCACTCTTAAGGCTGGTTTCAACTTCATCATCCCATTATTAAACAGTGTTGCTCACAAAGTTGAAGTCTTAGAGCGTCAAATTAACGACCAGCCAGAAAAAATCAGTGTAATTACAAAAGATTGACCCGCGTCAAATGTTGATCCAATGTCAGTGAGAGTTTTCAGTCTAGCTGTATTTCATTGCAAACTCAATCTC
>VGIF01000181.1 GCA_016868015.1 Betaproteobacteria bacterium
GTAGCGTGGCGGGACACTTCACACCCGAGAATCACTTCGGCTTCGAGGGCGTGGCCTGGTACTGGCACTTCGTGGACGTGGTGTGGGTGCTGCTGTTCGTGCTGGTGTATATACTGTAAGCGGCGACACCACCATCAAAAAAAGCCGCACCCCAAGGTGCGGCTTTTTGTTTAAAGCGCGCCGTGTTAAAGCCTGCCGGTGATAAAGCCAAAATGGATGCCCGCCATCAGCATCAAAAACAGCACGACGGAGAGCGTGACGCGCACCGTCAGCGCGCGCACCATGCGGTGGCTGCCGCCCGGGTCCTTGATCATAAAGTACGCGGCGGCGCCCATGCTGTAGAGGATGAACACCAAAAACAGGATCACGATGTATTTCATCGCGCCAGTGTAATCCAGCCGCGCGTGGAGCGCCAATGAGAATTCTCGGCCGTGATTTCAGGCCGGCGTGGTGGGCGAGCCTGCTGATGCTGGCTGGCGTGACGATGACCATTGCGCTGGGCTTTTGGCAATTGGGCCGCGCGCGGGACAAAGCCGCGTTGCAAGGCAGAATCAACGACTATGCGAAGGCCGCGCCACAGTCCATCGGGGGCGGCGTATGGGATGCCGGGGCGGTATTGCTGCGGCCGGTTGAAGTGCGCGGCGCGTTTGACGCACGCCATGCGGTGTATATCGATAACCGGCTGTACAAACATCAGCCCGGTTATCACGTGATGATGCCGTTGCGTATCGCGGGCAGTGACCAACACGTGCTGGTCAATCGCGGCTGGATTGCCGCGGGCACGCGACGCAATCGCGCGCCCGAGGTCAAAACGCCGGGCGGTGAAGTGGTGGTGATCGGCACCGCGGTGCCTTACAGCGAGCGTTATTTGGAGTTATCGAGCAAAATCGCCGAGGGCAACATCTGGCAAAATATGGTGTTGGAGCGCTACCGGATAGCCACGCGGCTCGATGTGCATCCCATCATCGTGCAACAGACGGGCTTTGGCGCCGTGCCGTTCGATGATGGGCTCGTCCGCGATTGGCCGCCGGTGGATCTTAAACGCAACACGCATCTTGCCTATGCCGTGCAGTGGTTTGCCATGGCCGGGGCGATTTTTATTTACTATGTGGTGGTGAATGTCCGCGGAAAATCCAGCGCTCAGTCTTGAGCAGCGCAAAAGCCGGCGCACGCTGTTGTTGGTGGCGGCGGTGTGTCTCGCCCCGTTTATCGGCTCCTTTACGCTGTATTATTTATGGCAGCCGTCGGGGCGCATCAACTACGGTGAACTGATCGAAGGCGTGACCGTGCCCAGCGGCGCACTCGCCGCGGTGGGCGACGCGAAACCGTTCGATTTCCAGCAGGTGCGCGGGCGCTGGGCGTTTGTCACCATTGATTCCGGCGCGTGCGACGACTACTGCAACAACAAGCTGTGGAAAATCCGCCAAGTACGGTTGACCCAAGGCAAGTACCCGGAGCGTATCGAGCGCGTGTGGTTGTTGAGCGATACCCAGGCCGTCGCGCCCACACTCGTCAAGGAATACGAAGGCACGTGGCTGGCGGGCGCGCAAGGGCACGCCATCCTCCAACACTTTCCGCATCGCGAGGCGCAGCGCGACCACATCTTTCTGGTCGATCCGCTGGGCAACGTGGTGTTGCGTTATCCCAAGGACGCCGACCCCAGCCGCATGAAAAAAGACATTTCGCGCCTGCTGCGGGTGTCGCGCATCGGTTAAGCGGTTGACGCATGGGTAAAACGTTTTATTCGAGGCTGGTGCTGTGCGCCACGCTGCTCACATTCGTGGTGATCGTGGTCGGCGCTTTTGTGCGCCTGACCGACGCCGGCTTGGGCTGCCCCGACTGGCCCGGCTGCTACGGCAAGCTCACGCCCAAACACGCGGCCGCCGACATCGCCAAAGCCGTCGAGACGCAAGGCGGCACACATGGCCCGGTGTCGATGCAAAAAGCATGGAACGAAATGGTGCACCGCTATCTCGCGGGCGTCTTGGGCTTGTTGATCCTCGCCATTTCGATTTTGGCGTGGCGCGCGCACATTCGCCGCGAACAGTCGCCGTGGCTGCCCACCGCCTTGCTCGGCGTGGTGATTTTTCAGGCGGCGCTGGGCATGTGGACGGTGACGATGCTGTTAAAGCCGGTGATCGTCATGCTGCATTTACTGGGCGGCATGGCGACGCTGGCGTTGCTGATTTGGCTCGCGGCGCGTCAATGGCCTTGGCGTGATAGACGCGATGCGGCCGCCGCGCGGCTTAGACCGTGGGCCGTGCTGGGATTGGTCTTGCTGGTGGCGCAGATTGCACTGGGCGGTTGGGTGAGCACCAATTACGCCGCGCTGGCGTGCATCGATCTGCCGACCTGCCACGGCGAGTGGCTGCCGAAAATGGATTTCAAACACGGTTTTCAGTTGGTGCGCAAACTGGGCGAAACCGCGGCGGGCGACAAACTCAGTTACGACGCGTTGACCGCGATCCACTGGACCCATCGCGTGGGCGCGGTGATCGTTACGTTGTATCTGGCGTGGCTTGCCGCGATGGCGTTGCGCGTTAACGCGCTGCGCACGATCGCCCTGGCGGTTTTGGGGTTGTTGACGCTGCAGGTCATACTCGGCGTGAGCAACATTTTGACGGGGCTTAAACTTTCGGTTGCGGTTGGGCACAACGCCGGCGCCGCGCTTTTGTTGGGCGCGCTGGTGGTGCTAAACTTCGCGCTATGCGCACGCTCCCGTTCGACGCTTTAGTACTCTTTCGTGGCTCTTTCATAGCGCTTTCGTAGCGCTTTCGTGGCCTTATGTCCTCCACCGCCGCCCACACACCGTCAAGCTCCCGCGCGTATCAGTTTTATCAACTGACCAAGCCGCGCGTGGTGTCGCTGATCGTGTTCACCGCGATCATCGGCATGTTTCTCGCGGTGCCGGGCATGGTACCCTTGGCGCCGTTTATCGCCGGCACGATCGGCATCGCGTTGGTGGCGGGCGCGGCGGCTGCGATCAATTGCCTGGTCGAGCAAAAAATCGATGCGGTGATGGCGCGCACGCGCGCGCGCCCGCTGCCGCGCGGGCAACTCACGTCGATGCAAACCCTGGTGTTCGCCGGCGTTGTCGGTGGTGTCGGCATGTGGGTGCTGTACCAATGGGTGAATGCACTCACCATGTGGTTGACCCTTGCCACCTTCGTCGGCTACGCGGTTATTTACACCGTCATCCTGAAACCGCTGACGCCGCAAAACATCGTGATTGGCGGCGCTTCCGGCGCAATGCCGCCGGTGCTGGGCTGGGCGGCGATGACCGGCGAAGTCACCATCGAGGCGCTCACCTTGTTCCTGATCATCTTCGCCTGGACGCCGCCGCATTTCTGGGCACTGGCGCTGTATCGCCGCGAGGAGTACGCCAAGGCCGGCGTGCCGATGCTGCCGGTGACGCACGGCGAAAAATTCACGCGCCTGAATCTGCTATTGTATACGTTCATTCTGCTGGCGTGCTCGCTGCTGCCGTTCGTGGTGAAACTGTCGGGCTTGATCTATCTGGTGAGCGCCCTGGCGCTGGGCATCGGTTTCCTGGTTTACGCGGTGCGGATCTACCGTGACTACAGCGATCAACTCGCGCGCCGGACCTTTCGCTACTCGATCGTTTACTTGACCGCGCTGTTCGCCGCGCTGTTGATCGATCACTATATCCGCATCGTGTTGTAAGCCATGCGTACCCTGATCGCCGCGGTTTTATTGGTTTTCGCGGCGGCGTGCGGCCAGCCCGGCGCGCCCAAATTCCAGTTGACCGATGTCACCGGCGCATCGTTCGGCAAATCGCTGGCGCTGACCGATCACAACGGCAAGCCGCGCACGCTGGACGATTTCAAGGGCAAGATCGTGGTGATATTTTTCGGCTTCACCCAATGCCCGGACGTGTGCCCGGCGACGCTTGCCGAGATGGGCAAGGTGGTGACGGAGTTGGGCGCCGACGGTAACAAGGTGCAAGTGCTGTTTGTCTCGGTCGACCCGGAGCGCGACACCGCGGACTTGTTAAGGCAATACACCACCGCGTTTCACCCTTCGTTTTTGGGGTTACGCGGCGACATGGATGCCACCAAGGTGGCGGCCAAGGAATTCAAGGTGATTTTTCAGAAATCGCCGCTTAAAACCGGCGGCTACAGCGTCGACCACTCGGCCGGTACCTTCATCCTCGATCAAAACGGGCAATTGCGTTTGTTCGCGCAGTATGGCGCGGGGGCGCCGGCGTTTTTGGCCGACATCAAAACGTTGCTGGCGCAAGGCGCTTGAGCGCTTGGCAAGCCACCAAGAAAAAACGGCGACACAGGTGTCGCCGTTTTTTTCGAGGGATAAAATTACGCGACTTTGGCTTTGCGCCGACGCAGGCCCGCCAGGGCAAACAAGCCTAAACCTGCGAGCGCCAATGAACCGGGTTCCGGTACGGTGTTACCACCGCAATTCACCGAGCAGAATGAACCGCCTTGAATAAACACACCGGAATCCAGTGAGCTATCGCCGCGATCGAAAATCAAGAACTCGAAGGAGTTGGTGCCGGGATTCAGGTTTGCAGTGGCAGTTAGCACCACGGTTAAGCCGTCATATTGGATGTCTAAACCCAAATTGGTGCAACCGGCAGGCGTATTGGGCTCGCCGCTGACATTGTTGCGGAAGAACCCCGGGTTGGTCAGGCAGTTGACTGTATTGATTTCGACCGGCGTCGAACCGCCCGGCAGCAACGCGATGTTGATGCCGTTCAACAAGAGTTGAAAGGTGTCGTTAAAACCAGAGTTGACGAACGTGTTGTATTCCTCTGACCCAAACACATACTGAAAAAATACTTGGTTCGAAGTGGAAGTGAAGTCAAACTTGAGTGACGTGGTCGTTCCGCCGCCCGTACAGCTACCCTGACTGTTCGGGCCCGCGACGAATCGGTCGTGCCCGTGGTCAGCACGATACCGCTATCGAAGCCCACCGATCCGGCGCCGCCGGTGAACGTGCCGGCAGGCTTATCGGTATTAAAGGTGAGGGTAGGGGTACCTTGAACGGTAATGCCAGTGCCGATAATGGCGTTGACCAGATCGGTTGCATTGTTGTTGTCGGTGACGATGATTGCATGTGCCGGGAGCGAGGCACCCAGCGCAAGTGTAACGGCAGCAACTAAGGTTCGTAACTTCATCTGCATCTCCTGTTAAAAATTGCTTGATCAATAACTCGCGTTTGACAAAGCTAGAGGAGCAAAAAGTAGGCCAAATCAGGAGGTGGTAGTAAAAACACTTAATTTAAATAACTTAACGCGAATGTGATTCCATGGTAATGTAAGTTGGTGTTTGAAGTGTAAAAAATTCCGACAGTATTCCAGGGAAATGGGCATCTGATGGTTAAGTAGTAAATAAAAAAGTATTTACATTCAATAGGTTAATTATTATTGTTCCACATGTTGTGTGTAAAAAAATCCGACACTGCCCCGTGGAACTAAACGTTGAACTCGCGCATTCGCTGGTATCAAATAAAAATCCCGGTATTAACCGGGATTTTTATTTGATACCTAGGGTTACTACTTAGTTGGCGTGCGCCCCGACTGATTCCATCGCCACCTTCATCTTACCCAGCGCCTTGGTTTCAATCTGCCGTATGCGCTCCGCCGACACGCCGAATTCGTCGGCCAAGTCGTGCAGCGTCGCCGGGTCTTTTTCGGTGAGCCAGCGCGCCTGGATGATGCGGCGGCTGCGCGCATCCAGCGCCTCGAGTGCCTTGTCCAGACCTTCGCCGCGCAGGCGCGCGGTTTGTTCTTGCTCGATCACTACGCCGGGTTCGGCGTCGTCCGCCGCGAGATAGGCGATGGGGCTGTAGGCTTCTTCGCCGTCGGTCTCGCTTGGTTCCAGCGCGATGTCCTGGCCGGTCAGGCGCGTTTCCATTTCGACCACTTCCTCGGCCTTGACGCCGAGCTGCTTGGCGATGGATTTCACTTCGTCGGCGCCCAGCGTGTTCAAGCCCGACTTCATGCTGCGCAGGTTAAAGAACAACTTGCGTTGCGCCTTGGTGGTGGCGATTTTGACGATGCGCCAGTTGCGCAAAATGTATTCGTGTATCTCCGCGCGAATCCAGTGCAAAGCAAACGACACCAGGCGCACGCCACGCTCCGGGTCGAAGCGCTTCACCGCTTTCATCAGACCGATGTTGCCTTCCTGGATCAGATCGCCCTGCGGCAAGCCGTAGCCCAGGTAACCCCGCGCCACCGCAACGACTACCCGCAGGTGTGATACCACCAGCGCGCGCGCCGCTTCCAGATCGCCTTCATCGCGAAAGCGCCGTGCGTAGCCGGTCTCTTGCTCTTGGGTGAGCAGCGGGAAACGGTTGACCGACTGGATGTAGGTATCCAGGCTGCCCCCGGCCGAGAGCAACGGAAAAGCGGATAATGCCAAAGCCGACATATTGCCTCCCATAACGTGGTGCGTATATTAGCACTCTGGGGATTAGAGTGCCAATAGGGGGGTGAGTTCCATCGGCGCTATTTTAAAAATATTAATTAAATCAAATACTTATAAATTATTCCTCAAGCTCGGCCAGATTGCGGCTGGCCGACAACCAGGCGCCCAACCAGCCCAAAGTCGCGGCGAACAGGCACAGGCTCAACGTGTCGGGCAGTGACAGATGCGTAAGCCGCAACTGCGCGTCGTAAAGTTGGCCGAGCCCGGCAAGACGGTCGTTTAACAGGCGCAGCCCGCCCCACACGATGCCCCACCCGACTGCCGCGCCGAGCAGCCCCGTTAACGCGCCGTAGTACAAAAAGGGCCGCCGCACAAACGGGTTGGTGGCGCCGATCATCTTGGCGACTTCGATTTCGGCACGCTGCGTCAACATTTGCAGGCGAATCGTATTGAAAGTCACCGCCACCAGCGCGAACGCCAGCAGCGCGGCGAGCCCCAGCACGATGAGCCGCCCCAGGTGCAGCGTCGCATCGAGCCGCCGCGCCCACGCCGAATCGAGCTGCACGTGTTCTACGCCGGGCCAGGCTTTGAATTCGTCGCGCAGTTTCTCCAGCACGGCGGCGCTGTTTTCCTTGGCGTCGACCACAAAACCATCGGGCAGCGGGTTGCGATTCAGGCTGGCGATCACATCGGCAAGCCCGGTGCTGGCCTTTAAATCGGCGAGCGCCTGATCACGCGCGATAAAGCGGTATTTCGCGATGCCCTCGTGTTTTTTAAGCCGCGCCTCGATCTCGCGCGCGGCCGCCGCGGGCGCATCGATTTTGAGAAACAAGCTTAGCTGCGGCGTCGGCGCGTTAGCACGCGCACAACCCTGCACGTTGGCGAGCACCACATAAAACGCAAGGGGCAGCGCCAGCGCCACGCCAATTACGCCGACGTTGAGCAAGCTCGCGAGCGGCGTGCGCGTCAGCCGCCCGAGTGTGGCGGCCAAACACAGCGCATGCTGGCGCAGCCAGTTTTTCATTGCGTAACGCGCCCTTGCGCGAGCGCGATGCAGCGCGGCTGCAGGCGCGATTGCAACTGCTCATCGTGGGTGGCGATGACCACCGTGACGCCCACCTGGTTAAACGAGCGCAGCAACTCGCCCAGTTCCAGCGCATAAGCGGCGTCAAGATTCGCCGTCGGTTCGTCCGCCAGCAAGATCGACGGCCGGTGCACAATGGCACGCGCGATCGCCAGGCGCTGTTGCTCGCCGCCGGAGAGCGTTACCGGCATGGCTTTTTCCTTGGCGAGCAGCCCCACTTTGTCGAGCGCGGCGCGTACGCGCTTGCCGGCTTCGGCTGCGTTGTAGCCGATGATGTTCAACGGCAGCACGACGTTTTGATACACGCTGCGGTCGTATAAGAGCTTGTGGTCTTGAAACATCAAGCCGAAATTGCGCCGCACAAAAGGTAAGGCGGACGCACGCAGCGTGCTGACGTTTTGATGGTTCACCAGCACCGTGCCCGAAGTCGGCCGCTCGATCGCCGCCATCAATTTCAGCAGCGTGCTTTTGCCCGCGCCGGAGTGGCCGGTAATGAACACCATTTCGCCGGGTTGAATGTCCAGCGTGGCGGATTTTAAGGCTTCGTATCCGCCGCCGGCGCCGGGGTAGCGTTTGGTGACTTGGCTAAAGCTGATCACGCTGTTGTTGTATCAGACGCTTGATCGAGCAACGCATCCACAAACTCCCGCGCCTTAAACGGCCGCAGATTGTTCAATCCTTCGCCCACGCCGACAAAACGCACGGGGATCGGCTTTGCGCCCGCTTTGGCGGAACGCATGTGCGCAATCGCCGCGATCACGCCGCCCTTGGCCGTGCCGTCGAGCTTGGTGAGCACCAGCCCCGTCACGCCCAGCGCGTCGTCGAACGCCTTGACCTGGGTAATCGCGTTTTGCCCGTTGTTGGCGTCGAGCACGATCAGCGTTTCGTGCGGTGCGCCGGGCAGCGCCTTGTCGATGACGCGTTTGACCTTTTTGATTTCTTCCATCAGATGCAGTTGCGTGGGCAGCCGTCCCGCGGTGTCGGCGAGCACGATGTCGATGCCGCGCGCTGATGCCGCCTGTACCGCGTCGTACATCACCGCGGCGGCGTCGCCCGACGTCTGGCTCACCACGGTGACGTTGTTGCGCTCGCCCCAGGCGATCAGTTGCTCGCGCGCCGCCGCGCGAAACGTGTCCCCCGCCGCCAGCAGTATGGTTTTGCCCTGCGCTTGATAGTAATGCGCGAGTTTGCCGATGGAGGTGGTTTTGCCCGCGCCGTTAACGCCGGCCAGCATGATCACAAACGGTTTGGCGGTGCCGACATCGAGCGGCTGTTCGATGGGGGTCAGCATCGCGCCGAGGTTTTCCGCCAGCGCTTGCTTAAGCTGCGCGGCCTCGGTGTAGCGTTCGCGCTTGGCGCGGCTGCGCAGCCCCTCGATCAAATGTTCGGTGGCGGTAACGCCGACGTCGCTCGATAGTAATACCGTTTCCAGCTCTTCGTAAAACGCTTCGTCGAGCTTGCGCCCCGCGCCGAACAGGCCGGCGACCTGCGCGCCGAGTTTTTCGCGGGTTTTGGAGAGGCCCGATTTAAGGCGTGATAACCAGCCGCCGCCGGCGGGCGGCTCGGCCGCATCTGCCGGTGTGTCGAGCGCCGGCGCGGGTGCATCCTTGTCTTTGGACTTGAGGAAACCAAAAATCGAGGCCATGGTCAGAAGCCGGGTTGGGCCGCGGGTGCCGCAGGTGGGCAGCGCCGTTAGGGGCAATTTCAATAGCGCCTGGGTATCAAGCAATTGGATACAATTCTACCCGAAACGTTTTTCTAAGTTCCGCTTCTCATG